>NZ_JAGPYZ010000007.1:0-145347 GCF_024454055.1 Corynebacterium sp. CCUG 70398
TGAACTCGTCACTGAACTTCCTAGGCATGATCCAATCCTCCTCTAGAAACGATCGGAACTAAACCCAGGACACTTCAACGGGGGTCGTTGCGGGGTGTGTAAGGAAGCGGTGGAAAACGTGTAAGCCGCCGCGGAAGCGGCGGCGAGTCTAGAGGTTGGGGAGTTTACTGAATGTCCCTTCTGAACACGGAAAGCTCCTCTACCTGTATGCATAGGTGAGGTGTTTTGTGTTGTGCAGGGACCGGCACCAAGGAAGTTCGGGCCGAAACCCGCGCATATCAGCGACCCAATCATTGGCCCGTGTTCTCGGAGGCTAGTCGCGCGTATACGAGGGTGTCGGTCCATTCGCCCTTGCTGAACCAGTTTTGGACGTGATGAGCTTCGAGCCGGAGTCCAACGCGCTTAGCGAGCGCCGCGGAGCCACTGTTACGGGCATCCATCTGCGCGGTGATGCGGTGGAGATGGTATTGATCAAACCCGAGGGCAAGTACCGCGCGGACGGCTTCGCTGGCAAAGCCTTGTCCACCGTGCGTGGGGTGGAGCACCCACCCAATCTCCGCCTGGCGGTGTTCCTTATCTGTGAGCCACAGTGCGACGTCTCCGATAGGGGTGTCGTCATGCTCAATGACCAGTGCAAGTGCAGCAGCCTCTCCATCGAGGTCAGTCTTTGATAGCCGCTCCGTGAGATTGTCGCGGGTGACTTCCAAAGTCCATGGCTCGTCCAACAGGTAACGAGCAACGTCAGGTCGTGAGTACAAATCGTGAAGCCATGCGGCATCGTCTGTCTCATGCAGGCGGAGTCGAAGCCGTTCTGTCGTCAACGGCCACGTGGGTGTGGACACGAGATTGCGCCGGTAATGGATCAACTCCTCGCGATGCCCTGCGGGCGTGGTTCCTACATCTTGTCCAGTCTCGCGGAAGCCCGCCGTCGTCAAGCAGCGTTGGGAGGCCGTGTTCTCCGGAAGCGTGCGTGCCGTCAAGGTTTGAAGCCCACTGCTGCGCGCGAAGCGTGATGCCAGCTCCAAGCCCCGACGGGCATGTCCATCCCCTCGTGCATCGGGATGAATCCAGAACCCAACCTCGGCAGCCGCGGGGCTGATGTCAAAGAGAACCACGGAACCCACGAACCGGTCGGTCTCAGCGTCGGCAAGTGTGAGGGCGGCCAACGTGCCGGACGAGAGGCCCGTCGCGACCTCCTCACGGATCATCCGTCGCACGGACTCGGGGGTGTAGTCGGGTTCGGGCAGGTGGGCGAAGCGCCGAACAGCTTCATCTTTGCTGCCGGCTGCATACGCGTCTGCATCTAGTTCGGAGAGAGGGCGTAGGCGAGTGTTCTCAAAGGTGATCGGGAGGTTTGTGGCATCCAACATATGCCAAAACTAACATAGTTTGGATAGGTGCATGTTTGGTTAGGCTGGTGGGGTGAGTTACTGGGAACACCGAAAACCTGTTCAGCGTCTCCGCGCCGTGGATATTGCGGAAATTGCAAGAGCATCAGCGAGGTTGCTGGACGAAGGTGGGCTGAGGGCGCTCACCATGAGAGCTGTGGCTCAACAAGTGGGCGTCGCTCCAGCCAGCCTGTACTCCCGTGTGGAGTCAGTCGATGACCTATTCGACCTCGCCCTCGATACAGCGCTTGCAGACGACCCCGTGATGTCGGACTCGATCCGTACCTCCGACCTGCCCACCCTGATGCAAGATTTCTTCACACACCTCACGACCCACCGGTGGGCAGGTCAGGTCATTGGGATGCGCGCGCCCAGGGGCCCTGCTTACCTGGAGTTTTCTGAGCGCATGTGCGTCCTCCTCGAGCGAGAGGGAGTCCCGGACCCGTTGGGAACTGCCTACCGGTTGTCAAACCTAGTAATCGGCGCCTCTCTGACTGCTCCCATGGCACCCGACGAAAAGCGTGTTGCCATCGACCCCGAACAAGCCCCGGCTTATGCGCGCCTCCACGCGGCGCACCACATTAGCCCACAAGAGATCCTCTCCGAAGGCATCAAGAAACTCTTATCTTGACGAACCATCCCGTTTCTCGGGCCGAAGCCGTGACTGTGGAAGACCTTTTTAGCTGCATATAGGCTTGCGTAGTGTTGTTTTCCCAGGATGGACGATTGCAATCTAGGGTGCCAGCTTAAGCATCTATTTTTCAAAAAGCCCGTATTTTGCAAAATACGAGCTTGAGTGGGCGTTGAAAATTGCAGCCTGGGGGCTAGTTCAGCTCGGCGATCTTCGCCAGCACCTCGCCGGCGGGTGGGTTGGTGGCGTGGGTGCCGTCGGAATAGAGGACGGTGGGCACGACGCGGTTGCCGTTGTTGACGGACTCGACCCAGGCGGAGGCGTCCTCGTTGCCGGGGGCTTCGACGTCGACGATCTCGTGCGGGGCATCGGCGGAGCGCAGGTCCGCGAGCAGCCTGGTGCAAAACGGGCACCAGGAAGTGGCGAAGACGGTGACGGGGGACGTTGTCTCAGGGGTGGTAGCCAACGTTATTGAGCCTTTCGTTTGAATCGTTGGAAGCGGTAGCGGAGGGGAGATTTCTCCACGCCCTCGATGGTCACGCGGCCGCGCTCCGAGGCGAACCAGTCGGTTTCGCTGGTCAGCTCGAAGTCCTCACTGATCCGCGGGGCGTACACGGCATCGTGGGGGAGATGAGGGGAAAGGGAGACGTCGATAAGCGTGCGCTCGATGACGTCGACCTCGTCGAGCGTGGCTTCGTAGAGTTGCGCCCCGCCGATGATCCACGCGTCGGTGTCCACGTCGGGTAGGTCGCGGTAGACGTACGCGCCTTTCGACCACGTGTCCGCTTCACGCGAGGAGATGATGATGTTCGTGCGGCTCGGCAGAGGTTTGAACGGGAGGGATTCCCACGTGCGGCGGCCCATGATGACGGGGTTGCCGAGCGTGGTCTCCTTGAAATGCTTGAGGTCCTCCGGCAGGTGCCACGGCATGCCCGCGCCGTTGCCGATGATGCGGTCGACGGACTGAGCCCAGATTGCGCCGAGCACCGCTACACCGAGACCTTCGCCGCGATCGTCGGGTGAGGGTCGTAGCCTGCGACCGTGATGTCGTCGAAGCCGTAGTCGAAGATGGACTCCGCCTTGGTGAGCTCAAGCTGCGGGTACGGGCGCGGCTCACGCGAAAGCTGCTCTTTGACCTGTTCAATGTGGTCGTTGTAGATGTGGCAGTCGCCGCCCGTCCAAATCAGCTCGCCGACCTCAAGACCCGCTTGCTGAGCGAACATGTGGGTCAGAAGCGAATAGGACGCGATATTGAACGGGACGCCCAGGAACATGTCTGCCGAACGCTGGTAGACCTGCATGGACAGCTTGCCATCGGCGACATAGAGCTGGAAAAGCAGGTGACAGGGCATGAGCGCCATCTTGTCCAGTTCCGAGACATTCCACGCGGAAACGACGTTGCGGCGCGATTCCGGGTCTTGTTTAAGCAAATCGAGCGCATTCTGGATCTGATCGATGTGCTGGCCATCCGGGGTGGGCCAGGAACGCCACTGCACGCCGTAGACCGGGCCCAGCTCGCCATTGGCGTCAGCCCACTCGTTCCAGATCCGAATATTGTTCTCCTGCAGCCAGCGGACATTCGAGTCGCCTTTGAGGAACCAGAGCAGCTCACCGACGACGCCTTTGAAGTAGACCTTCTTCGTGGTCAGCAGCGGGAAAGAATCAGAGAGATCGTAGCGCAGCTGCTTGCCGAACACGCTGATCGTGCCGGTGCCAGTGCGATCGGACTTCGGCGTTCCGGTCTCGAGGATTTCGCGCAGCAGGTCCTCGTACGGGGTGGGGATAGTCCCAGTCATTCACTCACTCTTTGCGGGGGTCGTGCGGTCTGGTGCAGCTATTTGGCGATGCCTTCGTAGCTGCCGTGCTCTTCCTTATACGCTGCGGCATGCTCGAGAATTTCATCGGCGAGCTCCGGGCGGCAGATCAGCAGGTCGGGGATGTAGGTGTCCTCGTTGTTGAAGCGCACCTCGGTGCCGTCCAGGCGCGTGGCGTGGAGGCCCGCTGCCTTTGCCACGCCCACTGGGGCAGCCTGGTCCCACTCGTACTGGCCGCCGGCGTGAATGTAGGCGTCGTAGTCGCCGAGCAGCACGTGCATGGCCTTCGCGCCGGCCGAGCCGATGCCGACTGCCTCGAAGTCCATCTTCTCGGCCACGTACTTCGCCACTGCCGGCGGGCGGTTGTGCGACAGTGCGATCTTGCGGGACAGCGGACCTTCGACGTGGCGCACGTCGGAGGACTTGAACACCACGCCGAGGTCCGGCAGGCCCACGGCGGCGTGGGTGGGAACGCCATTTTCGACGAGTGCGATGTGCACCGCCCAGTCCTGGCGGCCGGTGGCGAATTCCTTCGTGCCGTCCAGCGGATCCACGATCCACACACGCGGGTTGTCCAGGCGGGCCAGATCGTCGACCGCCTCCTCGGACAAGAATCCGTCATCTGGGCGGTGCTGCGCCAGCACACGTGCGATCCAGTTCTGGGCGAGATCGTCGCCTGCCTCCCCCAACTCGCGGCCGCGCAGTAGGCCCACACCGCGGATGCCCTTGAGGATTTCGCCGGTGCCAAGCGCAATGAGGTTAGTCAACCGTGAGTCCGAGTACGTTGCCGTCATGGCCTAGACCTTACCGCGTGCGCGGTGTCCTCGTGCGCTGTGGGCGACTGCTTCTGCAGCGCAACATAACACTTAACTTCCCACATAACATAACACTTGTGGGAAGTTGGGTGTTATGTTGAGTTTCCGCTGGTAGAGGATCGTTTGGTCTTGGCTTCCCATGAAGCTTCCCACTTAACATCACACATGTGGGAAGTTAAGTGTTATGTTCCGGCCGGTTAGGGTGAAAGCGTGCCTGACAGACCTTTCGACCGATTTGTGAGCGGGGATTCCGGTCGCATTCTCGACCGCTTCCACCCGCAGGTGGCCACGTGGTTCGAGGAGGTCTTCGCCGCGCCGACTCCGGTGCAGGAGCAGGCGTGGAAATCGATCTCGGAGGGGGAGAACACCCTCGTTGTCGCCCCGACGGGTTCCGGTAAGACGCTCGCGGCTTTCCTCTGGTCGCTCAATGCGATGGTGCAGCGTTCCGGCCAGCAAGCCCTGCATTTCGACGACAATGCGGCGCTCCAGCGCACCACCACGGGAACGCGCGAGGGCGTGCGGGTGCTCTACATCTCCCCGCTCAAAGCCCTCGGCGTGGATGTCGAGAATAACCTCCGCGCACCCCTGACCGGGATTGCCCGTGTGGCGCAGCGCATGGAGCTGGACATGCCGGATGTCTCCGTGGCTGTGCGCTCCGGCGACACGCCACAGGCGGAACGCAACCGGCAGGCCCGCAAACCCCCGGACATTCTCATCACCACGCCGGAAAGCCTGTACTTGATGCTGACCAGCAAGTCGGCGGGGATTCTGAAAACCGTCGATACCGTGGTCATCGATGAAATCCACGCCCTGGCAGGCACGAAACGCGGCGTCCACTTGGCGCTGTCGCTAGAGCGCCTGCGCCGCCTTGCCGGGAATTTCCAGCGCATCGGTCTCTCGGCCACCGTTCGGCCGCTCGACGCGGTGGCGAATTTCTTGGGCGAGCGCACCTCGATCGTGAACCCGCCGGCGGAAAAGAGATGGCAGCTCGACGTCCACGTGCCCGTCGAGGACATGAGCGACCTGCCCGTGCCGGAGGAGGGCTCGCCGATCGGGGAGGCGGTGATCGACACCTCGTCCATTTCCGACGATGTCCTCGACTTCAACTTGGACGGGCCCGAAGAGAAGAGGGACCTCGCCCCGCCGCCAACTCCGGGCCAATCGTCCATCTGGCCGCACATCGAGGCGCAGTTGTACCGGGAGATCATGGCGCATCGCTCGACGATCGTGTTCGTCAACGCGCGCCGGACCGCGGAGCGCCTGACCAGCCGCCTCAACGAGATCTGGGCGGCGGAGCACGACCCGGAAGCACTCAGCCCGGAACTTCGGTGCCCACCAGCGCAACTGATGAAGGCGACCGACTTGGCAGGCAAAGCCGCGCCAGTGATCGCCCGCGCCCACCACGGCAGCGTGTCCAAAGAAGAGCGCGTGACCACGGAGACTGCCCTGAAGGAAGGCACCCTCAAGGCAGTGGTGTCTACGAGTTCGCTCGAGCTCGGCATCGACATGGGTGCGGTGGACCTGGTCGTGCAGGTTGAATCCCCGCCGTCGGTGGCCTCGGGCCTGCAGCGTGTGGGCCGCGCCGGGCACTCCGTCGGAGCCGTGTCAGAGGGCTCGTTCTATCCGAAGCACCGCTCCGACCTCGTCCAAACAGCGGTGACCGTGCCCCGTATGCGTGAGGGCCTGATCGAGGAGCTGCACACCCCGAAAAGCCCGCTTGACGTGCTCGCACAGCAGACCGTCGCCGCTGTCGCGGTGGAGGACCTCGAAGTCGACGACTGGTACGAGACCGTCACCCGCGCCTGGCCGTACCGCGACTTGGCCCGCGAGGTTTTCAATGCGGTGATCGACCTCGTTGTCGGCGTCTACCCCTCCACCGACTTCGCGGAGCTTAGGCCCAGGGCGATTCTTGACGGCACCACCCTCAAAGCCCGCCCCGGCGCGCAGCGCGTTGCTGTCACCAACGCCGGCACGATTCCAGACCGGGGGATGTTCGGCGTGTTCTTGATCGCAAGCGATCAAGACGGAGGAAGAGGACCGCGCCGCGTCGGGGAGCTCGATGAGGAGATGGTCTATGAGTCCCGCGTCGGCGACGTGTTCACGCTTGGTGCTTCCAGTTGGCGGATCGAGAACATCACGCGCGATCAGGTCCAGGTCAGCCCCGCGCCGGGCCACACCGGCCGCTTGCCGTTCTGGTCCGGCGACAGTTTGGGCCGGCCGTATGAATTGGGTCTTGCGCTTGGCGAGTTTCGTCGAGAAGCGAAAAGCGGCGGTGAGATCGACCCGAGCCTGGATGCGTACGCCCGCGACAACCTCCTGAAATACCTCGACGAGCAGGAGGAAGCGACTGGCATCATCCCTGATGAGAAAACGCTGGTCCTCGAACGCTTCACGGATGAGGTGGGGGACTGGCGGGTCGTGCTGCACACCCCGTTCGGCAAAGGGGTCAATGCCGCGTGGGCGTTGGCGACGGGGTGGCGCGTGGCGCAGGAGACCGGTATGGATGCCCAGGCTGTCGCGGGTGATGACGGCATTGTGCTGCGCCTGCCGCAGGGCGAGAAGGAGCCGGATGCGTCAGTGTTCGGCTTCGACGCAGACGAGATCGCGGACATCGTGACTGAGCAGGTGGGCAACTCCGCGCTCTTCGCGTCCCGTTTCCGCGAGTGCGCCGCCCGCGCACTGCTTCTGCCGCGCCGCAACCCGGGCAAACGCGCGCCGTTGTGGCAGCAGCGTCAGCGCTCCGAGCAGCTTCTCGACGTCGCCCGCAACTACCCGTCCTTCCCGATCATCCTCGAGACAGTCCGCGAGTGCCTACAAGATGTCTACGATTTGCCGGCGCTGCAGGACGTGATGCGCCAGCTGGCTACCCGCCGCATCCGCGTCGCTGAGGTGACCACGGACCAGCCGAGCCCCTTCGCCTCGTCGTTGCTGTTCAACTACACCGGCGCGTTCATGTACGAAGGCGACACTCCGCTGGCGGAAAAGCGCGCTGCGGCCCTCTCGCTCGACCCGTCGCTGCTAGCTAAATTGCTGGGCACCGTGGAGCTAAGAGAGCTTCTCGACGCTGATGTCATCGCAGAGGTCGACGCCTCCCTCCGCCGCGTCGGCAAGGCGGACACCTCCGAGCAGTTCGCGGACACGCTGCGCATCGTCGGCCCCGTACCCGTCGATGAGCTGGCCACCTATACTTCGGTGCCGCTACCGGGGCTCGAAGAAAGCCTGGGTAAACGAGTCATGGTCGTCCGCATCGGCGGCCGCGAGCATCTTGCGCAATCACTCGACGCGCCCCTGCTTCGCGACGGGCTCGGCGTCCCTGTCCCGCCCGGCATCCCCGCCCAAGTGGCCACGATCCCGGACGCTCTCAACCAGTTGGTGAGCCGCTGGGTGCGCACGCGCGGGCCGTTCACCCTGCGCGACCTGGCGAACGCATTCGGCCTGTCGGTCGGTGCGGCCTACACGGCGTTGACCCCGCTGGTTGACGCCGACAAGGTCATTGAAGGCCGCTACCGCCAGGGTGTTGACGAGCAGGAGTACATGGCCGCCGAGGTTCTGCGCATCGTGCGCACCCGGTCGCTCGCCGCTGCCCGCGCGCAGACTCGCCCGGTCTCACAATCGGCGCTCGGCCGGTTCATGCCGGCCTGGCTCAACATCGCCCCTGCCGGCACGCGGCCGCCGTTGCGCGGTGCGGACGGCGTGTATTCGGTCATTGAGCAGCTCGCTGGCGTCCGCCTTCCTGCCAGCGCGTGGGAGTCCATGATCCTCCCGTCGCGCGTGGGCGACTACTCCCCGGAGATGCTCGATGAGCTGACGCTGGGCGGCGAAGTCGTCATCGTCGGGGCTGGCAAGGCCGGCGCACGCGACCCGTGGATCATGCTGCTGCCCGCCGACTACGCCGCCCAACTCATGCCGATCCCGGAAGAACCCTTGCTCAGTCTCACCCAGCAGCAGGTGATGGACAAGATCCGCGCCGGCGGCGGCTACCTGTTCACTGACTTGTTGGATGGTGTCGGTGGTGCGCGCAGCGCGACCACCGACGAGCTCCGCGAGTCCGTGTGGGATCTCGTCGAGGCGGGTCTGATCGCACCTGACTCGTTCGCTCCGATCCGTGCTCGCCTCGCCGGCGGTAAGCATGGGAAGACGGCGCACAGGGCGAAGCGGCGGCCGTCGAGAAGCAGAATTCGCTCTGGGCGCACCACCTTCACCACCGTGACTCCGCCGGACATGACCGGGCGCTGGGCTGCGACACCAACGCCTGACACTGATCCGACGCAACGTTCGCTGGCACACGGCGAGGCGTGGCTTGACCGTTACGGCGTGGTCACCCGCGGCAGCATCGTCTCCGAGGACATCCCCGGCGGTTTCGCCCTGGCCTATAAGACGCTCTCCGGTTTCGAGGAGTCCGGCAAAGCCATGCGCGGTTACCTCGTCGAAGGGCTCGGCGCCGCGCAATTCTCCACGCCAGCCACGATCGACCGTTTGCGCGGGCACCAGGACTCAGATGACCTCGTCGGCTGGCCGTCCGGCACCAAGGAACCGAAGGTCTACGTGCTTGCCGCCACCGACCCCGCGAACCCGTACGGCGCGGCGTTGCCATGGCCAGAATCCGGCCCGACACGGTCTGCCGGCGCGCTCGTCGTGCTTATCGACGGCCTCCTCGCCGCCCACACCACCCGCGGCGGCAAGACCATGACCACTTTCTTCGACGGCTTCCCCGAGGGTGTCGTCGACGGTGACAGGGACGTAGAGCTTCTACGCATGGTCGTCGGGGCGCTCGCCGATGTTGTGGGGCAGGGGAGGATGACGCCATTGACCGTCGAAAAGCTCAACGGCGGGCCCGCGTTCATCCTGAAAGAATACGGCGCGGCCGGTTCGCCGAAGGGCGCGAAGATCGGCGGCAGAACGGTTGCTTCGCCGAAGCGCCGTGGCCGGACGGTGACCGACGCGATCAAGTCGATGGAGCTGGACGACCTCAGTTTCGACGACCCGTCTGACGAGGAGGACACCGATGCCCGAGGGTGATTCGGTCTACCAGCTGTCCAAACGGCTGCAGTTCATGACCGGCCGCGAGGTGACCAAGTGCTCTCTGCGCGTGCCCCGCTTTGCCACCGTCGACTTCACCGGCATGACCGTCGAGCGCGTCTGGCCCTACGGTAAGCACTTGTTCATGCAGTTCGGCGCGGACGGCTACGAGCCCGAGATACTGCACACCCACCTCAAGATGGAGGGAACCTGGTCCGTTCACCGCGCGGGCAGTCGCTGGAAGAAGCCTGGTCACACAGCTCGAGTCGTGCTCCAGCTTGCGGATGCGGCCGGCGATATCGAGCTGGTCGGCCATTCCCTCGGTCTTGTCGACGTCTTCCCTGCCGTCGCGTACGAGGAGGAGATGGGCTATCTCGGCCCAGACATGCTCGCGGAAGACTTCGATTCTGCGGAGGCTTATCGGCGCATTCTCGCCGCACCGGAAAGAGAGATCGGGCGCGCGCTGATGGACCAATACCGTGTCGCGGGAATTGGCAACGAGTACCGCGCCGAGATCTGCTTCCTCGCCGGCGTCCACCCTACCCGCACCGTTGGGGAGTTGGGGGAGGAGAAGGTTCGGTCGATCATCGATATTTCCCGCCGCCTCATGTGGACGAACAAAGATGAGGTCAAACGCGTCTCCACCGGGGTGAAACGGGCCGGGGAGACGGCTTACGTCTTCGGTCGAAACAACAAGCCCTGCCGGCGCTGCGCCACCTTGATCAAAAACGGGTTCCTCGGCGGTGCGGGTGACCTAGAGCGCGTGATCTGGTGGTGCCCCACCTGCCAGCCAGAGCCAGAGGGCTGGGCAGAACGCGCCGTGCGGAAAAGTTGACATAGCGGGACCGTGCTCAAACGACTAAAACGCCGTGACCTGCGGTTACGTTGCTAGACGGACATCCAGTTTGTCAACTTTTCCGCAAGGGACCCGTGAACCCCTACGCCTGCGGTGCGGTCTCGTTGCGCTCACGAATGGCGCGGCGGATGAAGAAGACCAAAAAGCCCAGGATGATGAGGATGAGCAGGACGTAGACGACCTTGGAGTATTGGTCGACGTAGCGCTCGACAACGTCCCAGTTCTCACCGAGCTTGAAACCGAGGTAGATCAGGATGAAGTTCCAAATGCCGGAGCCCAGGGTGGTCCACAGGCCGAAAGTGAGCAGGTTCATTCGGTCGAGGCCGGCGGGAATGGAGATCAGCGAGCGCACGCCGGGGATGAGACGCCCGAAGAAGATCGACGGCTTGCCGTAACGGTCGAACCACTCCAGAGCTTTATCCACGTCGGAGGCCTTGACCAGCCACATCCAATCCGCGATGGCGCGCAGGCGGTCAGCGCCCAACCACGCACCCAGGCCATAGAGCATGTACGCGCCGACGACGGAACCAATGGTCGCCCAGATGAACACCGACACGAAGTTCAGGGAACCCTGCGCGACGGTGAAGCCGCCCAGCGGCAGCACGACCTCCGAGGGGATTGGCGGGAAGAGGTTCTCCAGCAGGATCGCGATGCCGACGCCAGGGGCGCCGAGGGCATCCATGAGGTTGACAATCCAATCGATGATTCCGGACACGCGTCACTCTTTCTTCTGGCGGTCAGTCCTCTAGCACTCTATCCGCTAAAGGTATCTGGACTAGAAACGCGCACCGTTAGATATCTGTTGACCAGGTATGCACCGGGGCGGAGGTCTTCTGATTCTCCAGGTACGCCTCGAGCACACGGGCAAGTGCGTCCTGGCGTTCCGGGGAACCGGGCTTCGTGCCCGCGCCGGTGGAGGCCAAAGCATCGAGCTGCCACGATGCGCCGTTCTGGCGCCGCCACGCGCGCCCTTCGATGACGCCCAGGTACTTGTCAATCAAGTTCTCGTCGACCTCGAGCATCTCCAACCCGAGTCGCGCTTGGTCTAGGAGGTGGTTGAGGACGAGGTTGGAGACGTCGATACGCCCCAGCGTGGGCCACACAACCCGGGCACCGAGGCCGTCGCGCGCGCCGGCGAAGAAGTTATTCGTCGCATCGGTGAAAGTCAGGCGCGACCAGACGGGTCGAGTCTGTTCGCCGAGGAACTTGACCATGCCGTAGTAGAAAGCTGCGTCCGCAATGATGTCGATCGTCGTCGGGCCCGCCGGGAGGATGCGGTTCTCCACGCGGATGTGGGACAGCTCCGTCGACGGATCGTAAATCGGCCGGTTCCACCGCCAGATCGTGCCGTTCTGCAGATTGAGGTAGTGCAGGCCGGGGCTGTTGCCGTCCATGATCGGTTTGCCTGCTTCGGCGCGGCCTTCCGGGATGAGCGGGGAGAAGTAGCGGACGTTTTCCTCGAACAGGTCGAACACGGACGTGATCCAGCGTTCACCGAACCACACGCGCGGCCGCACGCCCTGGTTAACCAGCTCCGCGGTGCGGGTGTCCATGGACTGTTGGAAGATGGGGATGCGGGATTCGTGCCACACTCGGTGGCCTAAGAACAGTGGGGAATTTGCTCCGAGCGCCACCTGCACGCCCGCGATAGCTTGGGAGGCATTCCACGCGTCCGCGAAACGGTCGGGGGCGACTTGCAGATGCAGCTGCATCGAGGTGCAGGTGGACTCGGTAGCAATGTCCTCAAAGGATTCTCGGTACCGCTCTTCGCGCGCGATGTCGATGTCTACGAGTTCGCCGCGGGCCTGCATCACCGAGTTCGTCAGGGCAGCGTAGCGGTTCTCTTTGGTCATCCACTCGGGGCTTTTCAGGTATTCGGTGGTGACGGTCGGCAGGGTGCCGATCATCGCCATCCGCGCTCCTGCCGCCGTCGCGGCTTCCTGCACATTGTGCAGGCGCTCGTTCAGTCCGTTGTGCAGCCTCGTGAGCCCGTCGCCTTCCATCGACAACGGAGGGTGGTTCACCTCGACGTTGTAGCGCCCGACTTCGGCCTGGTATTCATCTGAAAGCTCAGCGAGCACCGCATCGTTGCAACCCGCAGGCGCTGCATTCTCGTCGACGAGGTTGAGCTCGAGCTCCAAACCGATCGTGCCGTGATCGACGAATTCGGCCTTTTGGAGGTGCTTGTCAAAAACCTCGAGCTCGTCGAGCAGGTAATTGCGGTACTGCGTCCGCTGCTTCGGGGTATAAGAATCGCGTGATACGGCGTCGCCCATGGTTGTCAAGAATAACCGCAGGCGGCGCCGATCAACCGCATTTCATTTACTTTTGTTCGCGGTACCAGCGAATCAGCGCGTCCGTTGAAGCGTCGCCGGTGTCGGGTGTTTCTTCGCCGCTGACAGCGCCCGCCAGCTGGTTGGCCTGCTCTTTGCCCAGCTCAACACCCCACTGGTCGAAGGAGTTGATGCCCCAGATCACGCCTTGGGTGAAGGTGATGTGCTCGTACAGCGCGATGAGCGCGCCAAGCGCGTGCGGTGTGAGTTCTGGGGCGAGGATCGTGGTGGTCGGGCGGTTGCCCGGCATGACCTTGTGCGGCGCCAGCTGCTTATCGACGCCACTTGCCTCCACCTCTTGCTGCGTCCTCCCGAAAGCAAGCACCTTGGTTTGAGCGAAGAAATTCCCCATGAGCAGATCGTGCATCGATCCTTCACCGGTGGCCGTCGGCAGGTCTTCCTTCGGGGTGGCAAAGCCGATGAAGTCCGCCGGGATCATCGTCGTTCCCTGGTGGATGAGCTGGTAAAAGGCGTGCTGCCCGTTCGTGCCCGGTTCTCCCCAGAAGATCTCGCCGGTGTCGACGGTGACGGGGGAGCCGTCGATACGCGTGCTCTTGCCGTTGCTCTCCATGGTGAGCTGCTGAAGGTAGGCGGGGAAGCGGGAGAGGTCCTCGGAGTAGGGGAGCACGGCGTGGGTCTGCGCGCCGTAGAAGTTGCGGTACCAGACGTTGAGCAGGCCCATCAGTGCCGGGACGTTGCGCTCGTTCGGGGTGGTGCGGAAGTGCTCGTCCATCGCGTGGAAGCCCTCGAGGAAGCGCATGAAGTCCTGCGGGCCGATGACCGCCATGAGCGACAGACCGATTGCAGAATCGACCGAGTAGCGGCCGCCGACCCAGTCCCAGAACGGGAACATGTTGTCAGTGTCGATGCCGAACTCGGCGACCTTCTCCGCGTTCGTGGACACCGCTACGAAGTGCTTCGCGATGGCGGACTGGTCACCGTCGAACTGCTCCAGCAGCCAACGCTTCGCAGCATGCGCGTTGGACAGGGTCTCCTGCGTGGTGAAGGTCTTCGATGCAACGATGAACAGCGTTTCCTCCGGATTGACCTCATCGAGGACCCGGGACATGTCAGCTGGATCGACGTTAGAGACGAACTCGGCGGTAATGCCCGCCGTGGCGTACGTGCGCAGCGCGTTTGCCGCCATCGCGGGACCCAGGTCCGAGCCGCCGATACCGATGTTGACCACCTTCTTGATCGTGTGGCCGGTGTGTCCCTGCCACTCGCCCGAGCGCAGCTTGGAGGCGAAATCGCGCATCCGGCCCAGCACTTCGTGGACGTCTGCTGCAGCGTCCTGGCCGTCGACTTTCAGATCCCGCTCCGCCGGGATGCGCAGCGCGGTGTGCAGCACAGCACGGTCCTCAGTGGAGTTGATGCGCTCGCCGGTGAACATTTTCTCCGTGGCACCCTTCAGGTCGGCCTCCTCGGCAAGCTCCACGAGCGCGGCGAGAATGTCGGCGTCAACGAGGTTCTTGGACAGGTCGACGTGCAGGCCAGCAGCGTCAAAAGTGTAGGTCTCAGCGCGGTGGTCATCGTGGGCGAACAGTTCGCGCAGGGTGGTCGCCTGCTTCTCGGCGTGAAGCTTGAGCAGGTTGTTCCAGGCAGCGGTGGAGGTGATGTCGGTCATGGCCCCAAGGGTAGTGAAATATCCCGGGCTCTCGGGGTTAATTTTCGGGGATAATGGGCCGCATGAGCATTGTGAAGATCAACGCAATCACTGTCCCTGAGGGAGCTGGCGAGCACCTGGAGGAGCGCTTCAAGGCCCGCAAACACGCCATTGACAATCAGCCCGGTTTCGAAGGCTTTCAGCTGCTCCGCCCCGTCAAGGGGGAAGAGCGCTATTTCGTGGTCACCCGCTGGGCGGATGAAGAGTCCTACAACAACTGGTGGGCTGGGGAAGGCCGCTCTGCACACGGCGAGGGCCGGGAAGGCGGGGAGGCCCGCAAGCCTGTCGCATCCGGTGCGGAACTGCTCGAGTTCGAGGTCGTGCTCGACTCGCTCGAGGAGGACTAGGGGCCCGAGATTTAGTTTGCATAGTTGCACAGGCAAACAATTCTGAACTGGGGTTTTGTCCAGACCGTCACGAGCGAATGCAAACAATATCTTGACGCCGCCTCTAGGCCCTTTCCCGGAGCAACGCGAGGAGGATTCTTGGTAGGTCGTGGAGCGTCCCAGCTGAGATCCGCACGACGGTCCATCCCATAAGCTGGCATTCCAGGTTGATCCGGAAGTCAGTGTCTCGTTGGCCGCGAGCTAGGTGGTGTTCGCCGTCGTACATCAGGGCAATCTTGAGGTCTGTAAGGGCGAGGTCGAAGGTGGTGATGAGGCGTGGGCCGTCGTAAAGCGGGACTTGCTCGGTGAAGGCGAGCCCGTGTGATCTGAATTCCAGCGCGGCCTGTGCCCATTCAGTGTCGCCAATGAGGTTGGGTTTTTCGGTCAGCGCTGTGCACATGAGACGCATCTCAGTTTCTTTGGGCGATTCAGCCCGCGCGCTAGAGAGCTGGAGAACGTTGCGCAGCCATCGGTTGTCCACTCGGCCGCGCGCGGCATCCAGGATGGATTCGGGGGTGACTCCAAGTAGGTGGCGTGAGGCGTCGACTAGCTGGACAGCCCACAGGACGATAGGGTCAGCTACCCATGCTGGGCTTGACCATGAGTGGATCCCTGCGCGGACATCTTGAACAGCTTCGACGACAGCGTCGGGTGGTGCGCTGACGGGTATCTCTAGCCCGTTCCAAATGACGGTCCACGTGCCCTTCGCTTTTCGACGCCTCCTGACCAGCCCCCATTCCCTTTCCCTCCGATCCACCGGTGTGTTCATAGTGGTGTCGCACGAGTCGGCTAGGTAGGGAAAACCCAACAGGGCGAGAGCGCTGAGCCCGGAGACTACGCAGTTGGGGTTCTCATGGGCGTGGGCTACAGCTCGTAGACCGGCAGGCACCCGGTAGGCGGTGTTGTGGGGGTGGAATCGGGCATCGTGCCGGGCAAGTTCAGGTGATCGAACCGGGAAGTCTGACGCGAAGAAACCGGAAGAAACCTGAATTCCCCCGCCTGTCCGGTTGAGGGTGCCGGGGACTCGGCGGGAAATAACCATCCGATCGACGCACGCAAGTTTTGTGTAGCCCATGCCCTTCTTAGACTGCGGGAAGGGTGGTTCGGTTCCCTTGAATCGCGAACAGTGTGGCCTTGTTGGATATAGTTTGCAAGCTTGCCGTGGAAGTTAAATCTGACCTGCTGTTTTGTCAGCTCGGAAGGGGCCGGGTGCAAACTATATCCAGGCCGCCCGCTAACTTAACCTAACTTGCCCCGCCCGAGCCTGAGCAGGATCGCCGCCAGGTTCGGGCCTTCTTCTCCCAGCTCGTCGCGGAACTGGTTGATAATGGCCACTTCGCGGTTGTGCACCAACCGCGTCCCGCCCGAACCCATGCGGGTTTTGCCGATCGCTTGGGAGATCTCGGTGCGGCGCTTCACGGAGTCGAGGATCAGCCGATCGAGTCGGTCGATCTCTTGCCGGTAGCGCTGAATTTCAGCGTTGGAAAGCGGATCGTCGGTGCCCGACGGATGCCTGATCTCGAACTCGCTCATAGCGCTTTATTCTGCCATGACCGGCTGCGGGACAGGTGTGGTACACCCGCCTAGTACGGTTGTAGCCATCATGGGAACTGACTTGACTTTGGGGTTGAATCCGCAGCAGAAGGCCGCCGTGGAGCACACGGGCAGCCCGCTGCTCATTGTCGCTGGCGCGGGCTCTGGCAAAACGGCTGTGCTGACGCGGCGCATTGCGTATCTGCTGCAGGTGCGTGGGGTGGCGCCGGGGGAGATTCTGGCGATCACCTTCACCAATAAGGCCGCCGCCGAGATGAAGGAGCGCGTGGGTGCTCTCATCGGCCCGCAGGCGGAGCGGATGTGGGTGGCCACGTTCCACTCTGTGTGCGTGCGTATTCTGCGGCAGCAGGCGCAGCTGGTGCCGGGGCTGAACACGAACTTCACCATCTATGACGGTGATGATTCGCGCCGTTTGCTGGGCATGATCGCCAAAGAGATGAACCTGGACCTGAAGAAGTTTTCCGCGCGGACGCTGGCCAACGGGATCTCGAACCTGAAAAACGAGCTCATTGGCCCGGAGGAGGCAGCTGCGAACGCCCAGACGACGAAGAACCCCTTCGAGGTCACCGTGGCTGCGGTGTACACGCAGTACCAGCGTCGGCTGCGGGAGGGCAATGCGGTGGACTTCGACGATCTGATCGGCGAGGTTGTCGGGTTGTTCAAGCAGCATCCGCAGGTGGTGGAGTACTATCGTCGCCGCTTCCGTCACGTGCTTGTGGATGAGTATCAGGACACGAACCACGCACAGTACGAGCTGATCCACACCCTCGTCGGCAATGGCCCTGATGCGCCGGAGCTGGCGGTCGTTGGTGATTCGGATCAGTCGATCTACGCCTTCCGCGGCGCGACGATCCGCAACATTGAGGAGTTCGAGCGTGATTACCCCGACGCCACGACGATTCTGCTGGAGCAGAACTACCGCTCGACGCAGAACATCCTCGCCGCGGCGAATGCCGTGATCGCGCAGAATGCTGGCCGCCGCCCGAAGAAGCTGTGGACTGACACGGGCACAGGGGAGAAGATCGTCGGATACGTCGCGGACAACGAGCACGATGAGGCCCGCTTTGTTTCCTCCGAGATCGACGAGCTCGCTGACAGGGGAGTGGATTACGGCGACATCGCCGTGATGTACCGCACCAACAATTCCTCGCGCGCGCTGGAGGACATCTTCATCCGCGCGGGAGTGCCGTACAAGGTGATCGGCGGCACGCGCTTCTATGAGCGCCGCGAAATCCGCGACATTGTGGCGTACTTACGCATCTTGGACAACCCGGATGATTCGGTGAGCATGCGACGCATCATCAACGTGCCCAAGCGCGCCATCGGCGACAAAGCGCAGGCGATGGTCGCGCTTCACGCGGACAATCACGGGATGAGTTTCGGGCGCGCGCTTATCGACGGCGCAGCGGGAGAGATCCCCACCCTAGGCCCCCGCGCGAAGAACGCGATCGGCGGTTTTGTCGAGATGATTCAAGGGCTGCGGGACGAGTTACCGGAGCTGAGAAACGAAGTCACCGGAATGCCCGACTTGGGGGCTTTGGTGACGCGCATTCTCGCCGTCACTGGGTACAAGGCGGAGTTGGAAGCTTCGAATGATCCGCAGGACGGGGCGCGTTTGGACAACCTCAACGAGTTGGTCTCTGTGGCGCGCGAGTTCTCCTCTGAAGCGGCAAACCAGATGGCCTACGGCGAGGAGTGGGACCCGGAGAGCGGTGAGGCCCGGCCGGGGTCGCTGCAGGCGTTCCTAGAGCGTGTGTCCTTGGTCGCAGACGCGGACCAGATCCCGGATGAGGGTCAGGGCGTGGTCACGCTCATGACTTTGCACACGGCGAAGGGCCTGGAGTTCCCGGTCGTCTTCGTCACCGGATGGGAGGACGGCCAGTTCCCGCACATGCGGGCAATGGGCGATCCAGCTGAGCTCGCGGAGGAGCGTCGTCTCGCCTATGTAGGCATCACGCGTGCCCGGGAGCGGCTCTACCTGACTCGCGCGCTGACACGCTCTTCGTGGGGCAGTCCGATGAACAACCCTGCCAGCCGCTTCCTCGCGGAGGTCCCGGAAGACCTCCTCGACTGGCGCCGGGTTGAACCGGAGTACTCCTTCTCCAACGAAGCGTGGGGGAGTCCCGCGCCTTCGCGGCGTGCAATGCCGCGCCGCGAGCGCACACCTGTGAACAAGGATCTGCACCTGGCTAAGGGCGACCGCGTCAACCACGCTAAGTACGGGCTGGGCACGGTCATGAGTGTCGATGGTGTCGGAGCCAGGGAGACCGTCACCATCGACTTCGGTTCCAGCGGAACCGTTAGGCTGATGCTCATCGGCGGTGTGCCGATGGAAAAGCTCTAGCTACACCTCAATGCCGCGGTCCTTGAGCCACGGCACCGGGTCGATGGCGTTGCCGCCGCCCGGACGGACTTCGAAGTGCAGGTGCGGGCCGGTGGACTGGCCCTCGTTGCCCATCTCGGCGATTTGCTCGCCGGCGGTCACTCGCTGGCCAACGCTCACGTTGAAGGAGTGGACGTGGCCGTAGACGGTGATGGTGCCGTCGTCGTGACGCACGCGGACCCACTTGCCGAAGCCCTGTGCCGGGCCGGCGTTGATCACGGTGCCGTCCATGACGGAGTAGATCGGGGTGCCGATGCCGTTGGCGATGTCGATGCCGTTGTGCATGCGGCCCCAACGCGGGCCGTAGCCTGAGGTGAAGCGGCCCTCTGCCGGAAGGACGACCTTCTGGCCGCTTGGTGCGGTGCCCTCCTGCGGGGTCACGGAGGTGGTGGGGACCTCTACGGTCGCTTCCTCCTCGTCGTACTCCGGCAGCGCGCGTGGGTCGTATACGATGCTGTAGCCGGCCGCAGAGAACGTGGCTCCCTGGGACAGGATGTCGTCGAGGGCCATGCCGATGGACGGCAGGGCGGGGGCGAGACCGTCGACGTCTTCGCCGTCGACAGACACGTTGATGGCGTGCGCGGGGATGGCGGCCAGGGTTGTGAGGGCCACCGCTGCGGCGATCAAGCGTCGTTTCATTGCATCCTTCTTTGCTTCTTCGTCTCTACGCATGGAATGGTCCGTTGAACTCGCCACATGCTAACTGGCTCTGGAGCCCCGATCAATGCTTGGACACCGCCGTTGACGTGCAAATTCGCTCCTGTTGGGGAAGGATCCCACGGAAACGCGCTGGATACGGTAGTTAACTTCTGTGACTATTGTGAAACCTGTGAGTTTTGAGGCGGGGGTATCGGGCGGGGGTGATTTTCCGTGATTGAAACCTGTAACGGAAGCGACACCATGCAACGAAAAACGCCCCCTTCCCGATAAGGAGGGGGCGTTCTACGGAGGTTCTAAACCGTGATGCCGCGAGCTGCGAGCCACGGCACCGGGTCGACCGGGGTGGTGCCGTCAGGGTGGACCTCAAAGTGGAGGTGGGAGCCGGTGGAGAAGCCGCGGCTACCCATGCCAGCGATCTTCTGACCGGCCTTGACGCGCTCACCGACGGCGACGTCGAGGGTCTCCATGTGGCCGTAGACGGAAACGGTGCCGTCATCGTGGCGCAGGCGGATCCAGTTGCCGTAACCCTGTGCCGGGCCGGAGTCGATGACCACGGCATCAGCCACAGCGATGATCGGGGTGCCCACGGCGTTGGCGATGTCGATGCCGTTGTGCATCGCGCCCCAGCGCATACCAAAACCGGAGGTGAAAGTGCCCTCTGCCGGCTTCATGGACTTCGGTGTGCGGGCAGCCTCGTCTGCTGCCTTGCGCTCCTGTGCGAACTCAACAGCCTTCCCCAGCTGTTCAGAAAGATTGTCCACCGGCTTGTACTCGCTG
Organism: Corynebacterium sp. CCUG 70398; assembly: GCF_024454055.1. Taxonomy (NCBI): domain Bacteria; kingdom Bacillati; phylum Actinomycetota; class Actinomycetes; order Mycobacteriales; family Corynebacteriaceae; genus Corynebacterium; species Corynebacterium sp. CCUG 70398. The sequence goes on from NZ_JAGPYZ010000007.1 coordinate 20,283, forward strand.
ATCGCCAGGATCTGCGGTGCTTCCTGCGGAGCTGCCTCTTCGGCGGGGGCAATCCCGTCAAAAGCAGTCTGCGCATCGGCAAGGCGGTCATTATTGGCCGCGGTAGCTACCGAAGCGCCGCCAGTTGTCACTGCGCCCGTGGTCAGGGCGACAAGTGCGACACGGCCCTTGTTAGGGGTCTGCTTCCGGTGCTTGCCGTGGGTGCGGCGTGCGCTCGAAGAGTTCAACTTAAACCTCGTTAGATCGTCAATGGGTTACGGGTCGTTCCATAATCGTAACCGAGTTGTTATCTACCGGACACAGATTAGTCAGTTCCAGAACGTTAAGCAACCTTTCGGGCAACTTTAACCAAATCGGGTGGAAGATCTCATGTGTTACGTCGGAAAGCGAAGTGTCTCACAAACGTGTCTGACCACGATTCGCACGTCACCCGTGACAAGGTGGAATGCAATGAGTAAGAAGTCTAGTCCTCCGACGCGTTCGTCCCGAACGTCGCCCACGGTCGCTCGTCGTCGCCCGCGCTCAGTGAATGTATCAGATGCTGCGCGGGCGAACGCGACACCGGCAGCGCCGTCGACGATGAAGGAGCGCGTCCGCCATTACGCGCCGTACATCGGCGTGCCCAATATCGTGCTTGTGCTGGGCATTATCGCCGTCTGCTTGGCTACTATCCTGCTCGCTGGTGGTCGTGTCGCCGCGTTGCCCGCCGCGATCGCAGAGACGTGGTTCGTGCTCCACGGTGTACCTGTGATCCTCGATGGTGTGATCTTGGGCTCACTTCCGCTCTTGCCGGCGGTCTTGGTGGCTGCGTTCATTGCGTGGCGTGTCCGCGTCGCCACGCGTGAGCGGGTGAGTGTGCTGGATCTGTATGCGATCTTTGGCCTTGTGGTGCTCATTCCGTTCACCCTGTCCGCGATAGCGTGGTTCATGGTGGCGGATGCGTCGAGTGTTTTTCCCGTCAGTCCGCCTGCGATTCACAAGGCGCTCTTCATTCCGGTGTTCGTTCACCTCGTTGGGATGGCGTGCGGCATGAGTGAGCGGCTGTGGCGCGCGCTGTTCGACCGTGCCTCATTGCCGGTCGCGTTGATCGGCGCCACCCGCGCAATGGCCACGCTCGCGCTACGCCTCCTTGCGGCCGCGGCGATCGTTTACCTTGTGCTTCTCGCTGTCGGCTACGGACGCATCGCGGACCTTGTCGCCCAGTTCCCGGTTTTGGATGGGGGAGGGGTACTCGCGCTGGTGGGGCTGTGCATCCTCTATCTGCCGAACGCGGTCATCTCCACGCTGTCCGTGTTGCTCGGCGCTCCGATGCAGATCGCCGAGGGCGGTGTCTCTCTCTTCAGTGCCGCACTTGTGCCGCTTCCGCCGCTGCCGCTCTTCGGCGCGATCCCAGGCACTGTGCCCGCGTGGGCGCCAGTGCTGATGATCGTGCCGGCAGCGGTGCTCATCCACTTCGTCGCTTCTCGACGTTTCCTCCCCATCGACATCGCCGCCTGCACCCTCATCGCTGCCGTTTTCGCTCTTGTTGGCGCGCTCATGGCTGGCGGCCATGTCGGTGCGTACGGCTGGATCGGGCCGTCACCTTTGTTCTTCGCCCTAGCGGCACTATGTTGGGTTGGAGGAGTGATTGGCTTGGCCTGGATCGTGGCAGCGATCAGAGGCCGCACTGTGGCAGCAGACGCCGAGGATGCCGAGGACGCGGATGATGTTGACCACGCGGATGAGGCGGATGTCGTCGACGTGCCAAGGAAGCTCGAGACGGACGAGCGTGAAGACGGCCACCGCGAGGTCGAAGAACCTCAGCCCGAGTCCAAACCCGAGGCGGAAGAATCCGATGAGGGTGTCTCTGAGGGGGAGCAGCCAGCAGGCGGATCCACTGCCTACTCAGTTCTGAAACAGCGGGAAGGCGAAAACGGGCTCGAAGCCGATGAGGCTGGCCCGTTGAGTGAAACGCAGCGCCCCGCCACGGACTAGACTTGGCCGTTGTGTCAGACTCTTCAGGCCCTCCAGAGATTTCCGTTGCCGTGTTGGTGTCGGGGTCGGGGACGCTATTGCAGGCCATCCTTGATCACCAAGGCCGCTACAGCGTAGACCTCGTCGTCGCCGACGTTGAGTGCCCTGCATTGGACCGGGCGCGCGCTGCTGGGATCCGCGCCGAGGTTGTCGCAGTGGATGGTGACCGCGACGAGTGGAATGTCCGTCTCGCGGAGACGGTGGCGAGTACAGACCCCGATGTGGTCGTCTCCGCCGGATTCATGAAGATCCTCGGGCAGGGTTTCTTGGACCGGTTCGAAGGCTCGCTCATCAACACCCACCCAGCACTTCTGCCGGCGTTCCCCGGAGCGCACGCCGTCCGGGACGCTCTGGCGTACGGCGTGAAAGTCACCGGAACGACGGTGCACTACATCGATTCGGGGGTAGACACGGGCGAAATCATTGCCCAGCGTGCGCTGAATGTGCGCGAGGGTGAAACTGAAGAAGAGTTGCACGAACGGATTAAGGTGATGGAGCGCGAGTTGATCGTCGATACGCTCCATCGCGCCACCCCCACGACGACCGGAAAGGTTGAGTTCACCGCATGACTCGCACACCTATCAAACGTGCCCTGATCAGTGTCTTCGATAAGACGGGCCTGGATGAGCTCGCGACTGCTCTCGCCGAGGCTGGTGTGGAGATCGTCTCCACTGGTTCGACTGCGCAGCACATCAAGGACGCTGGCGCGAACGTGACTGAGGTCGCGGAGCTGACCGGCTTCCCGGAGGTGCTCGAGGGCCGTGTGAAGACGCTGCACCCGCGCGTTCACGCCGGCATTCTGGCTGACCTGCGCAAGGAAGAGCACGTCAAGCAGATCCAGGAGCTCGGTGTGGAGCCGTTCGATCTCGTCGTGGTCAATCTTTACCCGTTTAGTGAGACAGCTGATTCCGGTGCTAGCTTCGACGAGGTCGTCGAGATGATCGACATTGGTGGCCCCTCGATGGTGCGCGCGGCCGCAAAGAACCACCCGTCCGTTGCAGTCGTGGTGGACCCGTCGCGGTACAGCGAAGTCATCGACGCCGTGCGAGGCGGTGGCTTCGACGCAGCGCAGCGCCGCCAGCTGGCAGCAGACGCGTTCACGCACACCGCGATCTACGACTCTGAAGTATCCGCCTGGTTCGTCGAGCAACTCGACGAAGGGAGCACACGGACGACTCTCCGGTACGGCGAAAACCCGCACCAGTCCGCGACCCTCATCTCGGACGGCACCGGCTTGGCGGGTGCCACCCAGCACGGCGGTAAGGAGATGAGCTACAACAACTATCAAGACGCGGACGCTGCCTGGCGCGCGTGCTGGGACCACGAGCGTCCATGCGTGGCCGTGATCAAGCACGCGAACCCGTGCGGCATCGCAGTCTCGGACACCTCTATCGCCGAGGCGCACTCCAAGGCCCACGCCTGCGACCCGGTCAGCGCCTACGGCGGTGTGATCGCCGCCAACCGCGAAGTCACCGTGGAGATGGCTGAGCAAGTCGCCCCGATCTTCACCGAAGTCATCATTGCGCCGGGGTACGCCCCGGAAGCCCTGGAGCTGCTGCAAACCAAGAAGAACCTGCGCATCCTCACCGCCGAGCAGCCAGAGCGTGAAGGAATGGACATCGTGCAGATCTCCGGTGGCACGCTGCTGCAGGATCGCGATATCTATCAAGCCGACGGTGACAATCCGGAGAACTGGGAGCTTGCCGCCGGTGAGCCGGCTGACGAGCAAACTCTTAAGGACCTCGAGTTCGCATGGAATTCCGTGCGATGCGTGAAGTCCAACGCCATCCTCATTGCCCGTGATGGAGCCGCGGTGGGTGTCGGGATGGGGCAAGTCAACCGCCTCGACTCGGCCCGTCTGGCAGTCGAGCGCGCGAACACCCTTGAGGGGGGACGTAACCGTTCCAACGGTGCCGTTGCCGCGTCCGATGCTTTCTTCCCCTTCGCCGACGGCTTCCAAATCTTGGCGGACGCAGGGGTGAAGGCAGTGGTGCAGCCGGGCGGTTCCATCCGCGACGATGAGGTTGTGGCAGCGGCCAAGGAAGCTGGCGTGACCATGTACTTCACGGGCACCCGCCATTTCTCGCACTAACCGCCGGTCAAGCCACGCGCCCTTGTAGTGCTTTCCCTGGAAACAGTGCAATAATCAACAGTGTGAGCAACGAATACTGGGGCGCACCCCACAACCAGTACCAGCCTGGTATGTATCCCCCGCAGTACCCGCCGGTGACGCAACAGAAATCATCCAACGCAGGGATGATCATCATGAGCGTCATCGCCGGGCTGTTAGCCATCGCCCTGACGGGATTCCTGGTCTATTACTTCACGACGAATTCGGACGCGAACCGCGCGGCCAACGAGCCCGCCTTGACCAGCGTGCAGCAGCCGAGTGAGGGCGATCGCCCCACCGTTACCCAGACGGTGAACGCACCCTCGCCGAACGAGCAGCAGCAACCGAAGCCTGCGAACAAGCCCACGAAGAACTACACGGATTATTGGGTCAACGACTCTGATGTGACCACTCCGCAGTTCGCGGCAAACGTGTTCTCCGCCTTTGTGGCTAAGTACAACTCCACCGGTAGCCCGAACGTCACTCTGTACGGTGTGTACAGCCCCGTCACCGGTAAGAACTACGACATGACCTGCCGTGACCAAGGAGCGCACGTGGCATGCACCGGCGGGAACAACGCGGCTGTCTACATTTCTTAGGTCCTGTGCGACGATTTCCCGCGTTCTCATGCGCGACCGTGTGTGCGTTGTTGTTGTCCGCATGCACGGTCGGTTCCAGCAGTCCGGCAGGCGGCGGTGACAGGGGTGTCCTGCCAGAACCATCCATGGGAGCCCCCGCTGACAATGATCCGGTGCACGTGCCCGCGCCGCAGGAGCAGGTCATTCCTCCGGCGCCAGTAGGTGATGGCCAGACCGTGCTGAACGATGCTGTTGCCAATGTGCTCGGCGGCTTTGGCGGCCGCGCCGAAGTCGCGGTGTCCGGCCGCGGAGGTGAGTTCTCCGCCGGGGACACCACAGGCTTTGCGGCATGGTCCACAATCAAGGTGCCCATTGCTATCGCCGCGTTGAAGGAGCACCCAGAAATGGCGGGGCAGGCTTCGACGGCCATCATGGTCTCCGACAACGACGCCGCGATGGCGTTGTGGAACAGCGTGTCGCCGGAAGCTGTGGAAGCGGTGCTAGCGGAAGGCGGTACGCCGGTTCCGGTCCAGCGGGAGCGGATCCGGCCGGAGTTCTCGCCCTTCGGCCAAACTGTCTGGTCTGTGGCTGAGCAAGCCCGCTTCGCCTCCAACTTGCAGTGCGTGACCGGCTCTGAACCAGTACTCAGTCTCATGGGCGGGATCACGGTCGACCAGTCCTACGGGTTAGGTACTCTCCCGGGGGCGAGGTTCAAGGGCGGGTGGGGGCCGTCGTCAAGCAATGGCGCGTACGAGGTCCGTCAATTCGGACTTGTGCACGACAGTGTGGGGCGGAATGTCGCCGTAGCTATCGCTGTGACCGCGGGCGACGGCAGTTACGAAAGCGGACAGGCGATGGCGACTCAACTGGCAGCGCAGATCGCTGGTTCGCTCGAGAGTGCTCCTGCGGCGAACTGTTAGCTGTTTTCCAGCAGTTCGATGGTGCGCTCGCCGCGGTCCGGCGGAAGTTCTGCGTGCAAGACGTCGAGCACCGCGTCCGCGAGCATGACCGATGGCGACGGCAGCGCATCTGTGACGAGAGGGTAGGGCGCCTTTCCCGTGTTGTCGCGCATTTCGACGGCTGCGAGCGACATGTGGAATGGCATCTCCACCAGCGGATCGTCGTCTCCGACAATCTCAGCCGCAAAGGAGCGGAAGTAATCCTCCAGCTCAGCGCGTTCCTTGTGATACTCCACAAACTCCTCGGAGGTGGCCACTGGCAGCTGGTACAACCGGCCGATATTCCACTTTGAGGACAGCAGTAAGCGAGTTTGAGCAGCAACGAGCGCCCACAGCTTCTGGTTCGCAGACGCATCCGAATCGCGCAGTACCGCGCCAAGAGCGAGCGACGGTTCGATCGTGGACTTCAGCAGGGTCAAGAAAATATCGGCCTTGGAAGGGAAGTGGTAGTACAGCGATGCCTGACGCACGCCCACGGCATCGGCGATTTCGTGTGTGGAGGTTGTGGCGAAACCCTGTTTGGTGAACAGCTCCGCAGACGCGTCGAGGATTTCCTCGCGTGCCGTGCGTCCTGAGCGTCGCGGCGACGACTTCCGTGGCCGTCCGACACTTCCTGCCATTTCTTCCTCCTGGTGACACTGTAAACCTGTCAAGCAAAAGATACCCGATCTTCCGTGTGGCAGCCTAAACCCTTGCCCTGCTTTCCCTGGAAAGCAGGGCTATGATCTGTAGCCATGATGCGCCACCTCGCCGCTTTCCTCGCTGCAGCCGGGATCGCGATGCCCACTATTGCAGTCCCGAACATCGCTGAAATGCCCGTTATCGGCCCTGCCGCAGTGGAAGCGTTCAACCAGATCCCCAGTAACGTCAAGCGTGATCTCGGGTGGCCAACCCCAATGTCCAGCCAAGCTCTGGGATTGAACTCAGCCGCCCCGCAGCAGCGCCCTCAACCGGTGAACATCCAGCCGCAGCTGCAGGGAATTGTCAACCGCGTCAACGCGCGCCACGGAGGGCAGGCCACCATCTCTGTGTTCAGTCCTGGCGCCAGCGCGACGGCAGGGGATAACCGGCCGCAGCCGGCTTTTTCAACAATGAAGGTGCCGGTCTCCATCGCAGCGCTCAAACAGGACGGTCCTCGCTGGTACCGCGATGCAGAATTGGCCGTGACAGTATCTGACAACCCAGCCATGCACCGCATGGCCGATGCCATCCCCACCCACCAGGTGCAGACAGTGCTGGGCGAAGGGCGCACCCACACTGCTACTTCCCCGGCGCACAAGATGTCCACACTGTAGACCACGAGCGAGCAGGCGCGCTTCGCGGCGAACCTTCCGTGCGTGAATGGCTCGGGCCCGGTTGTGGGCATGATGGCACGAATCACGCCCGATCAGCGTTGGGGACTGGGGCGGATGCCCGGAGCGCGCTTCAAAGGCGGGTGGAACCACCAGGGTGGGGGATACCTAGCCCGCCAGTTCGGTCTCGTGCGCGGGCCACGCGGCGACGTGGCCATCGCCATTACGGCGTATGCACCCCACGGCGGCTACGGCAAAGCAACGCAAATGCTCAACGACATTGCTGCTGAGCTGAACGGTCAGCTCGGATCCCTGCCTGTCGCCCGCTGCGGCTAGCCCGCGCAAGGCGGCGACAAACAGGCCGCGAAATAGAAAAAGCGCTCGTCTCCCTACATAGGGGAGCGGGCGCTTTTCTTACGCTGCTGTCAACCAGTGATTTAGCGGCTGGTGAACGGCAGCAGAGCCATCTCGCGGGCGTTCTTCACGGCGGTGGCCACCTGGCGCTGCTGCTGCGGCGTCAGACCGGTCACGCGGCGGGAACGGATCTTGTGGCGGTCGGAGATGAACAGACGCAGGGTCTCGATGTCCTTGTAGTCGACTGCCTCAATGCCCTTGGCCTTGAGCGGGTTCTTCTTCTGGCGGCGGGACTGCTCCATCCGCGCCTTACGGTTGTTGTTGCGCTTCATTATTGGTGCACTCCTTGCTTACCAGGACGACTTGCGGACGCCCGGCAGCTCACCGCGGTGAGCCATCTCGCGCATGCGGACGCGGGAGAGGCCGAACTTGCGGAGGTAGCCTCGGGGGCGGCCATCGTGGGAGTCGCGGTTACGAACGCGAGCCGGGGAGGCGTCGCGCGGCTGACGGTTGAGCTCGAACTGAGCCTCGAGACGATCCTCGTCGGACGTCTCCGGGTTGCGGATGATCGCCTTGAGCTCCTGGCGGCGCTGCGCGTAACGCTCGACGATCTCCTTGCGCTTTTCGTTCTTAGCGATCTTGGACTTCTTAGCCATTTCTATCGCTCCTCGCGGAATTCAACGTGCTTGCGCGCGACCGGGTCGTACTTCTTCAAAGAGATGCGGTCCGGGTTGTTGCGCTTGTTCTTACGGGTGACGTAGGTGTAGCCGGTGCCCGCGGTGCTCTTGAGCTTGATGATCGGGCGGATGTCGTTCTTGGGCATTAGACCTTCTCCCCTCGGGCGCGGATCTGAGCGACGACGGACTCGATGCCGTCACGGTCGATGATCTTCAGACCCTTGGTGGAAACGTTCAGCGTGATGGTACGGCCCTCAGAGGGCAGGTAGAACCGCCGCTTCTGCACGTTGGGGTTCCAACGACGCGAGTGGCGGCGGTGCGAGTGAGACACGGTTTTGCCGAATGACGGCTGCTTTCCCGTGACCTGGCAATGTGCCGACATGGTTACTTCTTTCTCCTAGCCGCTTGAAAACTCGGAGACATGTAATAGCTGACACCACACTCGAAACTAGAAATCGGCCTGGTAGTGAGGATGGCCGGGTGAGCTCGAGGGCGTCAAAAGTCACCGGTTGACTAAGCGTAAACGTGTACTTCGACAACAGCGAGAGTCAACACTACACCCACAGCCGGCGAACTCCTAATCGCTGGAACGGCATCTGCGGCGGCGTCCATGACAGCTTGCATGGTGGGGCAGTGGCCGCAAAATCGGGGACAACCCTGAGGGGAAATCGGTGCGATCCCCGTGGCGGGAGAAACGGTGTTCTTGGTGGGATGAACCCATGAATACTTCCCGCGCTGCGTCGCCTCCTGATGACTTCATTTCTCTAACCACCCCTTCAGATCCAGCCACCCCGCCTCGGCTGCCGCTGACGTGGTGGGGTATCACGGTGCGCGGCGTGGTCGCGGTGGTGATCGTCCTTGGTGCTACCTTCATCCCTCTCGGGCTGATGTTGGTGACGGGCGTCTCAGATCAGCCTGTGGTCGCTGGCCTGCAGCGGTTCGGGTTGAGCGCGATCAACTGCGTGCTGGCGTTTCTGGCTGTCTGGGCGTGGATGCGTTATGCGGAACGACGGCCTTTTGCTGCCACTGGTTTTGGCGGCGCCAAGGTGGTCACGGGGTTGGTCGCAGGAACCGTCGCGGCAGGCGCACTTGTGCTTCTGGCCCATTTGATCGGCATTGCGTTAGGGATGGCCACCGGTGAGAGGCCCGAGGAGTTTCCATCTGAGTCGGCCGCAGTCAACATCGGCGCTGTGTTTGAGCTCGCCGGGTTTGCATTCTTGCTGCAGGGCATCCCAGAAGAGTTAGTGTTCCGCGGTTGGCTACTTCGGTCGACGCCAGGCCGCCCGTGGCTAGGGTTCTGGTGGTCGACCGGCGTGTTCACGGTCATGCACTTGTTGTCGCAGGCGGGACAGGAAGGGATTGTGGATCACCTGCTTTATCTGGTCACCTCCTTCGGTATCGCCGTCTTTGCGGCGGCATGCGCGATGCGCTGGGGTAATGGATGGATAGCGGCGGGTATTCACAGCGGCTTTCACGTGGGAACCCTCATAGCTACCTACACCCTTCCGCCGATCGAGCCGCGGGTGATGTGGGTGCTCCCAGGCGTTCTTTTCACTATCGCGGCTGGTGCGCTCCTTCGCGGCGCCACGCGCAGGGTAGCGGTGCTATTGTCGCGCGCATGAACCCGCAACCCCAGGGGCATGCTTATCGACGCATCGTTGCCCTCGACGTCGCCCGCGGCCTGGCGATCCTGGGGACGCTGCTGACAAACATTTGGTTGTTCGCCGGATCGACCGAGGATCTTCTCACCGGCTATTTCCCGGACAAGTCCATCGCTGCACAAGCAATGGATTTTGTACGTGGAACGAGCGGGGCCGACGTCCGATTCGACACCTGGCTGATTGATTCTCTCCTGTATCTGGTCACCGACGGCAAATTCCTAAGTCTATTGACCATCATGTTCGGCATCGGCGTGGAGATCCAACGGCAGAGCCGGTTGCGCCGCGGCATGCCCTGGCCAGGCGGCTACATGTGGCGTGCCGGCGTTCTCGTGCTTGAGGGATTGCTGAACTACATCTTCATCTTCGAGTTCGACGTGCTCATGGGCTACGGTCTGACCGCTCTTGCTGTCGCGCCGATTCTTGCGCGCAGTGAGAAGGTGCAGAAGGGGTGGATGATTGCCGGGCTGTGCGTGCACGCGCTCGTTGTATCTGCATTCACCATGGTTGCCATCGGGTTGAACGTCATGCTGAAGGAGAAGGGCCCGGGGGCGTTGGGCCTTGATGAAATCATGGGGGATTACTCCACCGAGAGCTACTGGGGCATGGTCGAATTCCGCGCGCGTGACCTCCTCGGCGGCCGATGGGAGGTGCCCATCATGTTCTTCATGGGCATCGGCGTGTTCATCATTGCTGCACGCCTGTACCGTGCCGGGCTCTTCCAACCTGACGGCCACCGGCTGCGCGGGAAGGTCATGGCAATCGGCTTCGGTATCGGTCTCCCGCTGGATTGGATTGTGAGAATTTTCCTCACCATCAGGGGTTTTCCGGTCGCCCGGTACGTCACCTCAACGATGGTGGCTTTCGGGGTTTTGGCGCTCGTCGCTGGTTTCTACGTGAGGAAAGACAACGTGCTCGGCAGCGTGGGCAAGCCCTTCGCGGCCGTCGGGCATGGCGCTGACGTGCTACATCCTGCAGAACGTCATTGCATCCGTCATCTTTTATGACTTCGGCTTCGGGGTTGCGCGGCGCATTCAGGGCCCACTTTTCACACTTACTGGGTTCTGCTCATCTTCGCGGCTATCGCGGTAGCACTAGTTCTCTTGAGCGTCGTTTGGCTGAATAACTTCAAGCTTGGGCCGGCGGAGATGGTCATGAAACGGATCTATGAGCCGCTGGCGAAGCGGCGGGATCAACGAATTTTGCGCAAGCGGGGCGTAGCGGTGACCACGGGCCCGGAACCGGCAGGGGCGTGATTTTCCTTTTCAACGTGCTGCCGGTAACATCCCTGCAGTCCATTTCGCACCCAACTCAGGCACGATCCGTTTCTGGCGCAGATAGCAGCGCAGAGAAGTGGAACCGACCTGAAGTATCAATCCTGAGGGAAACGAAGAGATGAAAAACGATATCCACCCTGATTACCACCCGGTGATCTTCCAGGACGCAGGTACTGGCCACCAGTTCCTGACACGTTCCACTGCCACCTCCGGCCGTACCGCCCAGTGGGAGGACGGCAACGAGTACCCGCTCATCGTCGTCGATGTCACCAGCGAGTCCCACCCGTTCTGGACGGGCGCGCAGCGTGTCATGGACACCGCTGGCCGCGTTGAGAAGTTCAACCGCCGTTTCGGCGGTATGGCTCGCCGCAAGAAGAAGTCCGACAACTAGTAACGGCCGTTAAGGAGGAGAAGACACCATGGCAACCCCGAAGTTCCGTAAGTCACGTTCGAACACGCACCACCGCCGCTCCCAGTGGAAGGCCGACAACGCCGCTCTGGTTGAGACCAAGATCGACGGCCAGACTGTGCGTATCCCGCGCCGCCTGGTCAAGGCTGCACAGCAAGGCCTGATCGACGTCGAGCAATTTTAATTCTGCCAATCCCATGTGAAAACCACCACGAAAGTGGTGGTTTTTTCTGTCTAAAAACAGTTAAAGGCCCCTCAATGTCATGAGTTTTAGCTAGGTATGGTCATAATAGTGATATGAAGATCTTGGTGGTCGACGACGAGCAGGCGGTCCGGGAGTCTTTGCGGCGCTCCCTGCAATTCAACGGATACGACGTTGCACTGGCAAAAGACGGTCAGGAGGCGCTTGCGAGCATTGAGCAAGAGCAACCGGACCTGACAGTTCTCGATGTGATGATGCCGCAGCTCGACGGTCTGGGAGTATGCCGTGAATTGCGCTCGTCTGGTTATGACCGGCCGATCCTCATGCTCACTGCCCGCGATGGCGTCTCCGACCGTGTGGCTGGTCTGGACGCGGGGGCGGATGACTACCTGCCCAAGCCATTCGCGCTGGAGGAGCTGCTGGCGCGTGTACGCTCCCTGCTGCGTCGCGCTCGCGCCGATGCCATTCAGCAGGATGCTGAAGGCGGCTCGGAGCTCAGCTTTGAAGATCTCCACCTCGACATTTCTTCTCGCGATGTCCGTCGCGGTGACCGCCACATTTCGCTCACCCGCACGGAGTTCTCCCTGCTTCACCTGCTGTTGCGGAACCCCCGCAAAGTGCTCACCCGGCAGAAGATTCTCGAAGAAGTGTGGGGCCACGAGTTCCCCTCGTCCGGCAACGCCCTTGAGGTCTACATTGGATATCTGCGCCGCAAGACCGAGGCAGACGGGGAGCCCCGTCTCATCCACACCGTGCGCGGTGTCGGGTACGTGATGCGGGAGTCTGCGCCGTGATCCTCCGGCGTGTAGCCGGCGAAACCCAAGACATTCAGGGGGTTAGGTCGCGGGAACTCGAGCTGTCGCGCCCGTCGTCGCTACGCAGCAGGATTGCAACGCTTGCGGCGGTCCTTGTGACCCTCGCTGTCGGTGCAACAGCCCTGCTGTCCTACGTTGCCGTCTCAGGGGCCATGGAGGACGGCGAAGTTCTCGAGCTGGAAGCCCGTACTGTGGCGCTGATGCGCCAAACGCAATACGTGCTTGATACCTCGGGCACGGATGTCGAGATGCTCGGTATGCTGGTTGACCAGTTTCGCACTGACAATCCGGGTTACCGGGTAGCGGTGTCACCTGGTGAGAATCAACCGTTTGTCGGTGATCCCGTTCCCGTAGACAGGTTCGCGCGGAAGGGGCAGGGCCCCGATTGGACGCAGGAAACCTTCAGCAACGAGTGGGTTTCGGTACTCCGCGACGGCGACGGCGTGACTGTTGCGCTTGCCCGCGACACGGGCGGAGTGCTCGCCCAGGACAACCGGTTGCGGGCCACACTCATGGGCATTGTCGGTCTAGGAACGTTGCTGGCCGCACTCAGTGGCTCGCTGATTGCCCGCAGTACGTTGCGTCCGTTGGAGCGTCTCCGGCGTTCTGTCGATCGTGTCCGAGATAGCAACGAGCTTGAGCCTATTGAGGTCGAAGGCGACGACGAGTACAGCCGTCTCGCTGAATCTCTCAACGACATGATGGCCTCGCTCAATGACTCGCGCGTTCGCCAATCGCAGCTCGTTGCCGACGCTGGCCATGAGCTGCGTACCCCGCTGACATCAATGCGCACCAACATCGAGCTGCTGACGATGCTTCACCGCTCCGGCCCGAACACCATGATGGCCGAGCAGGAGCTCAACGATCTTGAAGATGATGTCACCGCCCAGATGGAGGAGATGTCGACGCTGATCGGGGACTTGGTGGATCTCGCACGCGAGGATGTTCCGCAGAAGGAGTTCGAGCCGGTGCGTCTGGACGGTGTCCTCGCTGATGCGATTGAACGTGTGAAGCGCCGCCGCCCGGATGTGGAGTTCCGTTTCCGCGCGGACCCGTGGGTGATGGACGCTGATTCGAACGCCCTATCCCGCGCCCCCGTCAATCTCTTGGATAACGCGGCGAAGTGGTCGCCGCCGGGTGGGGTGGTCCGTGTGTCCCTACGTGCAGCGAAGCGCAGCGCCGTGCTCATCATCGACGACTCTGGCCCCGGAATCCCGGTGGAGGAGAGGACCAAGGTTTTCGACCGTTTCTACCGCGCGCCAGAGTCCCGCGCTATGCCGGGATCGGGCCTTGGTCTGGCGATCACGCAGCAGGTTCTGCATCGTCATGGGGCCACCATCGCCGTCGAAGAATCCGACGACGGAGGCACGCGTATCCGCGTCGTCTTTCCCGGCCGCCCGGTGTCGGAGTAAAGCGACCCCGGCACCACACAGTGAGCGAGTAGGAAGTACTACGATGAGCTGAGATTCATCGCGATGTTAGTGACAGCTAGCGGGAGGACAATACCCGATCATGACGTACACGAATGACCCGAACGGTGCTTTTGCCCCTCAGCCGGCCCGGCAACCCATGCTGCAGCCGGAAGCGCAGCCTTTTTCTTCTCAGCCCGTGACTGTGAACACGCGGCAGAAGAAAGGCTTGGGCGCCGGTGGGGCAATCGCTCTGTCACTGGTGACAGCGCTCATCGCGGGTTCGGCCGCCGGCTATGCTGTGAGCCACTTCGCCGGTAACGGATCTGGCTCCGGGCAGAGTCTTGGCATGGGGGCCAGCGACGAAGACAATGCGCTCGAAGCACCTGTGGACAACGACAGGCCGCCAGCGCCGGATGGTTCGGTGGAAAAGGTCGCCGAGTCTGTGCTTCCCGCCGTGGTGTCCATTTCTGTCGTAGCCCGCTCCGGCGCAGCTGAGGGATCCGGTTCGATCATCTCCTCCGACGGGAAGGTGCTAACGAACCACCACGTGGTTGCGGAAGCAGCCAATGGGGATACAAAGATGCAAGTGACGCTTAACGACGGTTCCAAGCATCCCGCCTCATTCATCGCCTCGGATGTCAATACCGATATCGCTGTGATTCAGATTGAGGGGGTATCTGACCTCCCGGTCGTCCAGTTCGGCAACTCCGACAACTTGGCGGTGGGGCAACCCGTTGTAGCGATCGGTTCGCCGCTGGGGTTGTCCGCAACTGTCACCACTGGCATTGTTTCGGCACTGAATCGACCAGTCCGTGCAGCTCAGGGTGGCGGCGAGAGCTCACTGATGGACGGTATCCAGACGGATGCTGCGATTAACCCGGGCAACTCAGGCGGTCCGCTGGTGGACATGAACGGCCATCTTGTCGGCATGAACTCCGTGATCGCGTCCTTGTCGCAGGGTGCGTCCGGTGAGTCGGGGTCGATCGGTCTCGGGTTCGCCATCCCGTCGAACTTCGCTCGCCGTGTAGCGGACCAGCTGATCAACGAAGGCGAAGCGCGTCAGCCGATGATGGGTGTCCAAGTGGACATCCGCCACAATGCCGACGGCGCGTTGATCGACTCTGTGCAGCCAGGCAGCCCTGCTGACGAGGCTGGATTGAAGCCTGGCGATGTGATTATCCGCGTCAATGACCGGCCGATCGATTCTTCTGATGCCCTGGTGGCAGCTACCCGTTCCTACGGCTTCGGTGAGACGGTGACCTTGGAGGTCAAATCTGCTGGATCGGATGAGACCAGAACGGTAGATGTGACTCTGAGTTCGGAGTAGATTTCTAGATGCGAAACTTTTCGGAGTAGCACACCACCTGCCACGAACTGAAGACGAGGAGTAACGGTCATGTCGGACACTCTTGACGCGCTGGACATCCACGAGCCGGACGAGGCTTTTCTGATGGCAACGGAAGCCGAGGTGGAAGTCCCCAGTCAGCCGTGTGCACTCGCAGTCCTGGTGAGCGATCACAAGCAGGGTGGGGCGATCGACGAGGGGACTGACCGTCTCGTCTTCGAACTTCTCCAGGAGATCGGCTTCAAGGTGGACGGCGTCGTGTACGTGAAGTCTAAGAAGTCCGAGATCCGCAAGGTCATCGAGACGGCTGTCGTAGGCGGTGTGGACCTCGTGGTCACGGTCGGCGGCACCGGTGTTGGCCCCCGCGACAAGGCCCCGGAGGCGACCCGCGGTGTCATCGACCAGCTCGTGCCCGGTGTTGCCCAGGCGGTGCGTGCTTCCGGTCAGGCCTGCGGCGCGGTCGACGCATGCACGTCCCGCGGCATCTGCGGCGTGTCCGGGTCCACGGTAGTGGTCAACCTGGCCCCCTCGCGCGCGGCGATTAGGGACGGCATTTCTACGATCTCTCCTCTGGTTGCGCACCTCATCAGCGAGCTGCGCAAGTACAGCGTCCAGTAGTTCCCGCGGTCTTTTCAGGGCAATGGCTTCACGGAAACCCCGCCGCCGCGCTTCTCGTCGGGCTGAGGCCGACTATGACAGGCACGCCGACACCCCGATTACTGAGGAAAAAGGAGACGGCGAGCGCTACGTCAATTTCGATGAAGAACCACCGATTCTTGACGAGCGCCCGCCGCATTACGGAGGGGACTAGGCTTCTAGCTTCTCTGGACCTTAAGCGCGCGGCGTATCGGTCGGTGCAGTGCCGTTCTTGCCGGCGAGCAGGTCGCGGATTTCAGAGAGCAGCTCCTGCTCGGTCGGGTCCTCGGCGTCCGGGTCAATGCCCTTGCGACGCTTCTGTGCGTCGTCGAGCTTGTTCATCGGCGCGACGATGAAGAAGTAAACCACAGCAGCGATCAGTAGGAAGTTGATAAACGCGGTGAGTAGGGCACCGAAGTCCACGAATGTGCCCTCGTTGCCCGGGAAGACGTGGAAACCGAGGCCGGAGAAGTTTGCGCCGCCGACAGCGTTGATCAAAGGTTTGATGATGTTTTCAGAGAACGCGGTAACAATAGCAGTGAATGCGGAACCGATGACGACACCGACAGCCAGATCGATGACGTTGCCGCGCATGATGAAATCTTTGAATCCTTGAAGCATGGTGAGACAAGTTAACACAACAAGTGAGATCTGTCTTCTCAACCTTGTTCGCCGGTGAGCACGACAGCGAGCGGAGAAGACAGCGAGGCTGCCGCAACCGCTTCCGCGTCCTGGTGATGAAGCAGCAGGAGAATACCGCCGGCGGGGGAGTCATCTCCTCCTCCTCCGGCCAGGACCACGATGCCGTTTGTGGCGATCGTTCGGGCTGCGCCTTCCTGCTCTACGTGATCGATGGTGACGACGGAGACTCGGTCGCCGTGGTGGAGCATGGGGATGATGTCGGGCTCGGCAAGCTTGACCGGCACCATCGTGTAATCGACCCGGTCGCCAGGCACGAGCGCTGAGACGAGATCGGGCCCTAACAAACGCGTCGGTGTGACAACCTCACCCGCGCCCGCCGTCGACGCCACAATCTGCCCCTCCACCTCGCTGATCTGGCTCAGAGTCCCATCGGGCACGATCGTCTCCGGCAATCTCCGCAGTTCGACATCGTCCCCGCTGAGCGACTCGCCCGGCGAAACGTCGCGCGCGAACACCAGCACGGCTGGGTCATTCGCTGCCCTGCCCGTCACGGTAGTGAGAAGGGCGGCGAGGAGTAACAGGGCGGCGGTGAGACGTCGTAAAGCAAGCGCGCGGCGGTAGCCAGGAGCGAGAGTGAGAAAGTCCATGCCTTATTGGACTGTCGCAGCCCCCGGACTGGTTCCCTTGAAACGCAAAAACCCTTGCGGGGTGACAGCGCCGTCCACAGGCTGGTCGTGGGGCTCGGAGGGCAGGACGTCGTGCACCTCGTCGTCGTAGACCAGCGCAATCCGGGGAACTGCACCTGCATGCACCAGTGCTCGGTCGTAGTAGCCCGCGCCTTGGCCGAGCCGCATCCCGCGCCGATCCACCCCCAACGCGGGAACAATCACCACGTCACAGCTGCTCAACATCGACGATGGGAAACGCTCACCGGTGGGCTCAGTAATGCCGAAGTGCGCCCCGCGAGCCAGCTGCCCCGGCACATGCAGTGCCCACTCCAACACTCCGGCACCGAGTGTGACGGGCAAGAAGACCTCTAATCCTGCTGCGGCGAGGACGTCGGGAAGCTCCTCGCCCCCGGGTTCAGTAGGCATAGGGGAGTATGCGGCTACGCGGGTGCAGCCGCGGAGATGGGTGAGCAGGTGGTCACGCACAGCGGCGTCGATAAGCGTCTTGTTTTCGCGTACTCGTCTGCGCTGACGCGCAACCGCACGCAGTTGCCCCTTTGAATCCATCGCTATCCTTTGTACAACCTGCGGGAGGCTTTAGCTGAATGTCGAATCATTGTAGGTAGACTCACCACTTATGGCATCTACGCGCAAGTCCAACGTGAAAACCGTGATCGTGCCCGCCGCAGGCATGGGCACGAGGTTCCTGCCCGCCACGAAGACGGTGCCGAAGGAACTGCTGCCGGTCGTGGACACTCCGGGCATTGAGCTCATCGCGGAAGAAGCAGCACAGTTGGGGGCACAGCGCCTGGCAGTCGTGACCGCGCCAGGCAAAGGTGAGGTCATGGAGCACTTCGGCCCATTCGATCAATTGCACGACACCCTGCTGGCACGCGGCAAGGACGAGCAGGCGCAAAAGGTTGCCCGCGCATCCGACATCATCACGGCGGAGGCTGCCGTGCAGGAAGAGCCGCTGGGCCTGGGCCACGCTGTGGGGTGCGCGGAATCTCTGCTGGGTGATGACGAAGATGTTGTCGCCGTCATGCTGCCCGACGACCTTGTGCTGCCCACCGGCGTGATGGAAAAGATGGCTGAAGTCCGCCACACTCTCGGCGGGTCAGTGCTGTGCGCCTTCGAGGTCGACCCGGAAGACGTGTTCAACTACGGCGTGTTCGATGTCCGCGAGGTTGAGGCCGGCGCTGATGTCGACGCATCTCACGTCAAACGCGTCGTGGGCATGGTGGAGAAGCCAGAACCCGCCGAGGCTCCGTCCAACTTCGTCGCCACCGGACGCTACCTGCTCGACCGCGGTATCTTCGACGCGCTGCGCCGCATTGAGCCGGGCAAGGGCGGTGAGCTGCAGCTCACTGACGCGATTGAGCTGATGATCAACGAGGGCCACCCAGTCCACGTCGTCGTCCACGACGGCAAGCGCCACGACCTGGGCAACCCGGGTGGGTACATTCCGGCGAACGTGGACTTCGGCCTCAACCACCCGAAGTACGGTCCCGCGCTCTACAAGGCCATCAAACAGATCGTCGCGGACTTCGAGTCGGAGAACCCACACCTGCGCGACCAGTAGTAGGTTCAAACCATGCGCAGTGTCGACGAGCAGCTGGACATGATCATCGACGCGACGATGACGCCCGAGCCCATCCGCATCGGCATCACCGACGCGTTGGGCTTGATGTGCGCCGAAGAAGTCCAGGCCTCCTCACCACTGCCGGGTTTCTCGCAGGCAGCTGTCGACGGTTACGCGGTGCGCGCGGTCGACGTCGGCGGCGGTCAAACACTGGGTAAAAAAGAAGGACCGGCCGCGGCGGAGACCGAAACGTCACTGCCCGTGGTGGGCGAGGTCGCGGCAGGCTCGCAAAAACCACTGCGCCTCCAACCGCGCCAGGCTGTCCGTGTGGCCACGGGTGCCCCGCTGCCGACGCTTGCAGACGCTGTCTTGCCGCTCGAATGGTCCGACCGCGGCCGCAAACGCGTCTCCCCGCACCGTCCGGTGCGCTCTGGCGACTTCATCCGTAAGGAAGGCGACGACATCCAACCCGGTGACCTGGCCGTGCGCGCTGGTGCCGTGCTCGGCCCAGCGCAGATTGGCCTGCTGGCTGCCACCGGCCGCGATAAGGTTCTGGTGTACCCGCGTCCGCGTGTGACAGTGATGTCTTACGGTCTTGAACTGGTTGACGTTGACCGCAACCCCAGCCTGGGCCAGGTGTATGACGTCAGCTCCTACGCCGTCGCCGCTGCAGCAAAAGACGCCGGTGCGGAGGTCAACCGCGTCGGAATCATCAATGCCGAACCCCGCCGCCTCAAGGAGCAGATTGCCACCCAGGCGCAGCGCAGCGAATTCCTTATTATTACGGGTGCCGTTGGCGGCTCAAGTGCGAAGCCGCTCCAGGGAGCGCTCGGTGAGCTGGGGGAGATCGACACCTCGCGCGTTGCCATGCACCCTGGGTCTGCCCAGGGCTTCGGTCTGATCGGCGAGGACCGGATCCCGGTTTTCCTGCTGCCGTCAAACGCGGTCAGTGCGCTGGTGATCTTCGAGGCACTAATCAGACCTGCGGTCCGAACATCGTTGGGCAAGCGCGTGCCCACGCGCCGCACCGTCAAGGCGCGCTCGCTTAACCACATCGAGTCGATTCCGGGCCGCGTGGGCTACGTGCGTGCCCGCCTCATGCGCGATGCGGAAACACGCGACTACCTGGTGGACAGCATTGGCGGCCCGTCCGGCGGCCCGGCCCACCTTCTGGCCGGTCTTGCTGAGGCGAACGCGATGATCCGCATCCCCGTCGACGTGGCGCACGTCGGTCCTGGCGACATCGTCGATGTCATGTTCCTCCAGCAACGGGCATGATCTTCGGCAAGAAATCCCGCCCGCGTTCTGGCCAGCGCCACCCAGTCCACCCCGGTTGGCCGGAGCCCACGCCGACGGTGTTCATCCCGGGTGAGAACCGTTTGCGCCTGCGTCCGCTCACCATCCAGGACGGCAGGGACTGGGCGCGCATGCGCATTGCCGACGAGCCCACCCTGCGCCCTGTCGAGCCCACGGTCAGTGGCACATGGCGCGAGGCTCACTCGCAGTCCGCATGGATGTCTACCTGGACCAACCTGCGCCGCTACGCCCATGACGGTGTCATCGTTCCGCTGGTCATCGAGCTCGACGACGCCTTCATCGGCCAAGTCACGTTGGGCAACATCCAGCACGGCGCGATCGGGGAGTGCTGGATCGGGTACTGGGTTCATTCGCCCTATTCGGGCCGGGGCATCGCGACGGTCGCGTGCGCCCTCGGGGTGGACCACGCCTTTGCCCGGATCGGCATGCACCGCGTGACCGCGACCTACCTTCCGGACAACCCGGCTTCCGGCAAGGTACTGGCCAACGCGGGCTTCCGGGAGGAAGGCTTCCTCAAAGAGAATCTGCATATCGACGGCCGCTGGCGTGACCACCACTTTGTCGCCCAGAACATTGATGATCTACCCGGATCAGCTGTGGAAAGGCTCGCCGCACAGGGTCGTTTGTGGATTTAAATTCTGCACCAATTTTCACGGCGTGGTTCGGTCAGAGGCCCACTTTCCGTGGCTAGTGTCTAGCTAACAACTAGCAACCTGTCCTGTGTGCAGAAAGGTCGTGGGCCCATGTCCGGCAGCCTCAGCCTGATCATCGTCCTCATCGTCGTGGTGTGGGCGATCGTTCTCGCTCCGATGGTGTTCGGGGACTCCAAACCCATCAGGCGTTCCGGAGAGGGGTACGACGAAACTCGCGTCCTTCACCAGGGCGGCACCGCTGATGTGCAGGGTCGACGCCGTCCGCGCGTGACCAAAGCGGACATTCACCACTTCGACGACGACAATGATTATGAGGTCGTTGAGCCTGTGAAATCCGACAGCGGTTCGGCCTCCTGGAAGAAGCGCAGTGCCGCCGCAGAGCACGATGTCATCGACGCAGAGCCCGAGCCCGCGGCGCTTATCGACGACACCGCAGCCACCGACGACGAGACCGTCACGTATAGCGTCGTTCGCGCCGGTGATTTCGATGACAGTGACGTAGGTGCCGCCGAGTACGAGTTGGACGCGACGTACTTCTCCCCGGAGGATTACGGTTACAGCACCGTCGTCACGCTCGAAGCAGATGAGACTGCGGATCTCGACGCAGATACAAAAGCAGACGCTGATGCCTTCGCTGACGACGAGAGCGCCTCTGATGTGGAGCTGGCCGTTGAGGACGATCTCGACGCAGAAGACCTCGATGTTGACGCTGACGCTGAGGTCGAGCTCGACGAGAGCGAAATCTCTTACGCCCGCGCACGCCGTGGGCGCGGCGGCTGGGACCCGCAGACCGCGCAGCGCGCCCGCGAGGACCGTGCTCGCCGCCGCCAGCGCACCATCCTCGGTCTGGCCGCCGCGACTGCGATCGCAGTCGTGCTCGCGCTCGTCGCTGGCGGCTGGGCCTGGGCAGCACCGGTTGTCGCTGCCGGTCTTTTGGGCTGGTACTTGGTCGCACTGCGCACCCAGGTCATGCAGGAGCGTGAGCTTCACGCGCGCCGTATGCGCCAGCTCCACCGTGCCCGCCTGGGTGTCGTCTCGTCTGAGGAAGGTGCTCCGGTTCCCGCTCACATGCGCCGACCGGGCGCTGTGATTGTGGAGATCGATGACGAAAGCGCCGATTTCGCCAACCTGCCCATCTACCGCCGTCCGGTCGAGCAGCTCGATGAACCCGAGGCACAATACCGCGACATCGCCTAACTATGGCCAGTAACATCACGGGGTATGACTGACGCTTCCGTGACTACTGCTGACCCGACCACCCAGACCAACCCCAACCCGGGCAAATCCGCCCAGCTGTGGGAAAAGTTCAGTGACACCGCGCTCAAGCGTGCGGTGTTTTCTGCCTTTTACTCGGTCAAAGCCCCCTACTTCCGCACCGTCATGCCGCGCGTGCGCGAAGCCGTGCCAGGCCGCTGTGTGGTGCGTTTGGGCAAGTGGTGGGGTGTGCAGAACCACATTGGCACCTTCCACGTGATTGCTGGCCTGAACGGCGCTGAAGCCGCAATGGGTCTGCTGTGCGAAGTGTCGGTTCCGGACACCCACCGTTGGATCCCTCGTGGCATGCGCGCGGACTACCCGAAGAAGTCCACCGGAGGCCTGACCATTACCGCGACCGCGGACTTCCCGGACTTCGACTCCATCACCCGCGAGACGGGCGGACAGCTGGTCACTATTGATTGCCAGATCGTCGACGATGCAGGTGTTGAGCCCATCACCGCCGAGATCGACGTCTGGGTCACCGCGAAGAAGTAACCCCTGAGCCTGAAGGTTCCAGAGACTACGGCAAAGGCTCCGCCTGCTCCTGGTCCACGCGGACGTGGAGCAGCGCCACCCGGCCGTCCGCCACCTGGCGGACGGCCTCTTCCACGGTGTTGTCCACCTGTGCAGGGTCGTCCAGCTTCGCCGCCCACGCGCCGTTCGCTTCGGCCAGCTTGCAGAACTCCGGGTTCTCCAGCTGGGTACCGCTGACCCGGCCTGGGTAGTGCTTCTCCTGGTGCATGCGGATCGTGCCGTACTGGGCATTATCCACGACCACGATGAGAACCGGGGTGTGGTAGCGCACGGCGGTGATCAACTCGTTGCCGTTCATCATGAATTCGCCGTCGCCGGTGAACACGACCGTGAAGCGGTCCGGGAACGCCAGCTTCGAAGCGATCCCAGCCGGCAGCGAGTAACCCATCGAACCCAGACGGTTCGCGATCATCGAGGGGAATGTCCGCGTAGGGAAGAACCGCTGCGGCCAGAAGCAGTGGTTGCCGGCCCCGTAGGTGCAGATCGCGTCGTCGGGAAGCTGTTTGATGAGTGCCTCCATGACGTCGTGCATGTCCACGCACGCGGCGGGTTCGTCGTAACGCTTTGCGACAGTGGGCAACGTGGAGTGCTCCAGGTGCAGCTCGCGCGCCCGGGTGAACCATTCGCTGGTGTCGGGCGTGGAATCGAGCTCGAGGCTGCCCAGCGCTTCGGCGAAGGCCACCGGGGAGGCGATGATGTGACGCGTGACGGCGGCAGTGTGGCCGACCAAGTCCGGGTCCGGCGTGATCACGATGTTCGCTGCACCAAAGTCCTGCCGGCGGGTGAAATTGTCGGTGGGCTTGTCCCACAGGACGCCGCCGACGGTAATGAGCAGGTCGGCGTCGTCGAGAAGCTGCGCGGTTTCCTCTTTGCGCGCGGTGCCTAGCCACCCGGCGTTGGCAGGGGAGTCGAAGCCGATGCGGTCGGAGGAGCGGGTGTCGCCCACGACCGGGATCTCATGCTCCTCCGCAAACTGCTGGACAGCGTCGCACGCTTCCTGCGTCCAGCCCTGGCCACCTTCGAAGATGAGCGGGCGCTCGGCCTTCTCCAGGTGTTCCTTGAGCACCGCCGCATCGGCATTGGACACGCCTCCATGCGCGACCTTGATGGGCGGAGCGAGCTCACCACCTGGGCACTCGGCGGCTACGACATCTTCCGGCAACCCGACAACGACCGGGCCCGGACGGCCCTGCTGAGCCAAACGCATCGCATTCGCGACGACACCGCTGGCGCGGTCTGGCTCATCAACAATGAACACGCCCTTGGCAATCGAGCCGAACCACTGGTGCGGGTCGAATTCCTGGAAAGACTCGCGGTAGCGGTCTTCGCGCGGAATCAGACCAATGAACAGCACGAGCGGGACGGCGTCCTGCCAGGCGGTGTAGACACCGATCTTGGCGTTGGCAGCACCGGGGCCGCGGGTGACCATGACCACTCCGGGTTTACCGGTCGCCTTACCGTAGGCATCTGCCATGTAGGCGGCGCCGCCCTCGTGGCGGCACACAATGGTGGAAATATCAGTGTCGTGCAAACCGTCAAGCACAGCGAGGTAACTCTCACCGGGGACCAGGAAGACGTGTTCCGTCCCGTGGTCTTCGAGGGTCTGGGCGATGGCCGAACCGACGTGCATGGCTCTCCTTGGTGGGGGCTACTTACCCCACCAAGAGTGCCCTGTCATGCCGGTTTCTGCCACTGACTTAGAACTCGAGCGGCGTCATCCGCAGTCCCGCATCGCGACGCCAACAGCCCTGCAGATGGGTGTTCACCACACCTGCCGCCTGCATGAACAGCCACGCAGACTTCGGGCCGATGAAGGTGAAACCGCGGGCTTTGAGGTCTCTGGCCAGCGCAGCAGATTCTTCTGTCCGTTCAGGGATGTCCAGCATCGTTTCCGGTTGCGGCATGATGGCTGGCTGGTAGGCCCACACGAGTTCGGGCAGGCATGTTCCGTCGCGTCGCATCGCCACAGTGGCCTCAGCGTTGGTGATGACGGCGCTGAGTTTCGTCCGGTTACGGATCAGGGCTGGATTGTCCAGCATTTTCTCCACGTCAGCCTCCGTCATCTGCGCCACGACATAGGGGTCAAAATCGCTGAAGGCACGGTTGAGGGCGGGGAACTTCCGCAGCACGGCGCGCATGGAGAGCCCGGATTGCAGGACTTGGAAGCACAGGGCGCGGAACATCTCATTCTCGCTCAGCCCGGGCACACCCCACGTCGTGTCGTAATACAAACGTGTCAGTGGGTCTGTGGCTGCCCACGGCGGGCGGGCCTTGCCGTCTTCGCACATGACGGGGCCGACAATGGCCGGTTTGTCTTCCAACAGGGGCGCGAGCAAGCGGGCGTGCAGCGGGCAGTCGTCGATGGTGAGGAAGTCGAAGGGGAGGTGGTCGTAGGAGCAGGTGCAGTGTGTTTCAAAGTCGAGGTATGTCGTCATACCCTCGTTAGACTGCTGGACGTGCCCGTTTGGTTCCACGTTGTAGGGTTGAATTCATGAATAGACCGGCTGTCCGCGACTTTGCGCTGCTCCTTGCACGTTTCATCGTGGGAGTGGTGTTCATTGCCCGGGGTTACCAGCACTGGGTGGGAACGGGGATGAGCGAGACTGCGCAGCAATTCGCCCAGGCCGGTGTACCGCAGCCACGGTTGGTCGCGTATGTGGCGGGCTCAGTCGAGTTGATCGGCGGTGCCATGCTCATCATCGGGTTGCTCACCACTATCATCGCCGGGTTGATGGCCGTGATGGTGCTGGTGGCAGGCTATTTCATCCACCTTCCGCACGGTTTCTTCGCAGAAGACGGCGGACTAGAGTACCCGCTGATTCTCGCCGTTCTCCTGGGGCTGATCTTCGTGTTCGGCGCGGGCCGGGCGAGCATGGACCGGGTGCTCGTTGATGGTTAGCCACAGCGAGGTGCAAAAAGCGCTCTCTGCGCGTATCGACGGTGAAGACCCCGGCCTAGACAACGCCGTCCTCGACGCTCACCTCGCCGGTTGCCCCGAGTGCCTGGCCTTCTGGGAACGGTCGCTGCGGCTGACCAGCTCCTTGAGCCTGGTGGAGGCTGATGGTGCCATGGTCCCGCCTACAGATCTCTCCGATGTCATCTTTGCTGGGGTGGAGGGCGAATTCCGCCGCGTTTCCTCCCGGCGCGTTGTGGCGTTGGCGGTGGGCCGGATCCTCCTAGTTGTGCTCGGTGTGGTTCACGCGTTCTGGGCCGGTGACTATGTCTTGTCCGCAACGGCTGTCACCGATGATTCCTCCACGGCCCAATTGCTCATCGGGGTGGCCGCGGTTCATGTCGGCATTACATCCGCCTTGCTTTTTGCTGCTTGGAAGCCTGCTCAAATCCCCGGAATCTTGCTCATCGTGGGCGCAATGTTCGGCTTCACGGTGGGCTTCGTCGTGCTGGAGGCCGTTTCTGGCAGCGGCACAGCGCCGTGGATGCAGCTGTTCACACTGTTGCTCACCTGTGCTGCGCTGGTGTTCATGTGGTTTGCCGACAAGGGGCTGGCTAACCCGCTGCGGCGCCTCAGTTCGGGCCCGCTGCCGTAGCTAGGTCCAACTCGGTAGCCACATGATCTGCTGGAACCAGCTGTCGGGGATGACAAAGCCGTAGAGGATCGGGGAGAAGTAGAGGAACATCCCGATCACCACAGCCAAGTAGCTCACCACCGTGAACTGGCCCCATGTGATCGGGTAGCCGGCGATCTTGTGCAACTTCGGCACGGGCCCGCCCTTCTGCGCTAGGTTCCCCAGCGCCAAAGCTATGAGCACGATGGTGAAGGGGACCAGCGGCGCAGCATAGAAGAAGTACATCTGGCGGTCGAAAGCCGCCAGCCACGGCAAAAAGCCCGCCGCAAAGCCGATCAGCGGCAAGACGACGCGGCGGTCACCACGGGAGATCCACGCCCAGATCGCCCACAGCAGGATCGGGACTGTCAGCCACCAGATCGCGGGTGTGCCGAAGAGGTAGATCATGCGGCGGCACTCTTGCCCGCCGGCGCATTCGATGCCGGTGGAGGAGTAGAACAGGATCGGGCGCGACGCCACCAGCCAAGCCCACGGCTTAGAGTCCCACGGGTGCGAGTGGCCGGATGAGGAGGTCAGTTCACTGTGGAAGTTGAGCACGGACAGGTGGTAGTACAGCCAGCCGCCCAAAGCGTCGGGCAGGTTGCTCAGCCAAGGCCAGTCGGAGTCGGCGATGGTGCCGTCGACCGCCGCGTGGCGGTACACCGAGGTTTCGGAGGCGAACCAAGCGCGCCACGACCACAAGTAGAGAACTGCCGGGATGAGCACGATCGACGCCAGCGCTGATGGAACGTCGCGCAGCAGCGTTCCGGCCACGGGCTTTTCCACGCCGTAGCGCCGCCGCAAGTACACGTCATAAAAGGACGACAGCAATCCGAAGAAGGCGATGTAGTACAGGCCGGACCACTTCACGGCCAGAGCGCACCCGAGTACGACGCCGGTGGCAAACCGCCACCAGCGAAAACCCAGCCGGGGGCCGTACGGGCCGGAGGCGGCGATGGTGCCGTCACGCCAGGCGCTGTAAAGCCTCTGATGCACTTGGCGCATATCTCCCGCGAGCGTCCACGCGGCTACAACAACGGGAAGCAGAATGAACACATCCAGCATGCCGAAACGGCTGATGACCAGCAGCACACCGTCGCAAAGAGCAATGATGCCCGCGAACATCGCCACCACCCACGACTGCGAGATGCGCCGCGCGAGCAGCATGATGAACACCACAGTCAACGCACCGAACAGGGCCGCCACGAAACGCCAGCCGAGCGGGGTGTAGCCGAACAGTGTTTCACCGAGTGCGACGAGTTTCTTGCCCAGCGGCGGGTGTACAACGAGGCCGTAACCCGGGTTCGACTCAATACCGCCGATGACCGGGTTGAACGACGAACGGTAAATGTCCCAGCCCTGAGGGACGTAGTGCTTCTCGTCGAAAACCGGGGTGCCTTTCGACACTGCCGTGGTCACTCCGATGAATCGCGTGAAGAACGCCAGCACGGCCACCACCGCTGTGGTGATCGTGTCGCGGCGGTCCCAGGGGACCGTCACAGGTGCGGTGGGGGCGGGACGGTCCACGCGCACTTTCTCGGCCACTAGTGTCGAACTCACGGGTGATGATCTTACTGTGTGCCCCGCGCTGCTTGTGACAAGCTGGGTGCATGGACAACACTCTTCCCGCCCATGGTGTCGTGGTGGCCGCCACTCCGTTGGGCAATATCGGTGACGCGTCCCCGCGCCTGAAGGCAGCGCTGGAACGCGCCGACGTGATCGCCGCTGAGGACACCAGGCGGGCCCGCAACCTGGCGGCAGCGCTCGGGGCGGAGATCCGCGGCAGAGTCGTCTCCAACTTCGACCACAACGAGGACAAGCGCACGCGTGAGCTTATCGACGCTGCACGTGCAGGCATCGTCCTCATCGTCACCGACGCAGGCATGCCGCTGGTGTCCGACCCAGGGCATTCCCTTGTCAGCGCGGCCCACGATGCTGGTGTGCCGGTGACGTGCCTGCCTGGGCCGTCGGCCGCGACCACCGCGCTCGCTCTGTCTGGACTGGGCGTGGGCCGGTTCATTTTCGACGGTTTCGCTCCACGGAAGTCTGGTGCGCGTCGGTCATGGCTCGAGTCGTTGAAGAATGAAGAGCGCGCGGTGTGCTTCTTCGAGTCGCCGCACCGGATTGAGGGAACACTCGCCGAGGCTGCGGAAATCCTGGGCGAGCGCCACGCCGCCGTGTGCCGCGAGCTGACCAAGACATTCGAGGAGATCAAGCGCGGGACTCTCGCGGAGCTCGTCGAATGGTCCCGCAACGGTGTCAAAGGGGAGGTCACCGTCGTGATTGACGGGGGACACGAGACCCAGGACCCTGAAGACGTGCTCGAGCTCGTGCAGCAGCGGGTCGACGACGGGATGCGGCCTAAAGACGCCGTCAAGGAAGTCGCGAAAAACGCGGGAATTAAAGCAGGAGAGCTTTACGACGCCTTCATCGCCGCCCGCAGCCAATAGTCAGCAAAGGTGCACCCTGCGCACATCTCCGTTACCGTCATGTGGGTGAGTAGTGAAGAGAAGATGACAGATCCGCATGACCCGAACGTCGACCCGCACGCTGACGACCCGATCGTGACCCACAACCGCCCCGCTACCGCCGAGCTTCAGGACCTTCTGGATGCGCGGAACGACGGCGACCAGCAGAAGATCAGCGACCCGGAGGATGCTATTGAGCGTGCCTCCGAAGACGAGAACCTGAAAATCGACTGGGCGATTGTCGCCCCGCTCGCCGTCATCGTGGTCGCCGTAGTCGTTTGGGGCCTGGCCGCAAAGGAGAGCTTCAGCGCCTTTTCCAGCGCGTCGTTCAGCTGGGTGATCGAGAACCTCGGTTGGGCGTACGTCCTGTTCGGCACTATTTTCGTCGTGTTCGTCATGGTGCTTGCGGTCTCCAAATTCGGCAAAATCCGGCTCGGCGCTTCCGACGAGCAACCGGAATTCACCACCATGTCCTGGATCGCGATGATGTTCGCCGCCGGCATGGGCATCGGCCTGATGTTCTTCGGCGCATCCGAGCCGCTGAACTTCTACCGTGACGGCGTGCCTGGCATGGACAGCGCGGATGCCGTGGGCACATCCATGGCGCAGACGATGTTCCACTGGACCCTTCATCCGTGGTCCGTCTACGCCATCATCGGCCTCGCCATCGCCTACTCCACGTTCCGCCTCGGCCGCAAGCAGCTGCTGTCCAGCGCGTTTATCCCGCTCATCGGACAAAAGCGCGCGGACGGATGGCTGGGCAAGCTTATCGACGGCCTCGCCATCTTCGCCACCATCTTCGGCACCGCCTGCTCCCTGGGACTGGGCGCCCTGCAGATTTCCACTGGCCTGGAGGCCTCCGGACTCGTCGATTCCCCGTCGACCATGTTGACCGTCGGCATCGTCAGTGTCCTGACCCTGGCGTTCCTGCTGTCCGCCATGTCCGGAGTGGGCAAGGGCATCCAGTGGGTTTCGAACTTCAACCTGATCGTGGCGGCGGTGCTGGCCATCTTCGTGTTCGTCTTCGGGCCGACCCTGACGCAGCTGAACCTGCTGCCGACTGCCATTAGTTCCTACCTGGACCAGTTCTTCCTCATGGCGTCGCGCACTGCCGAGTCCGCCGACACCGAGGCAGGGGAGTGGCTCGGTTCCTGGACCATTTTCTACTGGGCATGGTGGATCTCCTGGTCCCCGTTCGTGGGCACCTTCCTGGCTCGTATTTCCCGTGGCCGCACCATCCGTGAATTCTGCTTTGGTGTCACTCTCATCCCGGCTGGCTTGTCCACCGTGTGGTTCTGCATTTTCGGCGGCACCGCCATCCACCTCGAGCAGACCGGTGAGTCCATCTATGGCGAGGGATCGTCCGAGGAGCAGCTGTTCAACCTGCTGCACTCCTTCCCGGGCGGTTTCGCCATGGGCATCCTGGCGCTGATCCTGCTGGGCACCTTCTTCATCACCTCCGCGGATTCCGCCTCGACTGTGATGGGCTCCCTGTCCCAGAACGGCAAGACCGACGCGAAGCCGCTACTGACCGGCATGTGGGGCCTTGCCACCGCAGCCGTCGGCCTGACCCTGCTCATCGCGGGCGGTGACGACGCTTTGGACTCCCTCCAGAGCGTGACCATCGCGGCTGCCACCCCGTTCCTGGTCATTCTCATCCTGCTGATGTTCGCCATCGTGAAGGACGTCAGCAATGACACCATCTACCTGGACATGAAGGAGGAGCAGCGCTTCAACCACCAGCTGGCTGTCGAGCGCCGGATGCACCGCGATGCCATTGCCAAGGCCCGCAAACGGCAGCGCATGTTCGGCACCAAGCGGTAGTCACTTATGCTGGGGCGTATGACTGTCTCCCCGAACAACGCCACCTCCGAAAATGTCCTCGTGTGCGTGGCGTGGCCCTATGCAAACGGGCCACGCCACATCGGCCACGTCGCCGGCTTCGGCGTCCCTTCCGATGTGTTCGCGCGCTACCAGCGCATGGCGGGAAACAACGTGCTCATGGTGTCCGGCACCGACGAGCACGGCACGCCGCTGCTCGTCCAAGCGGACAAGGAAGGCGTGACGGTCAAGGAGCTGGCGGACCGCTACAACCGCCAGATCGTCGAGGACTTGGCCGGTTTGGGTTTGTCCTACGACCTGTTCACCCGCACCACCACCCGTAACCACTACGCGGTGGTGCAGGAGTTGTTCAAGGGCTTGTACGACAACGGGTACATGATCAAGGAGACGACCAAAGGCGCGATCTCCCCGTCGACGGGCCGTACCTTGCCGGACCGCTACATCGAGGGCACGTGCCCGATTTGCGGTGCAGACGATGCCCGCGGCGACCAGTGCGACAACTGCGGAAACCAACTCGACCCAGTCGACCTGATCAATCCGGTTTCTAAGATCAACGGTGAAACACCGGAGTTCGTTGAGACCGAGCACTTCATGCTGGACTTGCCGTCACTAGGCGATGCCCTCAAGGAGTGGCTCGAGGCGCGCCAAGACTGGCGCCCCAACGTGCTGAAGTTCTCGCTCAACCTGCTCGAGGACATGCGTCCGCGCTCCATGACTCGCGACATCGACTGGGGCATTCCCGTTCCTGTCGAAGGCTGGGAGAACGACCCAGGCAAGAAGCTCTACGTGTGGTTCGATGCGGTTATCGGCTACCTGTCCGCCTCTATCGAGTGGGCTGCCCGCTCGGGCAACCTGGACGCCTGGAAGGATTTCTGGCAGGACCCGGCCACGCGCGGTTACTACTTCATGGGCAAGGACAACATCACGTTCCACTCCCAGATCTGGCCCGGTGAGCTGCTGGGATATGCAGGTAAGGGCACGAAGGGCGGCCAGGAGCACCGTCTGGGCACACTGAACCTCCCCACTGAGGTTGTGTCCTCGGAGTTCCTCACCATGTCCGGCTCGAAGTTCTCCTCCTCCAAGGGCGTGGTCATCTATGTCAAGGACTTCCTGGCGGAGTTCGGACCTGACCCGCTGCGCTACTTCATTGCCGTGGCTGGCCCGGAGAACAACGACACTGACTTCACGTGGGACGAGTTCGTCCGCCGCATCAACAACGAGCTGGCGAACGGCTGGGGCAACCTGGTCAACCGCACCGTGTCCATGGCGCACAAGAACTTCGGCGAGGTGCCGCAGCCGGGGGCGTGGAACGAGTCGGATCAGCGCATTCTCGACCTGGCTGCCCGCACGTTCGGCGAGGCCGGCGCGGAGCTTGGTGAGGCCCACTTTAAGAACGCCATCACCAAAATCATGCACGTCGTCGGCGAGGCCAACGCCTACATCGCGGAGCAGGAGCCATGGAAGCTGGCCAAGGACGA
Organism: Corynebacterium sp. CCUG 70398; assembly: GCF_024454055.1. Lineage (NCBI taxonomy): Bacteria > Bacillati > Actinomycetota > Actinomycetes > Mycobacteriales > Corynebacteriaceae > Corynebacterium > Corynebacterium sp. CCUG 70398. The sequence goes on from NZ_JAGPYZ010000007.1 coordinate 52,027, forward strand.
GTCTCAGCGCGAGCGCTTGTCGACGGTCCTCTGGACCGCCCTCCAAGTCGTCTCCGATTGCAATGCGATGCTGACCCCTTTCCTGCCGCACACCGCTCAAAAGGTGCACGAGACTCTCGGCCGCGACGGTGTGTGGGCCGCATCCCCGCGCGTGGAGGAGGTCGTGGATAACGCCGAGCATGACGATGCTGGCATGAACCTCATCGGTGTCGGCCTGCCCGAAATCGGCCAGACCTACCCGGTGATCACAGGTGACTACGAACAGCAGCAGGCAACCTGGTCCCGCGTCGACGTTGTGCCGGGCACTCCTTTGGAGAAGCCGCAACCCCTCATTGCGAAGCTCGACCCGGAGCTCGGCGGGACCGGCCCCGAGTGGGCACCGGTGCAGTAGCGGGCTCGGGCCCGGGTAACCCCTGCTGGGCTCGATCTTGCAAAAGAGGACAAACTCGATTCCTGTCTAGAACAGTCCCCGCAGGTCAGAGCCTTTTAGGGGAGTAGATCGAAATCGAGTTTGTCAACGTTTGCAGCGGGAGTTTGAAGTGCTTCGAGTTGGGACCGCCAGGGCGCCCGTGCGGAAAAGTTGACAAACTGGTTTTCTTCCTAGAGTCATTACCGCAGGTCAGCGCGTTCTAGGACGCTAAACCGCTATCAAAGTCGTCAACTTTTCCGCAAGCGGGCCGGGAGAGGGTCCATCCAGACCATCCAGACCGGCCAGACCCCCTTCCAGCCCTACTCGCCCAAGAACTGCGCGATGAACGCAGTCAGTTTCCCTGTTTCGTCATCTTCGAAGCGGGTATCCACCACGACGAGGGGCGCGGTGTACATGTCGCGGCTGGGGGAGGCGACGACGAGGTCGGTGCCGTAGTCGTCGTTAAGCATCTGCCATTGGAAACCGTGCTCGCGGATGAAGGCGTCGCCGAGCGCGGTGCCGAAGATGCGGGCGGTGTCGCCGCGCGGGTAGGCGCGCTGCAGGTCGGGGTCGAGTGCGAGGTATTCGCCGAGGGTTTCTTCGAAGCTGGCCACGATGTCGCTGATGGAGCCGTTGATTCCGGCGACCGCTGCTTCGGCGAGGTCGCGGTCGATGTGGGCGCGGGTGGCATCGTCGATGTCGGTGAACATGCCCCCAATATAGGCTCGGAGGTATGTCCAAGAAGAAACCGCGCCCTACGCCTGTGCCAGCCGAAGGAATCGCTGGGCTTATTGATGCCCACACGCACCTCGCCTCCTGCAATGCCCGCACCCGCGAGGAGGTCGACGCGATCGTTGAAAGGGCGGTCGGCGCTGGTGTGGAACGGGTGTGCACCGTCGGTGACGGGTTGGAGGAAGCGGAGCTGGCTTTGCAGGCTGCCCACTTCAATGAGCGCGTGTTCGCGGCGTGTGCAATTCACCCGACAAGAGCGCATGAGCTTGACGACGACGCACGCCAACGGTTGGCAGACATGGCCCGCGACGAGCGTTGCGTAGCGGTGGGGGAGACCGGTGTGGACACCTATTGGCTTAAACATGACCCGGAGCGCACCGCCCCGCTCGAGGTGCAGGAGGAGGCGTTTCGGTGGCACATCCAGCTCGCGTGCGACACGGGCAAGACCTTGATGATCCATAACCGCGAGGGCGACGACGACATGATGCGCATCCTCGCGGATTCGCCGCAGCCGAAGCACGTGATGCTGCACTGCTTCTCTTCACCTCTCGACGTGGCGCGGGAGGCGATCGAGCGCGGGTACGTTTTGTCGTTTGCCGGCAATGTCACGTTCAAGCGCAATGAGGAGTTGCGTCAGGCTGCAGCTGAAGCGCCGGTGGGGCAGGTGCTGATCGAGACTGATGCACCGTACATGACGCCCGAACCGTTCCGAGGCGCACGGAATGAACCAGCCCTGATTGGTCATACTGCGCGCGTTGTGGCTGAGGCTCGTGGGGTTGATGTGACTGAATTGGCGCATGAGGTCAGGGGCACTTTTGACCGGCTGCTTCAACCTGCGAACTCGCTTGATTAACACGGGAAGTTATCGTATTGTTATCTTCCATGTCACGTCATCGTCGGATCAATAAGAACTCCACCACCCGTGCAGTGATCGCCTCTGGCGCTATCGGAGCTGTCGTCATTGGTGGTGCGACCACTGCTGCCGCAGCCCAGAAAACAATCACCGTCGACCTCAATGGAGAGGAGACGGAACTGAACACCTTCGCGGGCAGTGTCGACGGCGCGCTGGAGGCTGCCGGCGTGGATGTCGGCGACCAGGATCTGGTGCACCCGGCGCCGGGCGAGTCGCTGTCCAACGGTGACACCGTGACCGTGCGCACGGCGAAGCCGGTGGGTGTACGCATCGACGGCGGCCAGGTGCAGCAAGTCACCACCACGGCTGCGACGGTGAATGACTTCTTGGGCGAGATGCCCGGCGTCGCCGGTGGCTCCGCTCACGATTACTCCGCCGACCAGCGCGTCGAGGACGGAATGACGATCGACGTGACCTCTCCGAAGATCGTCTCCATTACCGACGGCGGCAAGACGACCTACACCTCCGCCCCGGCGCGCACTGTCGCCGAGCTGTTGGCGGCCCGCGGCGTGGTCATCGACTCTAACGACCGCGTCACCCCGAGCCTGAACACCCCGGTGACCGAGGATATGGCCGTCAAGATTGAGCGCGTGGACATCACCCAGCGCACCGCCACCGAGGAGTTCGAGGCGGATCCGACGTACGTCGACGATGACAGCCTTGCGCCGGGTGAAGAGAAGGTCCGCGAGAAGGGCGAGAAGGGCGAACGCAAGGTCACCCGCCGCCTGGTCACCGTGAACGGCAAGGTCGAGTCCGATGACGTGCTCAAGCGCGAGGAGACCCGCAAGGCACGTCCCGCTGTGATTGCCCGCGGCAAGCAGCAGGCGGGCGGCAACACGGGCGCGTCCGCACCGGCAGTCGCTGGCGGTTCCGTGTGGGACTCCATCGCACAGTGCGAGTCCGGCGGAAACTGGTCCATCAACACCGGTAACGGCTACTACGGTGGCCTGCAGTTCGCGGCGTCCACGTGGTCCGCTTACGGTGGCGGCCAGTACGCTCCGACGGCTGACCAGGCGACCCGCGAGCAGCAGATTGCCGTCGCTGAAAAGGTCCAGGCTGCCCAGGGTTGGGGCGCGTGGCCAGCGTGCACCGCATCGCTGGGTATCCGCTAGTCTCGGAGGGCATGACTACTTCCCAGCTGCTTGGCCCCGCGGAGATCCGCGCGTTGGCTGAGGAGCTCGAGGTCTCTCCAACGAAGAAGTTGGGGCAGAACTTCGTGCACGACCCGAACACGGTCCGCCGGATCGTCGCTGCCGCTGACCTGGATGAGCCAGGCATTGCTGAGACGGTTCTCGAAGTCGGACCGGGTTTGGGCTCGCTCACACTGGGGCTTATCGACGTTGCGAATCACGTCGTCGCTGTCGAAATCGATCCGCGGCTGGCAACCAAATTGCCGGAAACTGTCGCCGAGCGCAGCGACGACGACAAGCTCACCGTGTTCAACATGGATGCACTCGCGGTGTCCCACGCCGACCTCGACCGGGAGCCGACGGCGCTGGTGGCAAACCTGCCGTACAACGTGGCGGTGCCCGTGCTCCTTCACCTGCTTGAGGAGTTTCCCAGCATCCGCCGCGTGCTGGTCATGGTCCAGCTTGAAGTGGCGGAGCGTCTCGCGGCCGACCCTGGCTCGAAAATCTACGGCGTGCCCAGCGTTAAAGCGTCATTCTACGGGGATGTGCGCAAGGCGGGGACGATCGGCAAGAACGTCTTCTGGCCTGCACCAAACATCGAATCAGGGCTTGTGCGCATTGATGTGAACGAGACATTCGACCGCTCGCTGCGGCCCCAGGTCTTTCCGCTTATCGACGCCGCATTTGCCCAGCGCCGCAAAACCCTTCGTGCGTGTTTGACCGGGGTCTACGGATCTGGCCCGGCTGCAGAGGAAGCCTTGCGGGCAGCGGGCATTGACCCGGGGCTGCGCGGTGAGAAGCTCTCTGTGGAGGACTTTGTCCAGCTTGCGGAGGTGACTGACTAATGTCACCTGCAGTTCCACTGTTCACGGAATCGTTCTCGGGCCGTGCGCACGGGAAAGTGAACCTCCACCTTGGTGTGGGGGAAGCAAGGGCCGACGGGTACCACGAGTTGTCCACAGTGTTCATGGCCGTCGACAGGCCGGAGACAGTCACCTTGACGCCGGCGGAGGAGGCGTCGATCAGCACGACCTTTCATGTCGAAGAACCCGACGAAGATGTGGACACCCCGCGTAACTTGGCCTGGCGCGCGGTGGAGGCGCTGGCTGGCGTGGCCGGAGACGCAGAGGGGGCTGATCTGCCGCCGGTGCGGATTGAGGTAGATAAGACCATCCCCGTCGCAGGTGGCATGGCCGGGGGCTCCGCCGATGCGGCTGCCGCGGTTGTCGCTGCTGAGGCCCTGTTGCTCCACTACGGGTACACAGTGGAGCCGGAAGATCGAGACAACGTATGGAAGGCCCTCGGGGCAGACGTGCCGTTTGCTGCGATGGGCGGCGTCGCGTTGGGCACGGACCGCGGGGATAGCCTCGTACCGATGATGTGCCGTGGCTCCTACTGGTTCGCTTTTCTCAACCCGCAGGTGGGGCTGTCGACTGGAAAGGTCTTCGAGAAGCTCGACGATCTGCGCTTTACCTACGCTTCGATGGTCCCGCACATGGACACCGCACTCATTTCCCGGGCGCTGCTTTCTGGCGACCCTCACCAGGTCGGCGCGGCGATGCACAACGATCTTGAACCGGCGGCCCTGGCGTTGCGGCCGTCATTGCAGCAGATCATCCACGATGCCGAAGACGCTGGTGCAATCCGAGCAATGGTGTCTGGATCCGGGCCGACAATTGCCGCGCTGTGTGAGGATCAGGCGGTGGCGCTGCGCGTCGTCGATAAGCTCACGGCGCACGGAAACATTGAAGGTTTCGCCGCACAGGGTCCCGTCGGTGGTGCAGCTCTTCTCTAGAATGGCCACATCATGGCTAACCTGATCAACCTGGAAAATGTGTCCAAGACGTGGGGGCTGAAAACGCTCTTGGATGGAGTCTCTCTCGGCGTTCAAACCGGCGACCGCATCGGCGTTGTCGGTCTCAATGGCGGCGGCAAGACCACGCTGCTGGAGGTGCTCACCGGCATCGAGCCGCCAGATGATGGGCGCGTGTCCCACACGAACGATCTGCGGATGGCGGTGGTGACGCAGCGTTTCGATCTGCCAGATGAGATGACCGTTGGCCAGGCAGTTGTGGAGCCGCTTGGGTTGGAGGTCTTCGAGTGGGCGTCGAATGCGAAGGTCCGCGAGGTGCTTGCCGGCACCGGTGTGGCTGAGCTCGGGTTGGACACACCCGTGGGGCAGTTGTCGGGTGGTGAGCGCCGACGCGTGAACCTTGCCGCTGCGCTCGTGCGTGATCTCGATCTGGTTGTGCTCGATGAGCCGACAAACCACCTCGATGTGGAAGGTGTGCAGTGGCTCGCTGACCATTTGATGAAGCGCAAACTCGCCATCGTGGTGGTCACGCACGACCGCTGGTTCCTGGATACAGTGGCCACCCTGACCTGGGAAGTCCATGACGGCAAAGTCGACGTTTACGAGGGCGGATACAACGACTGGACCTTCGCCCGCGCCGAGCGCGCCCGCCAGGCCGACGCGATTGAACAGCGCCGCCAGAATCTCGCCCGCAAAGAGCTTGCGTGGTTGCGCCGCGGTGCGCCGGCGCGCACGTCGAAGCCGCGCTACCGCATCGAGGCGGCGGAAGCACTCATTGCGGACGTTCCTGCCCCGCGCGACACGGTCGAGCTCATGGCGTTTTCTAAGCAGCGCCAGGGCCGCGTTGTGATCGAGCTCGAGGACGCACGTATTGACGCTCCTGACGGGCGAACCCTTGTGGACCATCTCACGTGGCGTCTCGCGCCGGGGGAGAGGATCGGTCTGGTCGGCGTGAACGGATCCGGCAAGACGACGCTGCTGCGCGCGTTGGCAGACGATTACCCCCTCGCTGCAGGCCGCCGCGTTGAAGGTCAGACGACCCGTATTGGATGGCTACGCCAAGAGCTCGACGACCTTGACCCGACCCGCCGCGTTATCGACGCCGTCGAAGACGTGGCCACCTACATCACCCTAGGCAAGAAGGAGCTATCTGCCTCCCAGCTGGCGGAACGCCTCGGGTTCTCCCCCAAACGTCAACGCACCCCCGTCGGGGATCTCTCCGGTGGAGAGCGCCGTCGCCTGCAACTGACGCGTGTGCTCATGAGCGAGCCGAACGTGCTGCTTCTCGACGAGCCAACCAACGACCTCGACATCGACACCCTCCAGGAACTCGAGGACCTGCTCGACTCGTGGCCGGGGACGCTCGTGGTGATTTCCCACGACCGCTACCTCATCGAGCGCATCGCTGATGTCACGTACGCCCTTTTCGGTGACGGTGACTTAACGAATTTGCCGGGTGGGATTGAGCAGTACCTGGAGCGCAGAAAAGCAATGGAGCAGGACTCGGGCGTTCTCAACCTGGGACAGAACGAGCCGAAGGCTGCGGAGAAGCCGGCTGGCGTCTCACCGCAGGAACGCCGCGAGCTGTCGAAGAAGATGAAATCGCTCGACCGCAAAATGGAGAAGCTCGACGAGCAGGTGGCCGCGTTGGAGGCGCAGATCACGGCGATGTCGCAGGAGGATGCCCCCGATTTCGAGGCCATCGGAGCCAAGACGGGTGAGGTCGCGCAGCTGCGCGGACAGCGCGAAGAACTCGAGCTCGAGTGGCTTGAGCTGGGAGAAATGCTCGAGGGTTAAAGCTCTCAACGTTGTCGAGAACGCGCTGACTTAGCGTCGCTCGACGGGCAGCTCGACCTTTCGCACTGTCCATCCCGCGCGTGCCAGGCTCGCTAACACGCCATGATCGAGCGGTAGGTGGGCGGCGCCGACGAGAACCAATCCTTCTTTGTCGCACAGCGCGACGTCCAGCTTGCTGGCCAGGGCGCTGTTGCGCTCAACCATGGCGGGCGAGTTCAGGTCCTTGTCCCGAACCAGTAGCAAGTTTTGCTCTACATAACGCTCAAACATGTCGAATGCGTCGTCCGCGTAGTACTCGTCTAACGCTTCCGCGAGGTCCTCGTTTTCGTGCATGTGTGCAAATTGCTCTTCGACACTTTCGAGGGATTCAACCGGAATCTCTTCCTTCATTGCAACGTCGACGAAGTGAGTTTCAGGTTCGAACGTGCCCTCGTCGAAAAACTGCGAACGGAGCTGGGTTTCCACTCTGACCAGCTGCGCGAGTGCTCCCGCTGGCAAGTGTTCGAGGTGGTCTTTCATGGGGGAGAGGCGAGGGGACGAGCTCAGCAGACTCTGCAACCTGTCCATGTCATCTGAGGAAAGGGTTTCGGATGCAGTTTTCTGGCTCATCTCAGTTTCGCTGCCGAGTTGTTCGAGCCCCTGCTTCCGCAGATCATCAAGGTCGTGGGGGTTGATCTCAACGAACAGTGCCTCTTTGCTCTTGAGGATTTGTTCAAGCTCGCTCACCGGCAACGCGATCTTCGTGTCGTCGATGACGTGGAGGGTTCCGAAGAGAAAGGATTCTTTTCCCTCCGGTGACCTGAGCGACCAGAAGAGAGAATCAGCGAACGGTGTGGATGAGCTCATGAGATTGAGGGTAGCGGACCCCGATTCCCGGCATTCGGGTCCACAAGGGTAGGTTCACGCCTTAAACTAATCGCAAATTTTCTCCCTAGGAAAGGAGGGCCCGATGACTATTCAGGACGGCTCCACCAAGGCAGAGGTTGAGACCTCTAATAACGGAAAAGTGGAGGCACCCAAGGGCGTCGGCTCCGTTATCGGCGCTGTGTTCCTCATGGCGACCAGCTCGATCGGCCCGGGCTTTCTCACCCAGACCAGTGTGTTCACCGTCCGGTTGGGCGCTGCTTTCGCGTTCGCGATTCTCATCTCCATTCTCGTGGATATCGCGATCCAGCTGAATGTGTGGCGCGTGCTCGGTATCTCGGGGCTGCGTGCTAACGAGCTCGGCAACTCGGTGATTCCCGGGCTGGGATGGGTGATGTCGTTACTGGTCTTCGCAGGCGGCATGATCTTCAATATCGGCAACATCGCCGGTGCAGGGCTGGGAATGAATGCCATGCTCGGCCTTGACCCGAAGATCGGCGGCGGGATCTCAGCGGTGATCGCCGTATTGATCTTCCTGTCCAAACGCGCAGGTGTTGCGCTGGACCGCATTGTTGTGGGCCTCGGCGCGATCATGATCCTGCTCATGCTGTACGTCGCTATTGTCTCCCAGCCGCCCGTCGGAGATGCGTTGAAGCAGACGGTCCTCCCCGAGCAAGTGGACTTTGCAGTCATCGTCACGCTAATCGGCGGCTCGGTCGGCGGCTACATCACCTTCGCCGGTGTCCACCGCATCATTGATTCGGGCCAGACCGGTGTGGAGAATATCAAGAATATTTCGAATGCATCTGTGCTGGGCATCGTGGTGATCGGCATCATGCGTGTGCTTCTCTTCCTCGCGGTGCTCGGCGTGGTTGCTACCGGCGTGGTGCTATCCAAGGACAATACGGCCGCCGATGCTTTCTACCAGGCCGCCGGAGAGTTCGGGCTTCGTGCCTTCGGTCTGGTGCTGTGGGCGGCGGGCCTGTCGTCGGTGATCGGTGCGTCCTACACTTCGCTGACATTCGTGACCACGCAGAAGACAGATGTGAAGCTGCGCAACTGGCTCACGGTGGCGTTCATCGTGGTATGCACGATCCTGTTCCTCCTCCTTGGCACTGCGCCGCAGAAACTGCTCATCTTCGCTGGTGCCTTCAACGGGCTTATCCTGCCGATCGGTTTTGCCGTGGTCATGTGGGCCGCGCTGTTCCGCAAGGATCTACTCAAGGGATACAACTACCCGGTGTGGATGAAGGTCATAGGAGTGATTGTGCTCGTGGGCACTTTCTGCATGGGCTTCCGCTCACTCTCCGGATTGGCAGCACTGTGGGCGTAGAAAAGGATCCCGCCCGCGCGCGGGACTACTTCCGCACCCACGACGTGGGCACCACCGCGGGGTGGGCGCCCGGCTACGCGCAGGCGAACCTTATTGCGGTTGACCAGAAGTACGCTTTCGACTTCTTGCTGTTCGCTCAGCGCAACCCGAAGCCGTGCCCGGTGCTCGGCGTTCTCGAGGCAGGCCAACTAAATTCCGAGCTCATGGCCGGCGGCGACATTCGCAAGGATATTCCGGCGTACAGGATCTACAAGCACGGTGTGCTTATCGACGAAATCACCGACGCCACCGGCTACTGGACCGACTCCACGGTGGCATTTCTCATCGGCTGCTCATTCACATTCGAAGACGCCCTCATTGCCGAGGGAATTCCAGTCGCGCATATTGAGCAAGGGCGCAATGTGCCCATGTACCTAACCACCCTCGAGACGGAGCCAGCTGGGGTCTTCGGCGGGCCGATGGTGGTGTCTATGCGCCCGATCCCTGCTAACCGCGTCGCGGACGCTGTGCGGGTCACTTCGCGCTATCCAGCGGTGCATGGTGCGCCGATCCATGTCGGCGACCCGGCGGCGATCGGCATTAAGGATCTTGGGGCACCCGATTTCGGTGACCCCGTGGACATCCCCGCCGGCACTATCCCAGTGTTCTGGGGTTGCGGCGTGACTCCGCAGTCCGTCGTGATGAGTTCCAAGCCGGAGCTGGCCATCTGCCATGCCCCGGGCAAGATGCTCATCACTGATATTCCGGACCGGTCCTACCAGGTTCCGTAAAGAGGGCTTAGGCGATCGTTGCGATCGTCGTTCCCGCCTTCACACGGTCTTTCTCCGACGCGGAGAGCGAGATCGTGCCGGCGGTCGGGGATTTGATGGTGGATTCCATCTTCATGGCCTCGACGGTGGCCAGCGGCTGATCCTTTTCCACGGTGTCGCCGTCGCTGACCATCCACTTCACGATGGTCGACTCGTACTTCACCGTCACAGCCCCTTCACCGCCGCTACCAGCAGTATTCTCCGCGGCGGAAGAAGATGACTCGCCAGTGACGCCGCCGCGGAGCAAGCTGCGGGGGAAGCCGATCTGGTGCAGGCGCCCGTCGATTTCGATGACGACGGTCTCCCGCTCGTCGTAAATGTGCTCGATATCGGCCGTTTCGTGGTTGGCGCTGGGGGAGTAATTGCCGTCCACCCAGTCGGTGTAGATATCCAGAGAATCGCCGTTGAGCTCCGGAGCATCCACCATGTCGCGGTGGAACGGCAACACTGTGCGCACTCCCTCAATGGTGAATTCCTTCAGGGCTTGGCGGGAGCGCGCCAGAGCCGCGTCGCGGTTCGGGCCGGTGACAATCAGCTTGGCCATCAGCGAGTCGTAGTAGGCGGGGATCTCACTGCCTGTCCGCACCCCAGAGTCGACGCGAATGCCGGGGCCGGTGGGGACGTCGAAACGCGTGACGGTGCCCGGCGCAGGTGCGAAACCGTTGGTGACGTCCTCGGCGTTAATGCGGAACTCGAAGGCGTGAGTGGTGATCTCCGGGTCCCCACCGAAGGACAGCTCCTGGCCGTCAGCGATGCGGAACTGCTCAGCGATGATGTCCACGCCTGTGACCACCTCCGTGACGGGGTGCTCCACCTGCACGCGGGTGTTCACCTCCAGGAAGGACACGGTGCCGTCTTCGGACACGATGTACTCGACGGTTCCCGCGCCGACGTAGTTCGCTGCGCGGCAAATCTCGCGCGCACCGTCCTCGATGCCGGTGCGCTGCTCGTCGGTGAGGAAGGGGGCGGGGGCTTCCTCGATGAGTTTCTGGAACCGGCGTTGCGTCGAGCAGTCTCGGGTTCCTAACACTGCGACGTTGCCGTGGGTGTCGGCAAGCACCTGAGCTTCAACGTGGCGCGGGTGGGTGAGGAACTTCTCCACGTAGCATTCCGCACGGCCGAAAGCTTCCTTGGCTTCGCGGCCGGCAGATGCGAAAGCGTCCTCGATGTCGGACTCGTCGTGGACGACCTTCAAACCGCGTCCACCACCGCCGTAAGCAGCCTTGATGGCAATCGGCATGCCGTGTTCTTCCGCGAAGGCGCGGGCCTCCTCCCAGTCGCCGATCGGATCTTCGGTGCCTGGGGCCAGCGGCGCGCCAACCTCCACTGCGACGCGGCGAGCGGCGATCTTGTCGCCGAGCAGCTCGATCGAGTCGGGAGTGGGGCCAATCCAGGTCAGGCCAGCGTCAACAACTGCACGGGCGAAGTCAGAGTTCTCCGACAGGAAGCCGTAACCGGGGTGGATGCAGTCTGCTCCAACTTTATGCGCCAGGGAGATCAGTGCCGGGACGTTCATGTACGTCTCGGAAGCGCTATTGCCGGGCAGGCGGTAGGCCTCGTCGGCAACGAGCGTGTGCAGCGCGCCGGTGTCAGCGTCGGAATAGACCGCGATGGATCGGATGCCCAGGTCGCGCGCCGCGCGGGCGATGCGGACCGCGATCTCCCCACGGTTGGCAATGAGCACCGCTTTCAAGGATGTCTGAGGTGCAGGAGTGGTCATGGTGTAGTTAATCTCTTTCGCTGTATCGTTCGAAGCGGATGGTGGAGCCAGGGGAAAGTTGCGCGGCAATGTCGACGTCTTCACTGATCACGGTGGCAATGACGGGATAGCCACCGGTCACTGCGTGGTCACGCAGGAACACGACGGGCTGGCCGCTGGGCGGGATTTGCACGCTGCCGGCCACCATGCCTTCTGAGGGAAGTTCGCCACTGCGATCACGCTGCAGCGGTTTGTCTGTTTCTAGGCGCACGCCGACGCGGTTGGATTCGCCGGTCACCGTGAAAGTCGTGTCAAAGAAACGCTCGACTTCATCTGTGCTGAACCAGTCATCGCGCGGGCCGAGCACGCAGCGCACGGTCGCGGTGTCAGCGGTGACGCGCAGTGGGTTGGACAACAGGGCGTTCGCAGTGTCCGGCTTCTTCAGCGACACGGAAACGGTGTCGCCAGCCTGGATCGGTGCGGGGCCGAGCCCGGAGAGCAGGTCGGTCGCGGCGGAATCCAACTCGGTATCGGCGATGAGCCCGCCGCGCACAGCGATATAAGAGCGCATGCCCACCCGGGGTGGGGCGACAACGAGCTGCGCACCGGCCGGCACAATGATCGGGGTGGCGAGTGGGAACGACCTCTGGCCCACGAACACGTCGGTGTCGGCACCGGTGACGCACACGACGGTTTCCGTCAGTGCCGTCATAGTCAGCCCGCCGATGTTTTCCAGGAGAGTCGCGTTGCGCTTGTTGCCCACCACGTCGTTCGCGATGCGCGCGGACGCACGGTCCGACGATCCGGACGTGGTCACGCCGAGGCTGCCGTTGCCCTGCCTGCCTAGGTCCTGGTAGAGCGTCTGCAGTCCAGCATCGTCCACAGTGAACAGCGGCATGCGTGGGGGAGTGTCCAGCTCGAAGTGGCTGGTCTCTTGCTCGTGCGCAAGCTTTTCGACGCTGACATAGCGCACCGTATCCCCAGGGCTGACCAACGCCGGAGGCTCAGCGGTGGAGTCCCACATCGGTGTCGTGGTCGTGCCGATGAGCTGCCACCCGCCTGGTGAGGTGCGCGGGTAAACGGCGGAGAAGTCACCAGCCAATGCGACGGCGCCGGCTGGGACCTCAGTACGGGGGGATGAGCGGCGTGGCACGTCGAGTGCGTCTGCCTCGTTTTCAGGGACGCAGTAGGTGAATCCGGGAGCGAATCCGCCAAACCCGGCCTTCCACACGGTGGAGGTGTGCCATTCGATGAGTTCGTCGCGGGTCTTGCCCAGGTGTTCAGCTAGTTCGTCGAGGTCTGCGCCGTCGTAGCAAACCTCAATTTCGATCTCGCGGGATTCCTTGCTTCCTGCCGCCTCGGGTTCGAAGTCGCGGAGGAATTCGGCTGCTGCTGTAGCCGCCGAGGTGGAATCAAAGGTGACCAGCACGGTGCGGGCGCCGGCGATGACGTCGGTTTGGCGCTCGAGAGGCTCGGTGCTTAAGGCCGCGTAGAAATCCATGACCTGTTCGAGGCTGACTAGGTCGACCATGAGTCCGCGCGTGCCCACGCGCTTGATGTCGCGTTTAATGGTGCCGCTCACAGGAAGCTCCTGATCTCAATGCCTTCGTCCTGCAGCTTCGCCACAACGCTGCGGGTCAACTCAACAGAGCCGGGGGAGTCGCCGTGCACGCACACCGATTCCGCAGCAACGTCGACGATACTGCCGTCGATGGCAGTGACGGCACCGGTTGAGGCGACCTGCAACACGCGCTCAGCCACCTGTTGGGCATCCGTCATCACAGCGTTCGGTTCGCGGCGGGAGACCAAAGTGCCGTCCGGGTTGTACCCGCGGTCCGCGAAGGCTTCACGGATCACCCGCAGGCCAGCCTTTTCTGCGATGTCCACCGCGGCGCCGCCAGGCAGAAGCATGACTGGGAGATCCCCAAAGGCTTTGATGCCGTCGATCACGGCTTGGGCGTGCTTGTCGTGGTGAACGATGGTGTTGTACAGCGCACCGTGCGGCTTGACGTAACGGACCTCCAATCCCTGCGCACGGGCCAGCGCGTCAAGAGCGCCAATTTGGTACAACGTCTCGTCAGCCAGCTCGGCTGGGTCGTAGTCGATGAAACGACGACCGAAACCGGCCGGGTCCTTGTAGGCGATGTGGGCGCCGACGGTCACGTTGCTTCTTTTCGCGTCGACAAGCGTCCCTTTAATGGAATGCGGATCACCCGCGTGGAAACCTGTAGCCACGTTGGCGCTGGAGACCATCTCCAGCATGGCTGCGTCGTCGGCGACGGGGTTACCCGCCGTCGTCTCGCCAAGGTCGGCGTTGAGGTCGATGTGCTCGCTCACGGTGCACCACGCTTTCCAGTTCGTCGAAAGTAGTTCTTCCCAGTGTAGTGAGCCGCTCTACACTGGGCCTCATGATCCTCATCAATGTCCGTTTCAAGCCCTTGCCCGAAAACACCGAGAACTTCCGCGAACTGGTCGCCGACTTCACTGATGCGTCCCGCAACGAGGCCGGATGCCTGTTCTTCGAGTGGTACCGCAACACCGACCAGCCTGGCGAGTACATCCTCGTCGAGGCGTTCCAGGACGATGCCGCCGAGGCCCACGTCACCTCTGATCACTTCAAGGCCGCACAGGAGCTGTTCCCGAAGATTCTGGAGGAGACCCCGGAGATCATCAACACCCTGATCGAAGGCAAGACCGAGTGGGACGAGATGGCTGAGTTCAAGGTGAACTAGCTGGGGGGGGAATCACCCCTCCGCCTGCCGGGGCGACCCCGGTTGCCAGGTATCTCACAGCCGGGACTACGGTGAAAGCCCATGAGTTCCGACATCAATTCCGAAGCCCGAGATTCCAAAGCAGAGGAATACACCAAGCCCCCGAAGCTGGCGAAGAAGGCTTATGAGAAAGAGCTGCTGCGGCTCCAGGCCGAGCTGGTGAAGTTGCAGCAGTGGGTCGTTGCCACGGGTGCCCGTATCGTCATCGTGATGGAGGGTCGCGACGCCGCTGGCAAGGGCTCGGCGATCAAGCGCATTACCCAGTACCTCAACCCGCGGGTGTGCCGCATTGAGGCATTGCCTAAGCCGACGGAGCGCGAGCAGACGCAGTGGTACTTCCAGCGCTACATCGAGCGCCTGCCTGCGGCTGGTGAGATCGTCATCTTTGACCGCTCCTGGTACAACCGTGCCGGTGTAGAGCGCGTGATGGGTTTCTGCACGACGGACGAGTACCGCCGTTTCCTCCACCAAGCGCCGATCTTTGAACGCCTGCTGGTCGAGGACGGGATCTTGCTGCGCAAGTACTGGTTCTCTGTCTCCGATGAAGAGCAGATTGCGCGTTTTCAGTCCCGCCGCGAAGACCCGTTGCGCCAGTGGAAGCTGTCACCGATGGATCTGGAATCCATCACGAAGTGGGAGGAGTACTCCCGCGCGAAAGACGAGATGTTCGTCCACACCGACATCCCAGAGGCGCCGTGGAACACGGTGGAGAGCGAAGATAAGAAGCGCTCGCGCATCAACGTCATCTCGCATCTGCTGGCCTCGATCCCGTACGAGGACGTCGCCCTCGACCTCCCTGAGATCCCGGAGCGGCCCGCCTCCAGCAACTATGAGCGGCCACCGCGCGAGGAGTTCCGTTACGTCCCCGATGTCGCTGCCGACTTGGAGCGCGACAAGAAGGGCAAGAAGAACTAGCGTTTCTTTCCCCGGAACTTGCTCACGGTCGGGTCGCCGGGGATCCAGAAGCGGTAGGGGGCATCGACGTTTTTGCTGATGCCCACACGCGGCCCAGACTCCCACTCTGGTTCTTCATTGCGTTCGGTCAGCTGGACGGGGGTGCCGTTGTCGGGCAGGGACAGCCCCAGTGCCTGCCCCAAATTTCCGGGTCCGCGCGCAAGGTTCTCGTCGACGACAATATTGCCTTTCGCTTGTCGACGTTCCCGCGCCACGTTGACCCCCTCTACAACCTCACCACCACGCATGAGGCATCCCTGGCCTGTGCCCTCCGGAGCGCAGACGATGTTGCCGTTCAAGTGAATGCCGTAGGAGAGGTAGACGTAGAGCCGGCCCGGCTCACCGAACATGGCAGCGTTACGCTGCGTCTTTCCACGGTAGGTGTGTGCGGCCTCATCCTCCTCGCCGAGGTAAGCCTCCACCTCTGTCAACCGGATTGTCACGCCGTTGTGGGTGATCAGGCAGCCAAGCAACTGTGGGCCGACAACGTCAGCGGGTGCGGTGAAATCGATCATTTTCTAGTCGTTGGCCTCCAGCCACCTACGGATTGCGTTGAGGGCACCGTGCTCCGCATTGGTGCCGGTGATCTCGTCGGCGATGGCTTTCAGGTCGCTGTGCGCGTTTCCCATCGCCACGGCGGTGCCAGCAGCTTCGAGCATGGACGTGTCGTTGAGGTAGTCACCGATGGCGGCAGTGTCGGCGATGTCGACATCCAGCGATTCCGCGAGTGACGTCAGGGCGGCGCCCTTATTGGCATCGTCGGACATGATGTCCAGCCAGTGCTCGGAGCTGACCGCCGCGTTCACACCGGGGGCCGCTTTCTCGATCAGGGGCACACCGTCATCTTCGGCATTGGACTCCACGAACAGGGACACTTTGGTGGTGGGGTTGGAGTCGGTCCGGGCAGCGTCGATAAGCGAACCAACCGCACGCTGCGACACGTAGTACTTGTCCGTCTCCTCCTGTACCCACTGCGGCATGGCCTCGGCAACGTAGGCGTACTCGGGCATGCACACGACGGGGTGAATGGCGGTGTCGCTCTCGCGGACAGCGTCGAGGATCGAAGTGACGGTGTCCAGGGACATCGGCTTGGTAGAGACGATCTCTCCGCGGTGCCACACGACGGCGCCGTTTTCGGCGATGAACGTCTCCAGTCCGCGGCCGTCGAACATTGTCTGCAGTGTGGCCAGCTGGCGGCCCGATGTGGGGGCGATGATCATCCCTGCGTCCTTGGCACGCCCCAGCAGCGGCCAGAATTCGTCGGGAATGTTGCCGTCCGGGTCGACGAGCGTGCCGTCCATGTCCAAAGCAACGATGCGGGGAAAGCTCATAGCAGTCCTTTGTAGGGTATGGAACACTGGTTTCATGAGTGAAAGCAACGAAAATGCGACGCAACCAGTGAAAATCGATGTGGTTCAGTCTACCGGAGTGGTCACGCTCGACCGGCCGAAGGCGCTGAACTCGCTGAATCCGGACATTCTCTACCCGATCATCGATGCGTTGCGCGCCTGGCGCGAGGACGACGCGATTGAGCAAGTGCTGGTTCAATCGAGCGGCAAGCACTTCTGTGCGGGCGGCGATGTGCGCTACGCGCGCGAGCAGATCATGGCCGGCAACCACGACGGCGTCGACGAGTTCTTCCGCCGCGAATACGAGATGAACTACCTTATTTCTGAATTCCCGAAGCCGTACATCTCGCTCATTTCCGGGGTAGTCATGGGCGGCGGTTTGGGCCTGACCGCACATGGCAGCCACTTCGTAGTCACCCCCGATGCATTCAGCTCGATGCCGGAGATGAACATCGGCTATTTCACCGATGTGGGTATGAGCTGGATGCTGCAGAATCTGCCGAAGCACCCGTCGCAGGGTCTGGGCACGTTCCTCGCGCTTACGGGGTACCGCCTCAAAGCGAATGACATGATGGCCACGGGCCTGGCCACGCACCTCGTTGAATCGCTTGACGGTGTCGCGGAGCGCGTGATCAACGAGGGGGCCGGTGCGCTCGACGCGATGGGCATGGAGCACGGCGAAGCGGAGATCGAGAGCATTTATTCGCTTGTCGACGGCACTTTCACCGGCCCCTGGTCTCACATCCGTGAGCAGCTGACTGGTGAGCTCGGCGAGCTGGCCAACCCGCTGCTGAAGCAGGCCTCCCCGGCATCATTGGTCGCCTCGGCGGAGCTGATGGATGCCAACGCCAAGCACGATCTGAAAGGCAGTCTCGACAACGAAGAGAGGTTGGGGTTGAAGATCCGCCGCGAGCCGGATTTCCTCGAAGGAGTACGCGCTGTGCTGGTGGATAAGTCCAACGATGCGGACTTCGCCCCGGCGCCAGGGCCGGAGCGGTACAGGGAAGTACTAGACTAAGTCACTTAGTGGCCTGTGAGCAGGCCAGCTGAAGCACTAACGCATGTAGAGAATGTAAGGAAGGACGCAGACGTGACGGAAGCCGTAGGGCAGCCCCAGAACCTGACCGAGGACTGGAACAACAAGCTGAAGCTCGCCCAGGAAATGCTGCCGCTGATCAGTAAGCTCCACCGCGAGAACAACGCTGTGACATCGATCTACGGCCGCATTCTGGTGGGAATGACAGACATTGAGATCATCAAGGCCCACCGCTACGCCCGCCGCGTGGTCGCCCGCGAGCTTCCGCTGGACGCGACCCTACCGATTTTGCGTGAGCTGTCCACGATGGACCTGGGCACTGCGTCCATCGATCTAGGCCGTCTGGCCAAGAACTACAGCCGCACCGAGGGAGTGGAGCTGCGCACCTTCCTCGAGGAGGAGCTGGCGGAAGTCATCGGTGCTGACAGCCACCGCGTCCCGCGTGACGTGGTCCTCTACGGCTTCGGCCGCATCGGTCGCCTGCTCGCCCGCATCCTTATCGCGCGTGAGGCCCAGTACGGCGGCGTGCGCCTGCGTGCCGTGGTCGTGCGTAAGAAGGGCGACGACGACATCGTCAAGCGCGCGTCCCTGCTGCGCCGCGATTCCGTCCACGGTGCGTTCAACGGCACGATCACCGTCGATCGTGAGAACGAGATCATCTGGGCTAACGGCACCCCAATCCAGATGATTTACTCCGATGATCCGGGTGCGATCGACTACACCGCCTACGGCATCAACGACGCAATCGTTGTGGACAACACCGGCCGCTGGCGCGACCGTGCTGGCCTGTCCCGCCACCTGGATTCCAAGGGTGTCGCCCGCGCGCTGCTGACCGCGCCGGGCAAGGGCGACGTGAAGAACATTGTCTACGGCGTGAACCACGACATGATCGACGATTCCGAGCAGGACCGCGTGCTCTCCGCAGCGTCGTGCACCACGAACGCGATCACGCCAGTGCTCAAGGTCGTTGGCGACCGTTGGGGCGTCAAGCACGGCCACGTTGAGACCGTCCACTCCTACACCAATGACCAGAACCTGGCTGACAACTTCCACAAGGGTGCCCGTCGCGGCCGCGCCGCCGGCCTGAACATGGTGCTCACCGAGACCGGTGCAGCCAAGGCCGTGTCCAAGGCGCTGCCGGAGTTTGAGGGCAAGCTCACCGGTAACGCCATCCGCGTTCCTACCCCGGATGTGTCCATGGCTGTGCTCAACCTCGATCTGGATTCCGAGGTGAACAAGGACGACGTGAACAACTACCTCCGTCGCGTGTCCACTGACTCGGACCTGCGCCAGCAGATCGACTACATCCAGTCCCCGGACATTGTTTCCACCGACTTCGTGGGCACCACCCACGCCGGCATCGTGGACGGGTTGGCCACCATCGCCACCGGCAACCACTTGGTGCTCTACGTCTGGTACGACAACGAGTTCGGCTACTCCAACCAGGTTGTGCGCATCGTCGAGGAGATCGCGGGCGTACGCCCGAAGATCTTGCCGGAGCGCAAGGATCCGCAGGACATCCGCTAGTGCTCAAACTGACAGGGCAGCTGCAACATTATCCCTGGGGCGATGACTCCAGCATTGCTTCGCTGCAGAACCGCGAACCTTCAGGCAAACCGGAAGCCGAGCTATGGTTCGGTGCGCACCCGAGCGCGCCGTCTTTGACCGACGCCGGCCCGCTCGATGCTGTCATCGCCGCCGACCCCGCGGGGATTCTCGGCCCGCAGTGCGCGGAGACTTTCTCCGGCACGTTGCCGTACCTCGTGAAGATTCTCGCGGCCGCGCAGCCCCTGTCCATCCAGGCGCACCCGTCCATTGCGCAGGCGCGGGAGGGTTTCGCATGGGAGAACGCCGCCGGCATCCCCGTGGACGCGCCCGCACGTAACTACAAGGACGACAACCACAAGCCGGAGATCCTCGTCGCGCTGTCTCCGTTCCGTGCGCTCGCAGGATTCCGCCCGGTGGCCAAAACCCGGGCGCTTATCGACGTTCTTGCGCTCCCGGCGCTTAACCCCGCCCAGAAGGTTCTCGCCGACGAAACGATGAGCGAGGAACAACGCCTGCACACGGTGCTGGAGGGGTGGCTGTCGTTGGATGACCCTGCCCCGTTGGCCAACGCTGTCGTTCAGCGGGCGCAAGCCCTCGCTGACGGTGAGACGGATGAGGCGGAACTGATCACCATCGCCCGGAACCTGGAGTTCATTGGGGAGCAGTTCCCCGGCGATGTGGGCATCCTTGCCGCGCTCTTGCTCAACCACGTCGAGCTGGACACAGGTGACGGGCTTTTCTTGCCGGCCGGTAACCTACACGCCTACATCAGCGGCCTCGGTGTGGAAGTGATGGCCAACTCCGACAATGTGCTGCGCGGCGGATTGACCAGCAAGCACATCGATCAGGCAGAACTGCTGAGCATTCTGGAGTTCACGCCGCTGGAGGACCCCACCTTCCACGGCAAGGCCACAGAAACGCTCAGCCTGTACACGCGCAACTTCGACGTTGGCATCCCGGATTTCCGGGTCACCCGCTACTTCGACGAAACTGATGACGAAGAAGAAAACGGCACAATGGTCCGCATTGACGGTGGGGAACCGACCATCATCCTGGTGGTGGAAGGCACCCTGACCATTGCGACTGAGACTTCCTCGCCGCTGGAGCTGGCCCCGGGTGAAGCCGTCTTCATTGGCGCGAATGAGGGTCTCATTCACGTAGAGACCACCCCAGGGTCTGGTGCCCGGTTCTTCGAAATTGCACCTGGAGAAATAACGAAAGCCGGGTCAATCGACCCGGCCGAGTTCGACTAGCAGCCAGCTACTAGTACTGGTAGCCGCCCGGAGCGCTCGGTCCGCCCGGTGCAGTCTGGGTGACGTCGTTAGCCCGCCACTTGTCTTTGTTCCGGCGGCCCCACAGCAGCCAAACCAGCGCGGCGAAGATGCCAGCGAAGAGAAGCGCGACCAGCCAGATGATCCTCGAGGTGCTATCCATCGGCTTGGTGCGGGCGAAGTCAATGACCGCCCAGAGCCACACGATGAAGGAGATCAGGCTGGCGATTCCCAAACCGATGAGCAAGCCTTCGGGGATGACCACGTCGGTGGTGGTGCCGTACTCGCTGTAGGTCTGGGCGAAAAGGTGGACAGATTCGTTGAACATGAGAGGGAGGATTTCCTTTCGGGAAAGTGAACGTCTCGTACAGCGACATCATCAACTGATGTCCTGATCCTTAGACTTTGCATAGAAGCGTAAGGTTACACGTCGAGAGAAAAATTATTTGGCGTGCCCGCTGATGCACTGCTCGTAGTACTCGACCAGCTTTTCTGTGGCCGCGCGCCACGACCACCGCTGCGCCTCTTCGCGGGCAAGGGTGCCCATGGTGTGGCGGCGAGGGGCGTCAATAAGCAACTGCGCGAACGCGTCCGCCCATTGCGCGGCTGAGGCCTCTTTATCCACGAGCAGGCCCGTCTCGCCGTCGTCAATCACGAAGGGGATGCCGCCTGCGCGGGCGCCGACAACTGGGACGCCGGACGCGAAAGATTCCAGCGCGACGAGGCCGAGAGTTTCGGTCAGCGAGGGGAACGCGAAAACATCCGCCGACGCGAATGCTTGCGCAAGCGGCTCGCCCGACATGTAGCCGGTGAAGTGGGTGAACTCGGGGTTGAAGGCCTTCTTCATCTGCTCGTACAGCGGGCCTTCGCCGACCATGGCCAAGCGCGCGCCGGGGACCTTCTCGCGCAGCAGCGGCATGACATCGTTGAGGATGGTCAGATTCTTCTCCGCCGACATGCGCCCGACGTAGAGCAGTAGGGGAGCCTCCGGATTGCCGTCAGTGAGACGCGCCCGCATCTGCTCCGAGTACTTGTCCGGGTGGTAACCGACGGTGTCGACAGCCTTCGGCCACAGCGCCACGTTCTTGAAGCCGTAGCCTGCGGCAGTGTCCATCATGGGGTCAGAGGTGACCAGGTTCATTCCCGCGAGATTGTGCCAATTCTTGATCAGCCAGATCGACTGCTTATGCACGAAGCCAATGCCCAGATCCTTCGTGTAGGCGGGCACATCCGTGTGGAAGGACGCCAAGAGAGGGATCTTCTGGCGGCGGGCCACAACGGCGGCGTATCCGGCGTACGCGACGGGGTTGACGATGTGCACGATGTCCGGCCCGAACTCTTTGAGGCGCTTAGATACCCGCGGCATCGGCAAACCGACTTTGATCTCCGGGTAAATCCAGTGGAAGGAAATGCTGGGCACCTTCTCCACAGGGAACCCCGCGTAGGTGTCAGGGGCATCACCGGTGGCGAAGATGACTACGTCGTGGCCCATTTCCGCCAACTGGTCCACGGTGCGAATGATGCGGGTGACCACACCGTCAATTTTGGGGAGGAAGACCTCCGTGAAGATGGCAATGCGCATGGGGGCTCGAGCTAGCGCTCGGTCTCCGGCACACCCTCAGCCTGGTTCTCGGTCCACAGGGAGCGGGCGGGGATCTTGGAGCGGTCCACGCGGTCGGCGTAGCGCTTCGCTACCTCTTCCACCTCCTGCAGCAGGCCTTCAGCGAGCTTCGTGGGCTCGAGGCCGAGGCTCAAGAAGGTGTCGTTGGAGACAAAGAGATCGTTCTCGTCGGCCTCCTTGCGCGGGTTGGGCACGAGCGCGTACTCCGTGCCGGAGATGTCGGCGATGAGCTTGGCCAGGTCGCGGACGCGGTGAGTCTCCGTCATCTGGTTGAAGATCTTCACGCGCTCGCCGTTCTCCGGCGGGTTTTCCACCGCGAGCTGGATGCACTTGGCCATATCGCGGATGTGGATGAACGCGCGGGTCTGGCCGCCGGTGCCGTGCACAGTCAGCGGGTAGCCGATAGCTGCCTGCATGAGGAAGCGGTTGAGCACGGTGCCGTAGTCTCCGTCGTAGTCGAAGCGGTTGATCAGGCGCTCGTCGCGCTCCGTCTGCGGGGTGTGGGTGCCCCAGATGATGCCCTGGTGCAGGTCGGTGATGCGCAGTTCGTCGTTCTTGGCGTAGTACGCGAACAGGTTCTGGTCCAGCACCTTGGTCAGGTGGTACACCGAGCCCGGATTGGTGGGGTAGAGGATCTGCTGGTCGATCATGCCGTTTTCACCAGCGTCGACCTTGATGTCTAGGTAGCCCTCCGGGATCTCCATTCCAGCAGTGCCGTAGCCGTACACACCCATGGTGCCCAGGTGGACGATGTGGATGTCCAGGCCAGACTCCACCACCGCCACGAGCAGGTTGTGGGTGGCGTTGACGTTGTTGTCCACGGTGTAGCGCTTCGTGCGGTTGTTCTTCATCGAGTACGGTGCGGCGCGCTGCTCGGCGAAGTGGATGATGGTGTCTGGGCGTTCCTCTTCTATGAATCGCTTGAGCGATTCATAGTCTTGGGCGACGTCGATGTTGCGGAACTCGATCGTCTTGCCAGAAACCTCTTTCCACGCTTCCAGACGCTCCTCGATGGGCACGATCGGGGTGAGCGACTGAGCGCCGAGCTCTTCGTCGATGGCGCGGCGGGAAAGGTTGTCCACGATGGTGACGTCGTGCCCGAGATCCGAAAGGTGCAGGGAGGAGGGCCACCCGCAGAATCCGTCTCCGCCGAGAACTGCAATCTTCATCGTGTTGTTTCACCTTTCAAGTCGCATGCACAGGTCGCGCGCGTGAACTTTCATGCGCGCAAGCTTCTAGGTCACGTTACCTGCCCGGCTCTACCGGCGCGCGGTATGCAGAGTGAACGTTAGATGACATGGTTGATCAGTTTCTATAACGCCCTCAAACTCGTTCTCAATCTGCTCACGGGCTCACGGGGAGCCGGTATTCTTTTTGGCATGAAAACTTCTGATTCCATCATTATCGTCGGCGCGGGCCTGGCCGGACTTGTCGCAGGCCACGAAGCCGTGAAGGCAGGCCGCAAGGTCGTGTTCATCGACCAGGAAAGCAGGGTGAACTTAGGCGGTCAGGCATTTTGGTCGCTCGGTGGGCTGTTCATAGTGGGCACCCCGGAGCAGAAGTTGATGGGCGCGAAGGACTTCGAAGACCTCGCGTGGGCGGACTGGGAGAACTCCGCTGATTACGACGATGCGACCGGGCCTGGCGGTCAGGGCAACCACGACTATTGGCCGCGCAGGTGGGGCCGTGAGTTTGTTCGTTTCGCAGCTAACGAGATGCGCGATTACCTCGGCGAGCTGGGTTTGCGTGTGCTCCCGACCGTCGGGTGGGCTGAGCGTGGCTCTGGTGATGCATCTGGGCACGGCAACACTGTGCCGCGTTTCCACCTCACATGGGGCACCGGCCCCGAAGTCGTCCGCGTCTTCCTCGAACCGCTCGAAGCCGCCGAGAAGCAGGGCAAGGTGGAGTTCCGCAACCGCCACCGCATGGACGAAATCATCGTGGAAAACGGCAGGGCAGTGGGGGTCAAAGGCATGGTGCTTGCCGACGATTCCTCCGAGCGCGGTTTCGCCTCCAACAACGATGAGGTGGAACCGTTTGAGATCCGCGGCGACGCCGTTGTCATCTCCACCGGAGGCATTGGCGGAAACTTGGACAAGGTCCGCGAGATGTGGCCGGACGACCGTTGGGGTCCGTGCCCGGAGGAGATGGTCACGGGTGTGCCTGAGTTCGTCGACGGCCGAGGCATCGGCATCGCGGAGGCAGCTGGTGCGAACCTGGTCAATACCGACCGCATGTGGCACTACCCGGAGGGCATGATCAACTGGGATCCGATTTGGCCGGGCCACGGCATCCGCATCATTCCCGGCCCATCGTCGATGTGGCTCGACGCGACTGGCAAGCGCTTGCCCACGAACCTCTTCCCGGGCTCGGACAACATTGCCGCCCTGGCCCACATAGGGCGCACCGGCCACGGGTACTCCTGGTTCCTTCTCAACCAGCACATTGCCGACAAAGAGTTCATCTTCTCCGGCTCTGAGCAGAATCCGGACCTGACCGACAAGTCCTTCAAGAAGCTCGCCGGCAAGCTCGGCCCCGGCACGCACGTGGCCGTCAAGGCGTTCATGGACAACGGCGCGGACTGGGTCATTGCCGACAACCTTGAAGATCTGGTGCGCAAGATGAACGAGCTGGCTGCCGAAAATGCAGACGATGAGGCCATCGAGGTGAACTACGACCTCGTGCACAAGCAGGTCGTCGAGCGTGACGCCCAGTTGACCAACACCTTCTCCAAGGACGCGCAGATCAACTACATCCGCACGGCACGCAATTTCCTGGGCGACAAGATCGTGCGCTGCGCCGAACCCCACCGCCTTCTGGACGAGAAGAAGGGCCCGCTCATTGCCGTCAAACTGCACATACTCACCCGCAAGACCCTTGGCGGCATTGAGACAGACTTGAACGGCCGCGCTTTGCACGACGACGGCTCCGTCTTCCCCGGCCTCTACGCCTGCGGTGAAGTCGCCGGATTCGGCGGTGGCGGCTACCACGGCAAGAACGCCCTGGAGGGCACCTTCCTGGGCGGCTGCATTCACTCCGGCAAGCGCGTCGGAGAAAGCGTTGCCAGCTAATCTGCCTAACGTGCAGCCTGGATAGCGGCGGTGGCCGCTTGTCCGCGCAGTCGTTCCCGGTCCTGGTCGGGGATGAGTGAGCCACCGGTGAGCCAGACCAGGTGCGTGGCAGTGTCGGGCACATCAGGCAGCCGCCACGGGATAGTCAGGCCGGCTGTCGCGGACGGTTCGACGACGATGCCGGTGGTGCGCTCGAGCCAGTTGACTCCGGCGAGGAATGTCACGTCTTCGAGGGTGTGGATGCCGTCGAAAAGCGCATCCGCGTGCTTGACGACGAGCGGCGACGGGCGCTGCACAGCTAAACCATCGGCAATGGTGCGCCCGCTCAGGCCGAAGTCCGCGCAGGTGATGTCGGCGCCTTTGCCGGTGGCGAGGCCGAGAGCCATGCACGGGCTGGTGACGGGTTCGACGATATGGCACTGCACCGCGCGGCCGAAGGCCTGCTTGAGACCGAACGCGACCCCGCCGGGGCCGCCGCCGACACCGCAGGGGAGGTAGACGATAAGCGGGGAGTCCGGCGTGAACTCCTTGCCGAGGGCATCGAACTGGGCCTTGAGGCGACGGCCAGCAACGGCGTAACCGGTGAACAGACCGAGCGAGTTCTCGTCGTCGATGAAGAACGCCGATCCGGCTTCGGTAGTTGAGCTGAGTGAAGCCGCCCGTGCCGCTGCGACGGTGTCCGTGAACAGTCCAGGGTGTTCGATGACGGTCGCGCCGCCGGCGCGCAGCCGGTCTTTCTTCCACTGTTTGGCGTCGACCGACATGTGCACCTCGGTGGGGAAGCCCAGCTGCGGGCCGACTGTGCCGATGGACAGCCCTAGGTTGCCCGTGGAAGCAACAGTGATCTTCACACCGGGCTGCTCCTCAGCGAGGCGGAAGACTTCGTGGATCCCGCCGCGGGCTTTGATCGAGCCGCTGATCGGCAGGGCGTCGTCACGCTTGATCCACAGCGGCCCCGACAGGTCGCGCTCGAGGATGCGGGAGAGATAGTCCTTGGTGTCCGGTACTTCCTTGACGGGAGATTCGATGATGCCGGGGCCGAACGCGCCTGACCCAGCGCGGGTTTCGGGATAGTGCTCGGCCACCCACGGAGCGAAGCGGTCGAAACGCTCCGCGGCCTCGTCCACGGCGGCCGCGATATCGGCGTCGAGCTCACGGGTAGTTTCGCGGGCCCAGGAGATTTCTTGGGCGGTGCGGAGGGCGTCGATAAGCGAAAGGGCGCTTGGGGGAGGGGAAGCGGGACGGTCCCAGGGCATGGTCATAAGCACCCATTCTATAAATCTGTTGGAAAGTAGATATTAGCGGGAGTAGAGTTACCCGGGTCACAACCGTTGCATTGTTCCGCGGGAGGAGGCACCTGCAATGACCCGCACCTTCACGCCGAAAGACTCCAAGACTGTCTTCATGAGCGTGGTAGCGTTCCTCATCTCTGCCGGATGGGCCGCGAACCACTTCGCGTCCGTGCTCGTGGTGCTCCGGGAAAACCAGGACATGTCGACGCTGCTAGTCAACAGTGCGTACGGTATCTACGCCCTGGGTCTGTTTCCGTGCCTGATCGCTGGCGGCCTCATCGCGGACCGTTTTGGTTCACGCCCGGCGGTGATGGTCGGCGCGACCGTGGCCATGCTGGGCAACATCGCGCTCATGTTCTGGCAGGAGCACCCGGCGGTATTGCTGGGAGCGCGCTTCGTTGTCGGACTCGGCGTGGGCCTGGTGGTCAGCGCGGGCACTGCCTGGGCCGGGCGTTTGCGCGGCACAGAAGGCACGACGCTGGCTGGCATCTTCCTCACTTCGGGCTTCATGCTGGGGCCGATCGCCTCCGGGATCATCGCGCACACGGTCAGCGCTAGCAACGCCATTTACATCCCGTACGTGGCGTCGATCCTGCTTTCGCTGTGTGCGATCGTGTTCTCCTTCATCGTCGGCGATGTTCCGCACACTCGGGAAGTCCTGCACCAAGAGGTGGATGAGGAAGACATTCAGCGCGATGCGCTCGACGATGCAGACGATGCAGACGGCGCTCACGACGCAGATGAGCTGGCGCCGGCGGTGGAGCAGTCCGCCGGCAAGGCGTTGGCGACTGCATTCCCCATGGGTCTGTGGGTCTTCGCATGCATGACCTGTGCGATTGTCACCCTGTCCGGACGCGTGGGACAGTACTTCGAGTCTGGGGCGTTCCTGCCGGGCGTTGCCGCTGTGACCGCCTTCGGGTCGGGTCTGGTGATCCAGGCGATCGGCCGGAAGATGAACTTCGGCCCGTACTCCGGTGTCGTCGGTGCGTTGTGCGCGGTAACGGGCATGACGCTGGTGGCGCTCGGCGGAGCAAGCCCATCGATGGTCATGTTCATCGTGGCGTCGGTCTTCTTGGGCCTCGCGTACGGGCTGTGCTTGCGCGAAGGGCTTCTGGACGTTGATACATTCAGCCCGCCCGAAAAGCGTGGCTCTGTCATCGGCATTTACTACGTGGCCACCTACATTGGCTTCGGGTTCCCGCCGTTGATTGAGTGGCTGAGCGGCTTTGTCGGACCATCCCTGCCGTACTGGGTGCTCGCGGTGCTCGCGTTGACGTCCGCGACAATCCGCACGGTGCAGATCCGCTCTGGTTACCTGACCAGGCCGCAGGCAGCGTAAACGGCTGTTCAAGCACGTGCTGAAGTAGCGCGCATTACTCCAGCACAATGAGTCCCACGTGAATCGTGGCCAACTCATGCTCGTCCGGACCTGGCGGGAGAGCGTGGAGCTCCTCGCGGGTCGCGTCTGTGACGGGAATGATCCAGCCGTAGTTCGGGTCCAACGTGGGGGCACCGCCGGTGATACCGGTCACGAATGTGACGGGACGGGATGTAGGGGAGGTGAGGCGCAAGGGAGCGTCGATAAGCGAAAGCTCCTGGAACGCATCTTCGTCTAGCGTGATGATGACAATGATTTCATCTGTGTCGGGGCTCAAGTTCGCGGTGTGAACCTCGAGTGAGCGTGCTTCCACTTCGCGGGGGTCGCGCGGCATGGCAACGAGCGGGACGGTATCACGGCCGAAGAGCGTGCGGACACGGTCGAAGAGACCCATGTGCTACCTCGGCATGTAGTTCGGGTCGACGCTGCGCCCGGATCGCTTACGACCCGCGAATAGCCACACCAACGAGCCGATGAGGGGGAAGAGGGCGCAGACGATGACCCAAATGAGTTTGGAGACCCCATCGAGATAATCAGCTCTGATAATGGACGCGATCGCCCACACAAAGAGAACAAAAGAAGCCACTGCGAGGAGGGCCATGCCGCCGAGGATCAGGACTTCTAGCCAAGAAACATTGAAACCGAGTTCACCGAATTCAGTCGTGCCCATGGATATAACCTTCCTTTAGTCCTTGCGCTCCCACGGTGGCGGTTCTTGTCCAGGCTGGAGTGGGGTGGTGTGACGCCCCACCTTGTGGCCGAGAAAGATCCACAGCAAGGGCCCGATGACCGGAAGCAAAAGCACCACAATGACCCAGAGCAGCTTGGGCGCAGGTTGAAGGCCTTTATCCAGGATGATGCTGAACAGAGCCCAGAAGAACAGGACGACCGCAGCCACACCGAGCAGCATCATGAACAGGAAGCCGAGACCAAAGGCCGTATCCCCGCTGATGATGGGATCACTTGCCACAAGAACCATGTCTTTAATTTTAACCGAGAAACCTGGCGCAAAGCTGCTGTGAACATGCGCTGCACGTGTGAGCCGGGCAGATAAGGTGAGGGATATGAGCGAGGACGACAGCGCAAAGGGCGCAGACAAAGAGATCATCGCGCGCCCTGCGCAACTAGTCCAAACCTACGGGCCGGGCGAGACAGTCCTGGTGGATCCGCCTGACAAGAACCCCAAGGCTTTGCAAAGGGGAAACCGTCTGAGCTGGAAGGGTTGGAAGCTCGTCATCGCGCGCACTGTGCTCGATTTCGGGCCGATCGCGCTCATGGACCGGGGTGCGACGCTGACGTATTTCACTATTACTGCGATGGCGCCGACTCTGCTCGCGTTTTACTCGCTGGTCACGCTGATGTTCCCGTCAGACAAAGATGACTTGCGCGAGTTCATGGGCGGGGTGATTGAGGACACGGTGCCTGAAGAGCTGCGAGAGCAAGCACTCGACCTTCTCCTCAACGTCGCCGGTACCCCGGAGCAGAGCACCGTGGCCATCATCATTTCGCTATTAGTGTCGCTTTTCTCTTCGTCGGCGTATGTGAGGGCGTTTTCCCGTAGCTGCAACGTGATCTACACCCGTACCGAGGGGCGCAGCTTACCGGTGACCTGGCTGACCATGTGGGGGATCACGGTGCTGATGGTGCTCGGTGGCGTGATCATGGTCGCAGGTGTAGTGCTGCGCACATCGATCGTGGACGCGGTATTAGGGCCCATCGCGGAGCCACTGCGGCTCCAAGGGGTGGTGGACTACCTCAACCAGATCTTCATCCCCGTCTGGAACTGGTTGCGCTACCCAGTGGTGATTCTCGCCGCGATCGCATTGGTGTCCTGCCTGTACTACTTCGCACCGAATGTGCGGCCGGGGCGGTTCCGCCTACTCACCGTCGGCTCTGCACTGGCGCTTGTGGTCATTGGCCTGCTGTGGGCGCTGTTCAACTGGTTCGTGTCCAACTTCGGGCTTCAGAGCGCCTACGGGGCCTTCGGGTCTGTCCTGGCGATGCTCGTGATGGTCTGGGCAATGAATATTGTGCTGCTGCTCGGAGTGAAACTCGACGCGGAGATCTTGCGGGCCAAAGAGCTCCAGATGGGGTGGAACGCGGAAGAGATGGTGCAGGCGGCGCCGAGGTCGCAAGACGCCGTGCTGTTCCGGTATAAGATCGTGGGTTTCCTGCACCGGCTGGCGCGGGATGTCTACGAGGATGCACAGTCCAAGCGCGAGATGAAGGAGCAGGAGAGCGTCAAGCGCAGCGGCGACCGGGACTAACGTTCTTGCGTACGGTGGGTGTCATGTCTCTCATTGACCCCCGCAGCAAGTACCCGACAATCTCCCCGCCCGAACAGCGCCAGCCCCACCCGGGCCTGGACGTTGAAATGGAACCGACCGCCGACATCGGTTTGGAGTCTTACGTGGGTCGTGGCCGCCTCGAAGGCCGCAAAGCGCTGATCACCGGTGGTGACTCCGGCATCGGTGCTGCCGTCGCCATCGCTTACGCCCGTGAGGGTGCTGACGTTGCCATCGCGTACCTGCCAGAAGAGCAGGTCGACGCTGACCGCGTGCTGGCCGCCATTGAGGAGGCCGGCCGCAAGGCTGTGGGCATCCCAGGCGATCTGCAGGATCCAGATACCTGCACCAAGACCGTGCAGACGGCCCTCGACGAGCTGGGTGGCCTGGACATCCTGGTCAACAACGCATCGCGCCAGATCTTCGCCGAATCGTTCCTGGACATCGACGATGAAGAGTTTGATGCCACGATGAAAACCAACATCTACGGCTCCTTCCGCGTGACCAAGGCGGCGTTGCCGCACCTGAAACCCGGCTCGTCCATCCTTTTCACCTCCTCCATTCAGGCGTATGACCCGACGCCGGGCCTGAACCACTACGCCGTGACCAAGGCCGCGATGAACAACATGGCGAAGGGCTTGAGCATGGAGCTGCTGGAAAAGGGCATCCGTGTCAATGCTGTCGCGCCGGGTCCGGTGTGGACCCCGCTGCAGCCGAGCTACGGCCAGCCGATGGAGAAGCTCACCGAGTTCGGCCAGGAATCCGGTCTGGGACGGGCAGGTCAGCCCGTCGAATGTGCTGGTGCTTACGTGTTCTTGGCATCTGAGGAAGCCTCTTTTATCTCCGGTGAGACCCTCGGCGTTACAGGTGGGGCGCTCACGCCCTAAATGGTCCGCAGGCGGCCTGTGACCCCGTACACTGGTGAACCATGATTGACGCACGTGATACTGCTCTCGTCATTGAGGGCGGCGGAACCCGTAACTCCTACACCGCCCCGGTGATCATCAAACTCATTGAGGAAGGTGTCCAATTCGGCTGGGTAGGCGGGGTGTCCGCCGGCGCCATCCACTCCGTGAACTTCCTGTCCGGGGATGCGGAGCGCACCCGCGAGGCATTCACCACCTTCATGGGCCACCCCAAGATCGGCGGCTTGCGCTCGCTCGCACTGGGACGCGGTCTGCTCAACGCAGAATTCATGTTCCAGGACCGCGGCGGTGAGCTGCCGTTCAACATGGACGCGTTCAAACAGGCTGAAACACCGCTCCACATCGAAGCCGTGCGTGCGGACACTGGCGAATCAGTCGCATGGCACAACGAGGAGCTTTTCGACGAAGACTTCATGAACCTGGTCATCCGCGCCTCTTCCACGATGCCGATGTTGATGCCGATGGCGCACATCGACGGCGTGCCGTACGTCGACGGTGCTCTAGGTGACGGCGGTGGCCTTGTCATCGATGCTGCCGAGCAGGCTGGTTTCAAGAAGTTCCTGGTGCTGGGCACCAAGGACCGCGACTATGTGCGCGAGCCGGTCAACCGTCCAGCGATGATCCGCCGTATGTTCCCTAAGTATCCCGAGGTCGCGCGCCGTACGATCGAGCGCCCAGACAAGTACAACCGCGCCAAGGATCGCATCGTTGAGCTGGAGAACGCTGGCAATGCGTACGCGTTCTTCCCGGAGAACATGATGGTGGAAAACGCTGAGTTCAAGGTGCACAAGCTGGAGAAGAACTTCGCCGCTGGTGAAGAGCAGCTGGAGCGCGAGTGGCCCGCTATGAAGGCTTTCCTCGAGGGGTCCGGCGCGTAAACTAGCAAGTTATGATCGATGCCACCGACACTGCCCTTATTCTCGAGGGTGGTGGGATGCGCAACTCTTATACCGCTCCCGCCATCGTCAGATTCATCCAGGAACACGTCGTATTTGGCTGGGCTGGGGGAGTGTCGGCTGGTTCGGGGCATGCGATCAACTACGTGTCCCGCGACGCACACCGTGCCCGCGAGGCGTTCACGAATATGGCTGCCAATGCAGAGTTCGGCGGCTGGAAATCGCTGGCCCGCGGTCGCGGTTACTTCAACGCCGAGTTCATTTATGAGCGCTCCAACGATGTCTTGCCGTTCGACTGGGACGCGTTCCTGTCCAACACGGACACTGAGGTTCACATTGAGGCGGTCCGCGCCGACACTGGCCACACCGTGCAGTGGACGAAGAAGGATCTCGCGAACATCGAGACCGTAGGCAAAGTCACGCGCGCGTCGTCCACGCTGCCGAAGATCATGCCGATGGCAGAGATCGACGGTATCCAGTACGTCGACGGTGCGTTGGGGTATTCGGGGGGCTTGCTTATCGACGCCGCCGAGAAAGCCGGCTTCACCAAATTCCTCGTTCTCGCCACCAAGGAACGGGACTACGTCCGGCCGACGGTGACACGGCCGATCGCGACCCGCAGGTTGTTCAATAAGCATCCCGCCGTCGCAGAGGCATTAATTGTCCGGCCGGGGCGGTACAACGCGTCCAAGAAACGCATTCTGGAGCTAGAGCAAGATGGCCGAGCGAAGGTCTTTTTTCCGGATCAGATGAGCGTGGATGCATCAGAACGCAATGTGACCAAGCTCAACACGAACTACATTCTGGGCCAGGCTCAAATGGAGCGCGAATGGGACGAATGGATGGAATTCCTGGGCGGCTAGGCGCTACAGGCCAGTCCCACGCAATCCGGCGTCAGCCAGGTTCAAACCGATAGATGCGCTGGCCGTCCCCAGCCTCTGTCTCCCTCTCGGCATCCTTGATCGCGCTGCGGACGTTCTGATGAATATTTTCGAACAGTCTTGCGCTCTTGGTTTGGGGGTGGGTACAATGGTGGCATCGGTTGATACGCTGCACACAGTATCGAGGGGAGGGGACCATGGCGGGGCGCATCGCACAGCTTGTGGACACTATCGGCGATGCTTTAGCGCAGCTTCGCGACGAGTTCGCCGACCCGTCTCTGCTATCGCTGCATGATGTGGCCGCCGAGATGGAAAAGCTCGAGGAGCACCTTAACGCCAAAGCGCTTATCGACGCTTCATTCGCCTACCTGTGCGACCGTGACAACGCCGGACGACTCGTCGGGGCAGTCCACCCCAACGCCTACCTGACCACCCGACTAGGGCTCTCGGCCGGGGAAGCCTACGACCGGCTCGCCCGCGGACGCGACCTCTTCGCCCCACCAGTGACACCTGATCCTGAACCGGCTGACATCAGTGGTGACGACGATGGTTCCGGTGGTTCAGGGTTTGAGCTCGAGTTCGGCACGGATAATGCGGAAACCGAACACGCTCGCCGTGAGGCTGAAGAGCAAGCCCGCCGCAGCCAGGAAGAAGCACGCACCAAAGCAGCTGGCGTGTCCGCGGAGAAGCAGAACATCATCCGCCGCGAACTCGACAAGCTGCTTGCCCCCGCCCGCGGGGAACGCACCCGCCTCCACGCCCAAGCCATGGATGAAGCCGCCACCCGGGACGTAAAAGACCTCCGGATGTTCGTGCGCCGCAACGTCGACGCCGCCAACCGTAAGCACGCCCCACGAAACAACCCGAACGCAGGCTTTGCCAACCGCGCGGTCCACATCGGGCACCGCAAAGCCGACGGCACCCACGAGATCACCATCACCGCCACAGCCGGTGATACCGCATTGTTCAAAGCGCACCTGGATAAAGGACTCGCCCCGAACACCAACACCGGTGATGCTCAGCGCGGCACCGATGGCACCGGCGAAACCGGTGGTGTGGCGGATTACCGCACGCCACCCCAACGCCACTACGACCAATTCACCACCATCCTCAAAGCTTTCGAATCAGGCCAGCAAAAGCTCAGCGGTGGCGCGGCATCTGTCGTCATCGCCATGACAATGGACGACCTTGCCGATACTGACGGCTACGCTGCCGGCGGTGGCCTGTTCGCCACCAACACAGGTATCGACATTGATGTCATCGACATGGCCCGCCTCGGCCTGGGCACCCTGGACACCGCTGATTCAGGCCAGGCGAACTTCATCCTCCAGCTCGACTCCGTCACCGCAGTCCCGCTGTCGATGGGTAAAACCCGCACTGCTTCGATCGGGCAGCGCATCGCGATGCTCGCCGTCCAAGGCGTCTGCTCCTGGACCGGATGCACCAAACCACTGACCGAATGCGAAGCCCACCACATCTTCGCCTGGATCCTGGGTGGTTTGACCACGATGGATAACCTCACCGGATTATGCCGGCAGCACCACAGATGCAACAACGACAACCGCGACGGCACCTGGGGCAAAGGACACATGGACTACGACCCCGACACCGGACAAGCAGGACTTGTCACACCCGGGGCTACACACATGCAGTTCAACACCACAGACCCCGCCCACCACTGCGCAGCCAACCGCATCCGCCGCAGAACCACCACCACCAACACCGGCACTGGCACTGGCACCAGTGGGCCCACAACACCCACACCCAAAACCAGACCCGACCCACCCCTGTTCCCACCAAACAACACACCAACCCGCACCCGAAAACGCCCCCGGGCTCGTGAGTAAGAGGGACACCCTCGCTTCACTACCCCCAGTCCTGCCGTATCCATCCGCACTGTGCACCCCTGGCGCGCCGTGGAGAAGGCCTGTCGGAAACGGTTTGGGCGCCAGATTCCTGCATCCAGAGCCCAGCGGGCCATGAACGAAACGTTGGAGGGTTGTGTGAGCTAAAACGCATGCCCTAAACCGGGGTTGACCAGTCATTTCAGGTCTCAGGCGGGCGTAGTCTGGAAGGTGACCCCTTCGAGGAGAGTGCGTCCGCATGTCTCTCCACTGACTTTGATTGGAGTGTTCCGCTTGTCATCCGCGGTCAACAACCCCGCGTCATCTTCCACCCCGTCCGAACCCTCCGGTGCCACCGCGCCCTCGACGGCGACGGACCCCAACACCCCCACAGCTGAAGCTAGCAGCGGTGCCCCGGAGAAACCCCAGAGCTCTGGCCGGGGCAAGCTGATTGCTTTCTTCTTGGCCTTCATTGCCCTCGGTGCGGTGCTGATCATCCCGATCGAGACCATCGACTGGCAGGGCCAGATCGCGCTTGGCCTGCTGGCCTTCGCAGTGATCATGTGGGTCACCGAGGCAGTGTCCTATCCGGTTAGCTCCGTGCTGATCATCAGCTTGATTTCCTTGCTGCTCGGATTCTCACAGGACCCCGAAAACCCGGGTGAGATCGTCGGCACGTCCGCGGCCCTGAAGACAGCGATGGCTGGCTTTTCGTCCTCGGCCGTCGCACTCGTTGCCGCCGCCCTCGCACTGGCCGTGGCGATGCAGGCGACCGGCTTGCACCGCCGCCTCGCCCTGTACGTTCTGCGGTTGGCCGGCGAGAAGACGTCGAACATTGTCATCGGCGCGATCGTCATTTCCATCATTTTGGCGTTCTTCGTGCCGTCTGCAACGGCCCGCGCCGGCGCCGTCGTGCCGATTCTGCTGGGCATGGTCGCGGCTTTCGGGTTGGCCACCAACTCGAAACTGTCGGCGCTGTTGATCATCACAGCGACCCAGGCCGTATCGGTGTGGAACGTGGGCATCAAAACGGCTGCCGCCCAGAACCTCGTTGCCGTCGGATTCATCGAGTCGGAAATGGGCCGGAGCGTGTCGTGGGGTGAATGGTTCCTCTGGGCCGCGCCCTGGTCCGTCCTCATGTCGATCGCGCTCTACTTCATCATGCGCTGGGCGATTAAGCCGGAAACGGAGTCGATTGAGGGCGGGAAGGCGCTCGTCGACAAGCAGCTGGAAGAGATGGGACCGATGTCCGGCGCAGAAAAGCGTCTTACCGCGATCGCGGTAATCCTGTTGCTGTTCTGGGCGACCGAAGGCGTGCTTCACCCCATTGATTCCTCGGTGATCACCATCGTGGCCATCGGCATCATGCTGTTGCCCGGAATTGGCGTCATGGACTGGAAGTACGCTCAGGAGAAGATCAACTGGGGAACGCTCGTCGTCTTCGCTGTCGGTATTTCCTTGGGCATGTTCATGCTGGAGACTGGCGCCGCGACGTGGTTGTCGGAGAAGACCTTCGGCGCCATTGGTTTGCAGAGCATGCCGCTTCTGGCCACCATCGCGCTGGTCTCGCTGTTCAACATCGTGATCCACCTTGGTTTCGCCTCGGCCACCTCGCTGTCGTCGGCGCTCATCCCTGTGTTCATCGCCCTCGCAGCGACATTGGATGTGCCCAACGGCGGATTGGGCTTCGTGGTCATCCAGCAGTTCGTCATCTGCTTCGGCTTCCTGCTGCCGGTCTCCGCCCCGCAGAACATGCTGGCCTACGGTACCGGGGCGTTCACCACCCGCCAGTTCCTCAAGACCGGTATCCCGCTGACAATCGTTGGGTACCTGCTGGTGTTGCTGTTCTCGGCGACGTACTGGAACTGGATCGGGCTGGTCTAAACAACTCGCACCAAACGCGCTAGTCGGCGACGAGCGGCTCCATGGTGAGCTCCGGGTGCTCCTTCTCCACGAAGGCGAGCTTCCACTTGTCGCCGAACAGCGCGATGAGTTCGCCGTCGGTGCGGGTGAAAATCTCCACGCCGCGCTGGCGTCCCAGCTCCGGGGCGGACTCCGCATCGGTGCGCCGCGCCACCGAGTAGGGGATCGGCTCGGTCACGGTCTCAACGTTGTATTCGTTTTCCATGCGGGCCTGCATGACCTCGAACTGCATGGGGCCGACAGCGGCCATGACGGGGGAGGCGTCGCCGCGGGCGTCGTTACGCAGAATCTGCACAACACCCTCGGCGTCGAGCTGCTCCAGCGCCTTACGGAACTGCTTGTATTTGCCCAGCGATTTCGCGCGCAGCGTGCGGAAGTGCTCGGGGGCGAACTGCGGCATCGGCGGGAACTGGACTTTGCGGCCCGTGTAGATCGTGTCGCCCGGCGCCAGGGCGCCTGCGTTGACCAGACCGATGATGTCGCCCGGGAACGCTGTCTCCACAGTGTCGCGGGTGCGGCCGAAGACGGTGAGGGCGTATTTCGTCGAAAAGCTGCGGCCCGACTGCGCGTGCGTGACCTGCATGCCGCGGTCGAACTCGCCGGAGACCACGCGCATGAACGCGAGCGTGTCGCGGTGGTTCTTGTCCATGCCCGCTTGCACCTTGAACACGACGCCGGAGAATTCATCGCCGACCGAACGCGACTCATCCATCGCGCTTGTCGACGCCTCCACCGCCGCCGGATCCGACTCACGGCCCTCCGGAGCGGGCGCAATGGCGCACAGCGTGTCCAAAATCTGGTGGACGCCGAAGTTGAGCATGGCAGACGCGAAAATGAGCGGCGAGGTCACGCACTGTTCGAACAGGTCCTGATTGTGGACGGCGCCGTCGGCGGCGAGCAACTCGGCTTCCTCGATGGCGGTCTCCCACACGTCGCCTTCCTTGGCGGCTGCGTCGTCCGGGGTGAAGTGCTCTTCCGGGGCGATGGTGGAACCGCCAGCGGTGCGGGTGAAGTGAATGTACTCGTCGGCTTCACCGTCGTCGTTGACGTGGGCGAGGCCGCGGAAGTCGCCTGCCTCGCCGACAGGCCAGTAGAGGGGAGTGGGTTGGAGGTCGATTTCGGTGACGATCTCGTCGACAAGCTCCAGCGGCTCGCGGCCCACGCGGTCCCACTTGTTGATCACCGTGACAATCGGCAACCCGCGGGCTTTGCAGACGCGGAAGAGCTTGAGGGTTTGAGGCTCGAGGCCCTTCGCGGCGTCGATCAGCATGACGGCAGCATCGACGGCAGACAGCACGCGGTAGGTGTCCTCGGAGAAGTCCGCGTGGCCCGGGGTGTCCACGAGGTTGACCACATACGGCTCACCGGTGTGGCCCTCGGGAGCGTA
Organism: Corynebacterium sp. CCUG 70398; assembly: GCF_024454055.1. NCBI lineage: Bacteria > Bacillati > Actinomycetota > Actinomycetes > Mycobacteriales > Corynebacteriaceae > Corynebacterium > Corynebacterium sp. CCUG 70398. Next base: position 89,959 of record NZ_JAGPYZ010000007.1, read on the forward strand.
TTCGAACTGGAGCGCTGACGATGCGATGGAGATGCCGCGGTCCTTTTCCATCTCCATCCAGTCAGACACCGTGTCTTTGCGGTTGCCCTTGCCGTGCACCGCGCCCGCCTCCGAGATCGCGTGGGCGTGCAGCGCTAGCGCCTCCGTCAGCGTCGACTTACCCGCGTCCGGGTGGGCGATGACGGCGAAGGTGCGGCGGCGGGCGGCCTCGGTGACGGTGGAAGCGGTGCTCATGACCTGTAGAGGGTAGTCGCTTGTGCGGTGGGAGAGCGAACCAGCGCAATGCAGCGCAATCAGGGCAGCTTCTCGGCGAAAAGCGCCTGGTCGATCGCGATCCCGACGGCCGCCCCTGCACCTGTCGCCTGCGACACTTGGTCGGGAGAGCTGACCACATTGCCCGCTGCCCAGAGACCCGGCTGCGATGTCCGGCCGCGTTCTGTGCGGACCCATCCGTCGACGACATCGCAACCAGCTTCGCGCAGCAGCTCGTCGTTCGGTTCGAAACGTGGGCCGGTGAAACAGGATTCGAACACGAAATGGTGGTTAGTCGTGCGAACCACGACGCGATCTCCCTCCGCCGGGCCGACTTCCAGGACAGGCTCGTCGACGAGCTTGATGTCAAGTGCTTCGAAAAAGGTAGTCTCTTGGCTGGGAAGATCGAGACCGTTCGTGAAGAACGTGACGGTCTCCGCCCACTTGGTGAGCAGCTTGGAAATATGGAACGTGAAGCCGGGGTTCTCTCCACCGATGACAGCGAGGTCCGTCCCGTTCACTTCGTACCCGTGACAGTAGGGGCAGTGGAAGACCCGCGTTCCCCACAGTGCGGACAAACCGTACACGTCAGGCAAGACGTCGGTGATTCCGGTAGTGACGAGAACATGCGGGGAATCAATGGCCTTGCTGCTCGCGAGAGTTACGGACCACTTGTCGTGCGACTTTGTCAGGTTCTCAGCGCGGTCCCGCACGATCGTCCCGCCGAACGACTCGAATTCAGCATGACCCTTTTCGAGTAGCTCGACTGGTTTGATCGAGTCCATTCCTAGGATGCCGTGGGCGTGCTCGCTGAACCGGTTGCGCGGCCGCCCTTCGTCGACCAAGCAGACGGACCGATTCGCTCTTGCCAAGTTGATTGCCGCCGCGGTCCCGGCGAAACCTCCGCCGATGATCGTGACATCCATGTCTTAGCCTCCTGGAATTCTTTGGACTGGTTCTCGTTGAAGAAACTAGTTGCTCGAGCTCCACCGCGGGAGGCCCTGATGGCCTTCGTTAGAGTGGGGCCGAGTTAGGTGACTTGTACGCAAATGAGAGGAGAAGCAATGAAGATCGGCGTCATCGTCGGATCTATCCGTAAGGGCCGCACTGCGGAGAAGGTGGCCGACTGGATGAAAGAGAACATCGGCGAACGGAAGGGCGCCGAGTACGAGTTCATCGACCTCGCCGACTTCGACCTGCCGATGTATGACGGTGCCGGCATGCCGATGCTCATGAACCGCGAGTACGACAACGATGAGGTCACCCGCTGGTCGCAAGCCATTGACGCCTGCGACGCGTTCATCTTCATCACGCCGGAGTACAACCACTCGGTCCCGGCAGCGCTGAAGAACGCTGTGGATACGCTCGGCCCCGAGTGGGTGGGCAAGCCGATCGCGTTTGTCGGCTACGGCGGTGTCGGCGCGATCCGCGCCATCGAGCATTGGCGCCAGATCGCCGCGAACTTCCACATGCATGACATCCGCGAGCAGCTCGGCTTTATCCAGGCGATGGAGATGCGCGACGGCTTCCAGCCGATGCCCCATCGCGCCAAGGAGCTCGCCGCGATGTGCGACCGCCTCGAGACGCTCACCGCCCAGCTGAACAAGTAACTCAGCTACGCGGGTGGATCTCGTTCTGCGCGCGCTGCACCCCGTGCTTAACGACGATCCCAGCCGCCTCGGCCGCCAACTCCAACTGCTCCGTCAGAGCTTTCTCCTCGTGTTCTGAGTCCTGCGGCAGCGAGCTGAGCACCCACTCCGGCACGGGCATTCCTTTCGGCGGGCGCCCGATTCCGATCCGAATTCGCACGTAGTCGCGCGTCCCCAGGTGCTCAGTGAGGGACTTCAATCCGTTGTGCCCGTTCTCGTTGCCGCCGAGCTTGATGCGGACTTTGCCGGGTGGGAGGTCGAGCTCGTCGTGAAGCACTACGACGTGATCGGGCGTGATACCCAGTTCACGGGCCAGGGGAGCGATGCTCTCGCCGCTCAAGTTCATGAACGTCGTGGAGCGGGCGTAGGCCACCCCGTCAGCGACAGCGACGGTCACCTTGTGCCCTGCGAGAGGGGCCAGGGTGGCCGCGACCTGGTCGAGGAGGATGTCCTGCACCATGTAGCCGACGTTGTGCTTCGTAGCGTCATACCTCGCGCCGGGGTTGCCCAGGCCAACGACGAGCCATTCGGCATCGGGCAGCGCTGGATCAACGTCAGGGGTTGGATCGGTGTTAGTGGTCGGCGTTGAACGGAAGAGTCTGCGCAGGAAATCGAACACGATAGCCAGTCTAACTATGATGAGGGCCATGAATGAGCAGCTACGGGCAGCCCAGGAGCCCATTGGGTGGGGGCCGACGCTGCTGGTACTGGGCATCATCCTGATTGTGTTTGCCGTGGGTGCGTTCATCGCTGTGGCCTCGAGGAAGAGGGCAGAGAAGGGGGCGGAGCGTGGGTTCGTCGATAAGCATTATGCGCGTGCGGCGAACCTTATCCCGGAAACCGACGCACGCGTGCGTGGGTTGCACTCGCCGCTGTGTCCGCCCCACGCCGTGCAGGAGTGGGAGGCCACCCGCGCCCGCTTCGAGCAGGAGAGCTCGCGCGAGGCGACGGAGCAGGTGCTTGCCGCCCACGCAAACGCGCTGTACCTGCAGGGGATCGAACAGGGCGACCTGCGGCTGCGTGCACAGGCCGTCAACGAGCTGGTCAGCGAAGCACGCCAGTTCGGTTCGGACCAGCTTGCGCGCCACGTGGCTGGTCTACGGGCAAAAGTTGCGGACCCGGAGTTCTGTGCCGAGTACGCCCGCGCCGCATCCGCCTTGGGCCCCGCATCGCGCCAGTGGTGCGACCGCGAATTCAACAAGCTGATGTCCTTGCGGCAAGTGGGGCGCAAAGCTGACCCGGACGTACCGTCACCGGGAATCACCAGCCGGGAGTACCGCCCGGGATCCGGGCTGGGAGGCTTCGTGCCCATCGGTGCGATCTGGGAGCAGTATTGCGTGGGCATGGGCTCGTACGACGTGGCGCAGACGGTCAACCTGCATCCGGCGGCAACTGGGCGCGTGTACCGCCGCTGGCTGCGCGGTGAGGTCGCACCGTGAGGAGGTTCATGGACCACGCGAAGCTGACTAAAGAAACCGACGGGCACGTCCCTCGTGATGATGCTTTCTACCACCGCGCCCTGACCCGCATCGACGAGACCGACCGGCTTATCCCGCAGCTGCGCTCCGCGTTAGCTGCCGGTGCCGGCAAGCAGTGGCAACGCGCGAAGGCGGATATCCATCCCCTACCCGAGCGCAAGCGCCCCGGCAAGGGGGTGACCCGCGCCATGCGCTCTGTTGAGCAGATCGACCGCACCGCCACGCTGGCCGCCGTGCTTGCCGGCGCTGAGCAAGGCGACGTCGACGCGCGGCTCGTTGTCGTGAATGACCTGCTCGAGGACCTCCGCTTCGCCACGGCACGGTGCGGGGCATCCACGCCTGACCGCGTGGCCGCGCGCGACGGGATCTTCGCCATCACGCATAAGCTCCGCGCACTGAAAGGGGAGCTGGACTCGCCGCAGTTCATCGACCGGTTCGTCGGAGTGGCCGCGCAGTACGCCGACGTCATGCGGTCTGCCCGGCCGTGTTTCACCGAGATCAAAGACTCTACCGTCATCGAACCACCGCAATTCGGTGACGAGCTTTTCGTGCTCGGCACCGGCATCAACGGCCTGATCCCCTGGATGTACATGGACGATGTCGACGAGTGGATCCGTTACGACCGCACCCGGAACGCCAATGCTTAGATCACGCGGCTCGGCTTGAAACCGGCGGGGTAGGGTAGGCCCCATGCCCACCGACCTGCCTGCTCCGTTGCCCCGCGTCGTCGCCGCCCCCATGGCCGGCGGCCCGTCCACGCCCGAACTGGTCAATGCCGTCAGCTTCGGGTTCCTGGCTTGGGGTACCTGCTCGTTGGCGCAGGCGGCCGAAGAGCTCGCCCGCGTCGAGGAGCCCTTCGGCATCAACCTCTTCTACCCGCAGGCCGATGAGCCAGCCGCGGCGGACCTGGAGCGGCTCTCCGCAGAACTCGACGAGCCTGTGCCCCCAGCCGACCTGACTTTCGGCTTCCACGACAAGCTGCGTTTGGCCATCGAGGACGGACGAGCCACCATCGTGTCGTCGACCTTCGGCTGCTTCACTCCTGAGGAAGTCCGCATGCTGCATGACGCCGGGATCCAAGCCTGGGTCACCGTCACCAACGAAGTCGACGCGGTCAAGGCGGCCGAGTACGCCGACGGACTCATCGTGCAAGGTCCCGAAGCTGGTGGGCACCGCGCGACGTGGCGGCTGGGGGAGGAGCCGGGGGACCGTAGCGTCGAAAAGCTTCTTGATGGCATCTTCCGCCTCATCAACATCCCCCTCATGGCCGCTGGCGGCGCCCGCGGCCCCGCCGACGTGGAGCGCCTCATCGAGTGGGGCGCGTCATCCGTTGCGTGCGGCAGCGCCTTTTTGCTTGCCGACGAAGCCGGCACCTCCGACACCAACCGCGCCCACCTTCGCGATGCCCGCACCGGTGGTGAGCGCAGCGTTTCTACGCGTGCTTTCTCGGGCCGTTACGCCCGCGGCCTCGAGACCGAGTTCACGCGCACCCATCCCGACCTGCCACCGACGTACCCGCACCTCAACGCGATGCTGAAACCTCGGCGCAACGACCCAGATTACGCTTATTGCCTGGTCGGCGAGCGGCCAGAGGAGTTGCGTGAGGGCCCGGCGGCCGAGATCGAGGCGTACTTGCTGGGCGCGCGTTAGTCAGGTTCAGTCCAGAACTTCCGGTTCGTGATCGGAGTTCTCCACATTGACGGCGTCAGGGGGAGTCGCTATGTCGGAGCCATACCTCAGTTGATCCGCACGGGCGATCACACGGATGCGCTTGTCGACGTATTTGGTCCAGTCCAGCGGTTGCGGCGAGGTGTCATTACCCAGGATTGCCCACAGCGGGCTTTGGGTAGTTTCGATCCCTCCAGCGACAAGGCCGTCAACTGGTTTCACTGGGTCAAGCTCGATTGCATAGAAAGTAGAAACATTGTCTACGTCGTCCGCAACCTCTTCATGCACTCCTGGGGGAAGCATGTCCTTGAAGTGAACCGCCTTGAGCGTTCCTTCCAGCACTTGCTCTCCTGGCGCAAGGTTGAGGTCTTCCCCCGAATCTCCTCCCTCGCCCGGCACGGCCAATGAATCGGGCTCTGGGATCGGTGCTTCAGTGGAGCATCCCGTGACGCCGACACTGAGAATCGCTGCGGTGAGGACCGCGGCGAGCGCCCGCGTTGTCAGGTGGCGGGTGGACTGGTGCATGGAACCGACCTCTCTACGAATGTCACGCCGTTTCCCGGGGGCAGAATACTGCTGAGGGTTTTCCGGAATACTGCTCGGATAAACATACTGGTCAAAAACGTGCGGCGTGGCTTATTCGGGCGAGCAGTATTCCAGCAGCCCGTCGGCCACGTCCGCGAGCACGATCGGAAGCTCCGCGAACTCCTGCTTGCTGAATGGCTTGAGCACGTAATCGGCGGGAGCCTGCCGCCCCGGCGGGCGCCCGATGCCCACCGCGAGACGGTGGTAATCGGAGGTACCCAATGACTTGGTGACGGACTTCAACCCATTATGGCCGTGGTCCCCGCCGCCGAGACGGAGCTTGAACTGGCCGAAGTCGAGGTCCAGCTCGTCGTAGATGACGTAGACGCCGGCAGGCTTCGTTCCGTAGTAGCTGGCCAGCGCCTTAACGGGGCCGCCGGAGACATTCATGAAGCCACGCGTGCGCGCGAGAATCGTGCGTCGCGGCATGAGACGACCCGCGGCGAGTTCAGCGACCTCAGTGTTGGTCTTCTTGTGCACGCTCAGTTGGGCGGGCATCGGGGTAGCGCGATCCAGAAGCTCGTCGATCACCATCGCCCCCGCATTATGTCTCGTCTGCGCATAGATAGTGCCCGGGTTGCCTAGGCCCACGACCAGAATGGGGGAATCAGTAGCCACGGGAATTAATTCTACGGGCAATACGGATCAACGGGTGGCGGGTAAACCCGGGGCATGCCGAGAGTTGCCGGACCAATGCGAAAGGCCGGCTCCCCGGGGTGGGGGAAGCCGGCCTTGGCAAGTGGGGCGTCGATAAGCGACTTACTCGCTTGCGCCCTCGTCGCCCTCGCCGCCGTCGGCGATCTCGACGGTGCCCTCTGCGTCGCCGTCCTCGCCTTCGGTGTCAGCGCCAGCCTCAGCGCCGCCCTCCTCAACATCAGCGGCAGCAGCCTCGAGCTCTTCGTCGACCTGCTCGTAGGTGACGTTGATGACCAAGAACTCCGGATCGGTGAGCAGCTCTGCACCCTCCGGCAGCTGCAGGTCGGAAGCGAAGATCTGGTCGCCGATCTCCTTGCCCTCGATGGACACGATGATCTCGTCCGGAATCTTCAGGGCCTCGACCTCGATCTCGACAACGTCGAGCTCCTGCAGGACCACGGCATCGGCAGCAGCCTCGCCCTCGTAGGTAACCGGGACCTCGACGTTGACCTTCTCGCCGCGCTTGACGCCCAGCAGGTCGATGTGGTCGATGTTCAGGGTCAGAACGTTCTGGTCGATGTTCTTGACCATGGCGAGGTTCTTCTCGCCGTCGATGTCGAGCTCGAGAATGGCGTTGGTGCCGTCGTTACGCACAAGCGCACTAATCTCGAGGATGTCGACGTGGAAGTGCAAGTTGTCCTCGCCAGAGCTGTAGAGAACGCCGGGGACGCGGCCCGCGGCGCGAAGGCGGCGGGAAGCGCCCTTGCCGAACTCTTCGCGCTTCTCGGCCTTAATAACCGGGTTAGCCATGATGGTTACTCCTGTGTGTTCGGGCCACAAAAAATGCGGCCACTGTGATGACGATGTTCGTGTGCTCGTCGAGTGACCGCGCGCTGTTGTTTCGCTTCCGCTCAACAACAGCGAGATGATATGTAGTCGAATCGCGTCGATAACGGCTCCCCGTAGGGCGCCCTCGCCGAGACGCAGTAGAGCTTAACAGCCCACCGCAGGCGGGACCAAAACCCCCGTGCCGCGAATAGTGGGCTAACACCCAACGTTGGCGGTGGTAGACCGGAAAGGGAAAGCATAAGCAATCCGCGATTGAGGGAAACCCCGCATGATGTCCAAGATTGATATTGACCAGCTTCTGGAAAAGGTAGAAAAGCGTCTCCTCATCGGCGGCGAGTGGCGCGACGGCTCGGAGGGTGAGACGTTCGAGGTAGAAAACCCGGCCACGGGGGAGACCATTGCAACCATGGCGTCGGCAAGCCGCGAGGACGCACTCAAAGCGCTCGCAGCGGCTGATAATGCCCGCGCCGAGTGGGAGCACACCACCCCGCGCGAGCGAGCCGAGATCCTGCGCACGGCATACGACCTCATGCACGAGCACAAGGCGGAGTTTGCCACCCTGATGTCCCTGGAGATGGGAAAGACGTACGCCGAGGCTGAAGGTGAGGTCGACTACGGCTCCGATTACCTGCTGTGGTTCTCTGAGGAAGCCAACCACTTCTTCGGCAACACCAACGCATACCCAGCCAAGGGCAACCGGATGCTCACCTTCCGTAAGCCGATTGGTCCCTGCCTGCTGATTACGCCGTGGAACTTCCCGCTGTCGATGGCCACGCGCAAGGTGGCTCCGGCGTTGGCGGCCGGCAACACCGTCGTGGTGAAACCTGCTAGCAAAACCCCGCTGACCATTCAGTACTTTGCGCAGACGATGATGGAAGCTGGCCTGCCCGCCGGCGTGATCAACCTGGTTTCCACCGCGAGCTCGAAGGATGTCTCCGAGCCGATCCTAGCCGACAGCCGCCTGCGCAAGCTTTCCTTCACCGGATCGACTCCCGTGGGCGTGACCTTGCTCAAACTGGCGGCGGAGAACGTCGTGCGCACGTCGATGGAGCTCGGGGGTAACGCGCCCGCCATCGTTTTCGGTGATGCTGACATGAATGTCGCAGTCGAGGGTGTGAAGATGGCCAAGATGCGCAACAATGCAGAGGCTTGCACCGCCGCGAACCGGATCTTCGTTCACGAGTCCGTCGCCGACGAGTTCACCGAGAAGTTCGTTGCCGCGGTCAAGGAGATGAAGGTCGACGACCCGTTTGCGGAAGGCGCTGACATCGGCCCGCTCATTGACGAACAGGCGCAGCAAGACATGCAAGAGCTTGTCGACGACGCTGTCTCCCACGGCGGCGAGATCCTCTGCGGAGGCACGAAACTCGACCGCGACGGCTACTTCTTCGAGCCCACCGTGGTCCGCGGCTGCTCCAAGGTAACCAAGGTATACCGTGAAGAGATCTTCGGCCCGATCGCGCCGATTTTCACCTTCAAGGATGAGGACGAGTTGTGGGAGCTGGCCAACGACACCGAATACGGCCTGGCCTCCTACGTGTTCTCCCAGAACCCCGACGTGATCTTCCGCGCCTCCGACAACTTGGAGTTCGGCATCGTCGGCTTCAACACCGGCGCAGTGTCCGATGCCTCAATCCCGTTCGGTGGTGTCAAGGCGTCGGGTCTGGGGCGCGAGGGCTCGAAGGAGGGCATGCTCGAGTACACCGAGGTGCAGTTCGTCGGCATGCCAGACCCGTACGCGAATAACTAGAGGGTGTGAGGCTGTACAGTCTCGCGCCGCAGCGCCCCGTGACCACCGGGACGCTCCATGACTGTCGCCGCGATGAACAGGCCGATCGCCCAGACAGCCATGGCGATGAGGCCGACGCGGTAGTCGGGCAGTGCGGCCATGAGCACCAGGACCAGCACGAAGTAGGCTCCGCAGATGTAGTTCGCAGCGGGGAAGAGCGGTGCTGTGAAGCTCGAGCTGCGTCCGCTCTTGCGGAAGTTCAGGTGAGCGAAGTTCACTGCAGCCCAGGTGATCAGCTCGGAACCGACCACGACGGCAAGCAACACAGTGAAGATCTTGCCCTCGAAGAAGTAGTTGAGCAGCACGACAGAGCCCATGAGTGCGCAGTTGAACAGCAGCGCACGCAGTGGCAGACCCTTCCTCGTGGTCTGGCCGAAGTACGCGGGGGCTTGACCGTTGAGCGACAGGTCGCGCAGCATGCGGGCACCTGAGTACGTCATGGTGTTGCACACCGAGGCGACCGCGGCGAGGATCACGAGGTTGAGCACATGGGCAGCGCCGTCAACACCGACAAAGCTAAGCACGCGCACGAAGGGGCTTTTCGACGAGTCCTGGCCATCCCACGGCGCCAGCAGCAGGATCACGCTCATGCCGCCGATGTAGAAGACCAAGATGCGCCAGATCACGGAGTTGATGGCCTTCGGGATCGTGTGTTCCGGATTCTCTGTTTCTCCGGCGGCGGTGCCGATGGACATGATGCCGCCGAAGGTGAAGGTGACCGCAACGAGTGAGAAGACCACGCCGGAAGCACCGAAGGGGAAGAAGCCGCCGTGGTCGGTGAGGTTGTGGAACCCGGCGTCGGCGGAGGGGGTGAGCACCAGCACGAAACCCAGAATGATCATCGCGACGAGTGCGATGACTTTCACGAGGGACAGCCAGTATTCGGCTTCGGCGAAGATGCTCACGCGGGCGGCGTTGATGATCAGCACGACCACCAAGGTGACCAGCGCCGTGATCCAGTGGGGGATCTGCGGGAACCAGAAGTCCAGGAACGTGCCCATGGCGGTGAGCTCGATCATGCCCACCACGATCGTGGTGTACCACCAGTTCCAACCCGCGACGAAGCCCGCGCGGGGGCCGATGAAGTCGCGGGCGTACGCAGCAAACGACCCAGAGACAGGGTTGGCCACCGCCATCTCACCCAGCATGCGCATGAGCAGGTAGACGATTGCGCCGACGAAGAGGAAGGTGACCAGCACGCCTGGACCGGCGTAACCAATCGATTCCGCGGATCCAAGGAACAGACCGGTGCCGATGGCGGAGCCCAGCGCGATCATCTGCAGCTGGCGGCTTTTCATTGCCCGCTGCAATCCAGCGTCGCGCTGCTGCAGCGAATGCGGTGCATCCGATGTCACGGTCGCGGCAGGCCCAGCGGGCACGGTGGAACTCCCGCCAGCTGACCCGGCGCCGGCGGGATCAATGTGAGGGGCAGGCACCTTAAGCTTGGCCCTCAAACAGCGTGGTCACGGAACCGTTCTCGAAGATCTCGTGGATCGTGCGGGCGAGCAGCGGCGCAATAGACAGCACGGTGAGGTTCTTCCAGCCCTCGGTGGACTGCGGCAGGGTGTCGGTGGTGATGATTTCTTCGGCGCCGCAGTCGTTGAGGCGCTCGCGGGCCGGGTCGGAGAACACGCCGTGGGTGGTGGCGATGACCACCGAGCGGGCGCCAGCGTCCTTGAGCACACCGACAGCCCCGGCGATGGTGCCGCCGGTGTCGATCATGTCGTCGAGAAGCACGCAGTCCTTGCCTTCAACGTCACCGACAACGCGGTTGGCCACGACCTTGTTGGCCGCGTCGATGTCGCGGGTCTTGTGGACGAAGGCCATCGGAGCGTCCCCAAGCGTGTTGGCCCACTTCTCAGCCGTCTTCACACGGCCGGCATCGGGGGAGACCACGGCGAGGTTGTCCATGGAGTACTTGGACTTGATGTAGTCGGTCAGGATCGGCATCGCGTGCATGTGGTCGACCGGGCCGTCGAAGAAGCCCTGGATCTGGTCGGTGTGCAAGTCCACGGAGACGATGCGGTCGGCACCCGCGGCGGTGAGCAGGTCAGCGACCAGGCGGGCCGAAATCGGCTCGCGGCCGCGGTGCTTCTTATCCTGGCGGGCGTAGGGGTAGAACGGCAGGATCGCGGTGATGCGCTTGGCGGAGCCACGCTTGAGCGCGTCAATCATGATCAACTGCTCCATGAGCCACTTGTTCAGCGGCTGCGCGTGGGACTGAATGACAAAGCAGTCCGCGCCGCGGACGGACTCGCCGAAGCGAATGAAGATCTCACCGTTGGCGAAGTCGCGGGCGGTGGTGGGGACCAAGTCGATGCCGAGTTCCCGGGCCACGTTCTCCGCCAGCTCTGGGTGGGCGCGGCCGGAGAAGACCTTGAGGTCCTTGTGGCTTTCGACTTTCTTACCGGTCATGGGTGGTGTCGCCTTTCAGTTAGCTCTCGCGTGCGCGCTGGGCAGCCTCCGCCGCGGCGGTGCCGGGGCGCTTGTCTTCCACCCAGCCCTCGATGTTGCGCTGGCGACCTTCCTTGATGGCCAGGGCGCCTGCGGGCACATCCTTAATGACTACTGTACCTGCGCCTGTATACGCGCCATCACCGACGGTCACCGGAGCGACGAACATGGTGTCGGAGCCGGTGCGGCAGTGGTCGCCGATGGTGGTGCGGTGCTTGTTCACGCCGTCGTAGTTGACGAAGACACTGGACGCGCCGATGTTGGACTCCACGCCGACGGTCGCGTCGCCGATGTAGGTCAGGTGAGGCACCTTTGACCCTTCACCGATCGTGGCGTTCTTGGATTCCACGAAGGCACCGAGCTTGCCGCGCGCGCCCAGTTCTGTACCCGGCCGGATGTAGGTGAACGGGCCGACAGTAGCGTCGTCGCCGATGACGCCGAGTTCGCCGTGGGTGCGCACCACCGACGCCCGCGCACCGACTTCCATGTCGGTCAGGGTGGTGTCAGGGCCGATCACGGCACCGTCGCCAATCTTCGTGGAGCCCCACAGCTGCGTATTCGGGTGGATGGTCACATCCTGGCCGACTTCCACGTCGACGCCGATCCACGTCGTGGCCGGATCGATCACGGTCGCGCCAGCGCGCATCGCGCGTTCAACCAAGCGGCGGTTGAGTTCCTTGCCGGCCTCGGCGAGTTGCACGCGGTCATTCACGCCGGCGAGTTCGCGCGCGTCGGGGGCGATGTGGGCGGCGACTTTGCGGCCGTCGTTACGCGCGATGCCCAGTACGTCTGTGATGTAGAGCTCGCCCTGGGCGTTGTCGGAGGTGATGCGTGTCAGAGCGTCGCGAAGCACGGCGCCATCGAAGGCGAAGACACCGGAGTTGACCTCGCGCACGCGGCGCTGCTCGTCGTTCGCGTCCTTCTCTTCGACAATTTCTTGCACCTGCCCGGCAGAATCGCGGATGATGCGTCCGTACCCGGTGGGGTTGTCGAACTCGAGGGAGAGCACCGTCACCGCGGCCTCTTCGCGCTCATGCTTATCGATGAGCCCCTCAATCGTCTCCGGCGTCAACAGGGGCACATCACCGTTCGTGACCACAACCGTGCCGGTGAACTCGGGGATCGCGGTCAGACCAATCTGCACGGCGTGACCGGTGCCGTTTTGCTCCTCCTGCACGGCCTGGAGGATCTGGATGCGCATTTCCTCTGCCACCGCGTCGACAGCAGGGGAGACCTGGTCGCGCTGGTGTCCCACCACCGCCACGACATGCGCCGGGTGGATCGCCGCCGCCGCGTGCAGCGAGTGCGACAACAGGCTGCGGCCGCCAATCTCGTGCAAAGTCTTCTGCTTGGTCGACTTCATGCGGGTTCCGGCGCCGGCAGCGAGGACGACAACGGCGCGGGGCTGGTTCGCAGTGTTCGCAGTGTTCACAGCGGGCACAAAAGCTCCTTCTTCAGTGATGGGGAGTCGTGGGCAGTTCGCCCCCACTTTACGCACTGCCAATTAGGAGGCGGAGACTTCCTTCAAGTTCCTCGCTCCGAACACTCCGCACACACCCAGCACAGCCAGGAAGAGCAGCACGGCCTGGGTGCCGAGGACCGCGATGACCGAGTTCACCGCGCCGACGACAAGCAGCATGATGCCCATCACCGTGTTGGAGGCACCCGTGATCAGCGTGCGGCGGTCGCCGTCCGCCATGTCCACGAGGTAGGTCTTTCGGCTCACTCGCACGGTGGTGTGCGCTAGGTTCACCGCGAAGAATCCGAGCGGCATCACCCACGCGTTCACGCTTTCCGGTGCCAGGCGTGCGCTGAGCACCAGCAGCACCAGCACGACAGAGGCAGTTGCGGCGGCCCACGCCATTGTGCTTTTCGACGACTTATCCGACCACCACCCCGACACCCGTCCTCCCAGCAGAGCAGCCCCGCCGGAAGCGATGATGAACGCACCGAGACCTGCGAGATCGGTACCTTGCTCTTGGGCCAGCACCACGATGAATGGGGTGGACAGTGCGGTCACTAGCATCAACGAGCGCACCAGGAGGAACTTCTGCAGGTCGCGGTCGGTTCTGACCAGCTCCCACATGTGCCCGAAACCGTGTGCCGTCGCGTTGTCCTCGGTTTCGTATTCCGGTTCTCTAACGCCCGCGAAAACGAGCGCAGCGAGCGCCCAGGTCGAGGCACCCAGGGCAAGCAGCGCGGCCATGACCCACTGCGGCAGGTCGTTCGGCAAGAAGAACAGAATCAGGCCGACTGCCAAGGTGAAGCCGCCGCCCAGAGCAGTCGCCCGGCCCGTGATCATTCCGCGGTGACCCTTGGAAATGGTCCGTCCTTGGACGTCTTTGCCGGCAATGGAGCACATGGCTCGGAACAACGCGAGACCGGCAAGCAGGATGAGGACGGAGATGCCGAGGGCGGTGCCGTCGAAAAGCAATGCGGATACAGCGATGAGCGCGGCGCAGATTGCTTGGCCCACGGACCCTAAGATCCATACGCCTTTGCGCGAGCTCTTGGATGTCGCCCACGGCCCCAGTGCGAACTGCGGCAGCATCGAGCCCGACTCGCGGATCGGCACGAGGAAGGAGGTGAACGCCGCCGGTACACCGGCGGAGGTGAACAGCCACGTCAATACGGTTTTGGGGGCGACGATCTGGTCGCCGATGTTCTGGAACCCGTTGGACCAGATGAAGCGGCGGGCGTTGTGCTCCTCGTGGGGGAGGCTCGTGCCGCCCGATTCGTTCTCGTCTGCGGTCATAACGGAAATAGTAGGCTGGGCAGGAACGCGTGGAAAGCAAGTGTGGGCTAAGAAAGGCTCGCTTGATCTGCGTCCTTGATCAGCGTCGATCGACTTCCTGGGAGGCTATGTGGGCACTATCAGCAGGCGGACTTTCTTCAAAGGCATGATTCTGGCCAGTGCCGCCGCGCTGACGGCCTGCGCTGGCCCCGGTGGTGTGCGCCGCGGCCAACCAGCGCCTGCTGGTGCCGACGCGGACCCGCGTCCACTGCCGATTCCGCCGCTGTACGAAGGCGAGTTGGACGGCACGGACGGCACGACCCGCCGCTTCGAGCTCACTGCGCAGGAAGGCGAATACGAGATAGTGCCCGGCCACACCACGAAGACCTGGGGGTTCAACGGGGCGTGGTTGGGGCCGACGCTACTCATGCGCCGTGGCGAGCACATCGAGATGACCGTGCGCAACGAGGTGCCAGAACCCACCGTCGTGCACTGGCACGGCCTGCACCTCCCGGCCGCAGCCGATGGTGGTCCCGCCTTAATGTTTCCGCCGGGGGAGTCATGGACACCGAGCTGGGATGTCGACCAACCTGCCGCGACGTGCTGGTACCACCCGCACCCGCACGAGACTTCCGCGCTGCACGCCTACCGCGGGCTCGCCGGCGCGATCATCGTCGCCGACGAAGGGCCGGAGACGATTGACTTCCCGTCCGACTACGGTGTCGACGACATCCCGGTGATCATCACCGACGCGAAGTTCACCGCGGACTTCCAACTCGACGAGACCATCGACCCCACCTACGGCTTGCTCGGCGACACCCCGTTGGTCAACGGCATCACGCGCCCGCGGTTTGAGGCGTCCAAGCGGGTACTGCGCCTGCGGCTCGTCAACGGCGCGACGATGCGCTTCCATCACCTTGAACTCGGCGTGCCGTTCCAGGTCATCGCCACTGACCAGGGGGTACTCAGCGGCCCCGCGCTTGTCGACGGCATCCTGCTCAGCCCCGGCGAACGCGCCGAGATCCTCGTCTACCTCGAACCCGGCAAGGACCTCACGCTGTGCAGCACGGGCGTGCCCGACGGCGGGGGCTTGCCCCGCGAAGAAGCCGCCAACGGATTCGGCCTCCGCGACACTTTCGACCTGCTGGAGATCGCGGTGCCGGAAACCTTGGAGGGCTCCGGCGAGGGCGAAGAGGGGAAGCTGGTCTGGGACATTCACAGTGAAGAACCTTCCGCTGAAGGGGTGCCGGAACGTGAGTGGCGGCTCAACGGCTTCCAGATCAACGAGCAATCCATGGACATGGCGCGTGTTGACGCCGTGATTGACCACTCCGGCCCCGAACTGTGGCACGTGATCAACGAGAACGCAGATTGGCCCCACAACTTCCACATCCACAACGCCCGGTTCAGGGTTCACGACATCCAGGACGGAGAGATTGCCTTCCGGGACGGATGGCACGACACCATCACTATCCCACCGAGATCGCGGGTGTCTTTACTTGTCGTGTTCGGCCAGTATCCCGACCCCACCTTGGCCTACATGTTCCACTGTCACATGCTCTTCCACGAGGATGAAGGCATGATGGGGCAGTTCGTCATCGTGGAACCGGGGCAACAGCCGGCACTAGACCATCCCAACCACTAGGCCTAGCGCCGGCAAGCAAAGAACTAGAGCTTGCTTAAGGCGTAATCGATCTCCTCGTCAGTGAACCCAGCTGCGATGGAAAGGTAACTTCTTAGTTCTTCATCGCTGGTGTCTTGAATGTCTCGTAATTCTTTAGCAGCTTCCAGCGCTTCTTCGTTCCAATCGACGTCGACGTTATCGAGTGCGTAATCGATAGCTTCTTGGGTGTAGCCGTGTCCGTACGTCGTGTTGCCGAGAAGCGACTTCAAGTTGCGCTTGGAAACGCCGCCTACATCAACGTACATCTGCGCGGCTTCGAGGGCGTCTTCGTTGCTGCCAGCGCCACTGGCGGCACCAGTGCTTGCTTGAGAGCTCGGTGCCGTAGACGGCTCTGTTTCTTTTCCGGTCGCACCGCCTATACCGGGCGCGATGGCGCTCGTCGGTGCTGACGTTGCTGACGCTGACGAGTCTGCGTCGTCTCCGCCGGTGAGCAAGAGCACAGCGGCGAGAAGCCCGAGTGCTGCCAGCAGCCCAATGACCGCGATCGCGGTGATCAACCCGTTGTTACTTTTCTTCGTCCCCCCTTGCGTGTACGGGTTGGATGCCCCGGGACGGCCTTGATATCCAGGCATCTGCTGGCCCTGCTGGTACCCGAAACCAGGCCCGTTGGGCCCGGCGGCAAAGTTCTGCTCCGAACCCTGGTGCGGCTGCTGGGCGCCTTGGAACGGATACTGCTGCACGGGTTGAGTGAACTGCCCGCCTTGGTAGGGCCCACCCTGATTGACCTGCCGGTGGTAAGAACTTTGGGGCTGACCAGTGTTACCGGGGTGTGCTGGTTGCCCGGGTTGGGCGTGTCCTTGCTGCTGGGACAGGTACGGGTTTGGACGAGGTGAGGTGCCTCCGCGCTGGTTGGAGTCGTTGTTCGGGCCGGGATAAGCGGTGTTCATGACAGGAATGACCTTTCGGGGAAGTTGACGGCACTCATCTTCCTGTTAGATGGGATCAGGAGCGCCCCGGGTTACAAGACATTGTGACAAAGTCGGCTTGTGCGCATACTCACTCGGCGGCAGGTCCGGTTTGAGCCAGACCATCTCCACCGTCGGTGGCTGCGTGCCTTGTCCCACATTGAACGGTTCTACGCCTTGCATACTGGGTTTTTGGCTGAAAGCGTTGCCCTCGCCGCTGCAGTGCACCGAGGCGAGGAGAGCAACGAAGGCTTATTAGGGGCAGGAGCGGGGATGCGGTATGCTCTTGATCGTCTTTCCCCATGGTGTAATTGGCAACACTACGGTTTTTGGTACCGTCATTCTAGGTTCGAGTCCTGGTGGGGAAGCTTTTTTATTGCCTGCCCGACACCCCACGCGCTTCGCAGAAAGATTCCATGGCCAACCACACCGAAGACCTTCCCATGCTCGCCGGAGTGCTCACGCAGGCCGCGGGCGACCCGAAGCTGACGGGCTTGCGCGCACGCGTGGGGGATCCCGCGCTCCACGTCACCGGCATCGACCAAGTGCGTCCGTGGGCTGCGGCGGCGCTCTCACGTGAGGTGCCGGTCCTGCTCATTACCGCCACCGGGCATGAGGCAGAGGATCTCGCGGCGGAGATCGCGGCGCTCATCGGCCAGGAGCAGGTCGCTTTGATGCCGGCGTTGGAGACCTTGCCGCACGAGCGCCTTTCGCCTGCGGCGGATGTCATCGGTGCGCGCAACAAGGTGGTACACAACATTGCATCCACGCGTGTGGTCGTGGCGTCGGCACGCGCGGCCTGCCAGCCGGTGCTGCCGTCGGTGGCTCCAGTCACGGTGAAACTCGGTGAGGAATACGACTTCGGTGAGCTCACCGAAACCCTGGTCCGCTTCGCGTACGAGCACGTGGACATGGTGGCCAAGCGCGGCGAGTTCGCCACCCGCGGCGGCATCATCGATGTGTTTCCCACGACCGCCGAGCACCCCGTTCGCATCGAGTTCTGGGGTGATGAGGCCACTGATCTGCGCACGTTCGCGGTGGCTGATCAGCGCACCATCGATGATGTCGCCTCCGTCGAGATGCACCCCGCGCGCCAGTTGCTTATCGACGATTCCGTCCGCACCCGCGCCCAAGCCCTTTCCACCGCGCACAGCGGCAACCCGACGTTGGCCCAGTTGCTGGAGCGCGTATCGGAAGGGACCTACGTCGACGGCATGGAGGCGATCGTTCCCGCCCTGACGGATGCGAGCTTCTCCGTGCTGCCGGAGCTCATGCCGGCCGGCTCGATCGTGCTGGTGACATCCCCGGAGAAGGTGCGCGCCCGCATTGCTGACCTGCAAGCGACCGACCAAGAGTTCCTCGAAGCGGGCTGGGAGGCCGCCGCCATGGGAGCAGAGGGCCCTGTCGCCGCGGAAGGACTCGACGTGTCGGCCAGCTCCTACCGCTCCTTCGAATCACTCGAGGTCTCGGCGCGCGACGCGGACAACGCCTGGTGGACGTTCGCCCCGCCCGGCATGTTCACCGCTGATGATGAGGCCACCTTGCCGCTCGAGTACGAGCCCGCCCCCGCACCAAAGGGCGACCCGAAGCAGATCGAGGCGCTGTACGGCCAGGTGAAGCTGCACCTGCAGGGCGGCGGCCGCGCTGCGTTCGTCGCACCAGCCAAGGGCACGATCGAGCGTATGGCGGAGCGGCTGCGTGAAAACGGTGTCTCCGCGCGCATTGCTACCCCGGGCCTGGAGCCGGTCGCTGGCCAGGTGACTCTCTATCAGGCTCTGTCCCATGCCGGCCTGAGCTTCCCCGGCCCGGGGCTGGTCGTTTTCACTGAGACCGACGTGACCGGCAACCGTGTCGGCGACATCGCCGGGGCCAAGCGTCGCGCTCCGCGCCGCCGCAACCGCGTCGACCCGCTCGCGCTCAAGCCGGGGGACTACGTCGTCCATGACACGCACGGCATTGGCCGCTTTGTGAAGATGGCTGAGCGCACAATCGGCACCGGCTCTGACGCTGCCCGGCGCGAGTTCATCGTGCTCGAGTACCAGCCCGCCAAGCGCGGCCAACCCGCGGATATGCTGTGGGTTCCAATGGATTCCTTGGACCTGCTGAGCAAGTACTCGGGCGGGGAGCAGCCGTCGTTAAGCAAAATGGGCGGCTCCGACTGGAAGAACACGAAGCGCAAAGCTCGCGCCGCGGTGCGTGAAATCGCCGGTGAACTTGTGGAGCTCTACGCCAAGCGCGCGTCCGCGCCGGGGCACGCGTTCGCGGCAGATTCGCCCTGGCAGATGGAGATGGAGGACAACTTCCCCTTCGTCGAAACCGAAGACCAGATGGCTGCGATTGAAGCCGTGAAGTCCGACATGGAAAAGCCCACGCCAATGGACCGCGTCATTGTCGGTGACGTTGGCTTCGGCAAGACCGAGGTCGCGGTGCGCGCCGCGTTCAAGGCGGTGCAGGACGGCAAGCAGGTCGCCGTGCTCGTGCCCACCACACTGCTCGCCCAGCAGCACTACTCGACGTTTTCTCAGCGCATGGACGGGTTCGGGGTGGAGATTCGCGAGCTGTCGCGCTTCACCACGGCCGCGGACGCGAAGAAGATAAGCGCCGGGCTTGCCGACGGCTCCGTCGACATCGTCATTGGCACCCACCGGCTGCTGCAGACGGGTGTGCAGTGGAAGAACCTGGGGCTCATCGTCGTCGATGAGGAGCAGCGCTTTGGTGTCGAGCACAAGGAGCACATCAAGGCCCTGAAATCGCATGTCGACGTGCTCACCATGACCGCGACGCCGATCCCGCGCACCCTGGAGATGTCCCTGACCGGCATCCGCGAGATGACCTCGATCACGACCCCGCCGGAGGACCGCCACCCGGTGCTCACGTACGTCGGCCCGCAGGAGGACAAGCAGGTCGCCGCCGCGATCCGCCGTGAGCTGCTGCGCGACGGCCAGGTGTTCTACATCCACAACAAGGTCGCCGACATTGAGAAAACCGCCCGCCACCTGCGCACCCTTGTACCGGAGGCGCGCATCGTCGTCGCCCACGGCCAGATGAGTGAGCAGGTGCTCGAACAGACCGTGCAAGGGTTTTGGGGCCGCGAATTCGACGTGCTCGTGTGCACGACGATCGTGGAAACTGGCTTGGACATTGCCAACGCCAACACGCTGATCGTCGAAAACGCCCAGAACATGGGTCTGTCGCAGCTCCACCAGCTGCGTGGCCGCGTCGGCCGTTCCCGCGAGCGCGGCTATGCCTACTTCCTGTACCCCAAGGACAAGGTGCTCACCGAGACGTCCTACGACCGCTTGGCCACCATCGCCCAGAACAACGACTTGGGCGCCGGCATGGCTGTCGCGCAAAAGGACCTGGAGATGCGCGGCGCCGGCAACGTGCTCGGTGCGGAGCAGTCCGGACACATCGCTGGTGTCGGCTTCGACATGTACGTCCGCCTCGTCGGTGAGGCAGTGGAGACATTCAAGTCCCTCATGCAGGGCGAAGTTGTCGACGCCACCGACCACGGCCCCAAGGAAATCCGCATCGACCTGCCTGTTGACGCTCACATTCCGGAGACCTATATCAACTCCGAGCGCCTACGCCTGGAGAGCTACCGCAAGCTCGCCGCCGCCCGCGACGAGGACGAGCTGACAACGGTCGCCGACGAACTTGTCGACCGTTTCGGCGATCTTCCCGCCGAGGTCCAGCGTCTCTTCGCGGTGGCACGCGTGCGCCATCAGGCCCGCAAGGCCGGGGTTGCTGACATCACCATGCAGGGCACCCGCCTGAAGTTCCACCCGGTGGACATGGCCGACTCGAAACAGATCCGGCTGAAGCGCCTCTACCCGGGCTCGAATTACCGTGCCGCCGCAAAGGCCGTCCAGGTGCCTTTCCCGCGCGAAGGCGGGACGAAGAAGGCGCTCAACGCACCCAACCTGCGCGACGAAGAACTGCTCCAGTGGGTCGCCGACTTCCTGTCTGAGATGTTCGATGTGGACCCGGTGTCCGTGTCGGGGTCCACGGCAGTGGGGGATGGTGCTGCGGACGGCGCAGCCGGGAACGGCGATAAGCGGAAGAAGCGTGTGTTCTCGGTGAGCGAGTAGCCGACTGAACGGGCCAGTGTTCGGTCATGCGCGCACGATGGTGGACAGAACCTCGGCCAGTTTGGTGTTGTCGCCGGTGTCTTGGGAGTGAAAGCGGGCAGCGACGAAAGCGTCGCGAAGCGGATCATCAAGGAACACCGCTGGTTCCAGCACGTAGCCCGCGTTGCGGGCGAGCTCGCTGAAGAACACCACCTGCGCGCGGGTGTTGCCCTCTCGGAAGCTGTGGATGACATTGATTTCACCCCAGGCTTCCGCAAGTTCGATGATGAACTCCTCTCGCGTCAAACCTTTGAGTAGGTTCTTTTCGTCCAAAAGCCGGTACTGCTTTTCGGCTGCTTCGGTGAGGACGGGTCCGGCGGGGTAGTAGGTGTGGCCGTCTTTGGCCATCCATTGCCCGGTTGGGGCGACGCGTTCTTCGCCCGCCCACTCGTACACATCCTGGAAAATGTGGCGGTGGATCGCCTTCATGTGGGCGTAATCGAAGTTGCCGGGGAGGGGGTTGGTGGCGAGCTCATTCAAGCGGAACTCCGTGTTAACCAACTCCAGTACCCGCAGTTTTTCTGGGTCTTCAACGCCGAACGGTTCTTCATCGCTCACGAAGAGGTTGCGTAATGTACGTGTTCCAGGGATGAAGTAGTCATCCCAGTTTCTGAACGCCCCCCGCCGCGCCATTATCCGAGGATGTGTTCTCGAGCCAGCTGTTGAGCTTGTTCGGTTGTGAGCTCACCTGCAGCGTGGGCATCGAGCAATTCCGACAGGTAGGGGTCGGCTGTGCGCCCGCCGGCTAGATTCGCGGCGCCTGCGGAATATTCCCGGATTTCCTTGGGTGAAAGATCAGAAGTTGGGTTGAGGTTTTTCATCGTCCGAGTCATGTGCGACCCCCTTTCTTCCTGCTGATTCTACAGTTGGGAGGCGCTAAAGCTCCAGACCGTCCACCCAGTCCCTGGCGATGACGGCCGGCTCGGCGCGCTCGTCGCCGACGTTGCGGAGGTTCATTTCCACCAGGTCATCAGTGGTCAATGAGGCGTTGACGTTGTTGAGAACGTCGAGCGCTTCGGGCGGCAGGTGCCCCGCGCGGATGACGGGGACGACGTTCTGCGGCGGGATGAGGTTTAGGGGGTCCTCGAGAATCACGAGGTCGGGGCGGTCACCCTTGCCGGTGATGGCGGGGGAGGTGGTGAAGATGTTGGCGGTTTCTGCCGCGCCCTCGACCAACGCCTGAACGGTGAGCGGGCCGCCAGCATCCGAGATCGGCTTCACCCTGATCTTGGACGGGTCAATGCCGTAGACCGACGTTAAACCGGGTGGGCCGTAACGCCGCTCTGCGAATTCGGGCGGGGCAGCCACGGTGATCTGGTCGAGCTTGTCCAAATCGGCGATGGTCTGGATGTCGTTGTCTGCGGCGGTCTCGGCAGTGACGCGATAGGCGTCGGCTGATTCTGCGGGACTGAACTCGCCGACCTCGATGGTCTCGGGCAGGGAGGAGGCGAGGGTGTCGCGGATGGTCTGCTCGTCGGCGCCTTCGGGCAGGTCGTCGTAAAAGGCGGCGAGGTTGCCGGCGTACTCGGGCACGACGGTGACGTCGCCGTCCTCCAAGGCGGTCATGTAGACCTCGCGGGAGCCGATGCCGGAAGCGACGTCGACATCGAAACCGGCATCAGAAAGCGCGGCCGCCCAGATCTGGCCGATGATCTCAGCCTCGGGGAAGTTGGCGGTGCCGATGACGATGTCCCCGCTGGCCTCGATCTCCGGCTCCTCGGTCGTCCTCGATCTCCGGCTCCTCGGTCGTCTCAGTCTCCAGCGGGTCACCGGAGGCGCACGCCGCGAGAACCAGTGGCAATAACAGCACCCACACGCGTTTGAGCATTAGCCGTTTCCTTTCACTCGCAGGCCCGCAGGCGTGGCCCAGCGTTGCACAGCAGCCAACAGGAGGTCCATGACCAGCGCCACAAGCGTGACGACGATCGCTCCCGCCACCATCCGTGCGTAATCCTGTACCGCAAGCCCATCGATCAGGTATCGGCCCAACCCGCCCATGCCGATGTAGGCGACGACCACCGCGGTGGCCAGCACCTGGACGACGCAGGACCGCAACCCGCCAAGGATTGTCGGGGCAGCAATGGGTAGCTCGACGTGGCGGAGAATCTGCCGTTCGCTGAATCCGGCAGCGCGGGCGGAGTAGACCACGTCGCGCGAGACCGAGTCGAAGCCTGCCACCACGCCGGCGAGCAGCGGGGCCACGGCGAGCAGCACCAGCACGATGGTGGCGGGAATGATCGGCCAGCTGATCCCGCGCGGAATGGAAATGGCCAACCAGGTGAGCAGGCCGAGGGCAGGCAGAGCACGCAGGGCACCGGAGACAGCGAGCACTGCTGAGGCTCCGCGTTGTGTGTGGCCCACATACATCCCGATGGGCAGTGCAATGAGCACGGCGCAGAGCACAGCCAGGAACGTGTATCCGAGGTGTTCGGCGATCCGCATGGGAAAGCCGGTGGCGCCGGACCAGTGGGTTGGGTCGGTGAGGTAGGTGAACGCGTCGATAATCGGTTGCATGGCGGTCAGTGCCTCCACGGCATGGTGAGGCGGGCGATGAGGGTGAGGCAGACGTCGATAAGCACTGCGAGCAGAATCGTGCCCACGAGCCCCGCAATGATCTCGGTGGGGAAGGCGCGCTGGAACCCTTCCGTGAACAGCGTGCCGAGGGACTGCACGCCGACGAGCGCGCCGACGGAGATGAGGGACACTGTCGATGCCGCCACGACCCGCACCCCGCTCAGCAGCCCGGGGCCGGCTAACGGAAGTTCAACCCGCATCACGCGTGCCAGCGGCGAGTAACCGGCTGCGGTGGCGGATTGGCGCACGGCTCCAGGAACAGCGTCGAACGCGTCGGCGGCGCTACGGACCATGAGCGCAATGCCGTAGAGCGTCATCGCGATGACGACGTTGACGGGCGAGAGGATCGAGGTTCCCAACACCAACGGCATGAACACGAACATGGCCAAGCCCGGAATGACATAGATCAGGCTGGTCACCACAACGATGACTTCGCGGAACCGGCCTGAGCGGTGCGCGGCCCAACCGAGCGGGACTGCGATGAGGAAGGACGCAATGATCGCTGGTAGCGCGATGAGCAGGTGGTGCCCGGCAAGGCCTGCGATCATGCCGAGATTGCTGGAAAGCCACGCCCAATTCACCGCAGCACCCCTTTGATGTTGCCGCCAGCGTCGAGGACGAGCGTCTCGCCGTCGCGCTCTACGGTGCGCAGTGTGCGCGCGTCCATGCCGACGAAGTCGCGCACGGCATCGTTCGCGGGGCGCGCCATGATCTCTTCCGGGGACGCTGCTTGCTCGATACGAGCCTGTTCTCCGAGGATGACCACGGTGTCACCGAGATAGAACGCCTCCTCAATGTCATGACTGACAATGAGGATCGTGGTGGCAAGGTTCTCCCGAATGCTCATGATCTCCTGCTGGAGGCCGCGGCGCACCACCGGGTCGACGGCACCGAAAGGCTCGTCCATGATGAGCACGTCCGGCTGATTCACCAGACCGCGAGCCACCCCGACGCGCTGCGCTTGGCCGCCGGAAAGCTCCGCGGGGTAGCGGTCCTCCAATGCGGGGTCGAGGTTGACCAGCTCGAGCATCTCGGACGCCTTGCGTTTCGCCTCCGACTTGCTCGCTCCGCCGAGTTTGGCCACGTCGGCGACGTTGTCGCGCACGCTGCGGTGGGGCATCAGACCGGAGTGCTGCATGACATAGCCGATGCTGCGGCGCAGTTGAACTGGGTCCGTGTCCGCAACATCCTCCCCACGCACAAGAACTGCGCCGGTATCGGGCTCGACCATGCGGTTGACCATGCGTAACAGGGTTGTTTTGCCGCAGCCGGACGGGCCGACGAACGCGGTTGTGGAACCCTCCTCGACGGTGTGGGAGAAGCCGTCCACCGCCGGTGCAGAGGTTCCAAGGTACGTCTTGGAGACGTCGCGGAATTCAATCACCAAGCCCAGCGTAGCTTGTTGAGCCGGAAAGGAGCCGGTTTACATGTACGGGTTAAAAGAAAAGCGGCATGACGAGCAGCATGGTCACGCTCCACGTCAGGTGCACGGCGATCGGCGAATACAGTCGGCGTGAGCGCGATGCCTCGTAGAACGCCACGGCGCCGAGAACCAGGGCTGAGAACACCAGCAGTGGCACGCCCATCGCGATGGTGACCACGCCGTAAATGAGGGTGGACACCATGCCGACAGAGATTTCCGGGAGCCGGGGGAACTGCTCGCGCAACTGCCGCGGCACCATGTCGCGGTACACCAGCTCCTCGCCGATCCCGTTGATGACCAGCACAAAGAACGTGGGCAACGGCCCGCCCTGATCCGGGGTGTTCAGCAGCTGCTCGACGGGGCCTGCGAGGAACGGAATGTTCTGCACCACTAGCGCGCCGAGCACGAAGACGATCGCTAAAACAGCACCGATGAGCACGCCACGGCCGAGTTCACGCCCGATCCTCGGCCCAGCGAACGCGTTCTTGCTGCCCCACAGCCACCAACCGGCCGCGTACACCGCCGCAGAGAAAACAGTGAACCCGTAAAACCCCAGGGTGCCGTCTCCGGCATTGCGTGCCAAGAACAGTCCGAGTGCGCCCAGCACGCAGGGAATGACCCAGCCGAATCTCATGCGGCCAGTATAGATTGGGGGCATGACACGCACAGCGCTCGTTACAGGTGCCACGGGATTCATCGGGGGAGAGGTCGTAAGCAAGTTGCTTGACGACGGATGGCGCGTCCGCATCCTCTGCCGCTCCGCCGCGAAAGCGAGAAAACGCCCTTGGGGCGATGCTGTGGACATCGTGGAAGGAGACGCGACCAACCGCGAGGACGTCTCCCGAGCTCTTGAAGGTGTGGACTGTGCCTGGTACCTGCTGCACTCCATGGACAGCGGTTCCGGCTTCGCCGATGAGGAAGCAACGATGGCCCGCCAGTTCGGCGAGGAAGCGGCGCGCCACAAAGTGGGCCGGATCGTCTACCTCGGCGGCCTGCACCCGGATGGGGTGACCGGGGACTCCGACGATGTCTCCGAGCACCTTGCCTCCCGCATCAAGGTGGGAGAGATCCTTCTGGGTTCCGGCGTTCCCACCGCCGCGCTCCAAGCAGGCGTGGTCATCGGTGCCGAATCATTGTCATTCAAGCTTTTGCGTCACGTGACTGAGCGCGTTCCGCTCTTCATCGCGCCAGATTGGATCACCAACGAGATCACCCCGATTAGCCAGCGCGACATTGTCCACTACCTCGTTGCCGCCGCTGACCTCCCATCCGATCTCAACCGCACGTTCGATGTCGGCGGCCCGGACACCATGCCGTACGTGGAGATGATGCAGCGCTACGCCGAGACCGTGCAGATGCGGCGCCGTCCCTACTTCACCGCCCCAATCATGACCCGCCCCATGGCAGCCCTGGGACTGTCGTTTGTGACGCCGTTGACGTACGGGGAGATCCTGCCGATCTTTGACTCCGTTTCCTCCGACACTGTGGTCAAAGAGCGGGACCTCGAAGACCTCGTCGGCACTCCGGAGGGTGGCAACGATTCATTCGAGTCAGCCGTTATTGAAGCCGCCCTTGGAACGTACCCGCATCACTACAGGTCCACGGCCACCATGTACCACGCGCTCGCGGCGATCTGGTCCCTCTTCGCCCCCGGTAGGAAGTGGTGGCTGCCGCTGAATCTCACCCAAGCGGTGGTCATGGTGCCCACGATCGCCGACATCAACGAACGGGATGATTCGCAGACCCTGGATGATGCTTCCGGGCTGTCGCCGCTTGGCGCGCCAGCCTCACAGGCTGCCCTAGCGACGGCAATGAACTGGGACTTCAACTGGATCGCCCGTCGGTGGCCCAACAAGTGGACCCGTGGCGCGTGGATGGTCTCCTCGCTCGACCTTGCGCGCCGGGCCTACAAGGAAAAACCGGTGCGTGCCCTCGCACTGGTGCCGTACATCGCGGGCCAGTTCTTTCTCGTTCCCCGCTCCAGCCGCTAGCGGCGACCGTTGTCATTGACGGCTTCGGGGTGCCGTAGACTCTGGTTCCGTGCGAGCGCTCGCCGCCCGCACGCCCCTATAGCCCAATTGGCAGAGGCAGCGGACTTAAAATCCGTTCAGTGTCGGTTCGAGTCCGACTGGGGGCACTATTTCTTCAGCGCTTCGGGTCGATGACGCAGAACGTCAGCGGGGCAGACCGCATCCGGTAGGTGCCGGGTTCGGCCTCGAGCACAGCCATGATTTCGTGGCGCAGGGCTCGGTTGACCTCGACGGTGATGTGCGCGGACAGCGGGGGTTCCTGAGTGCGCCGCTGTTTGCCTGGACTGTCGCGGCTGAAGGTGACTGACGACGATGCGGCATTCTCGTCGGGGAGAAACCGCAGCCACGCTTCGACACCGTTGCCCGCACCCATGACCGCGAAGGTCCTGTCGTACCCAAGCCGCCAGCGCATAGCGCGGACAACATCTGCGGCAGCTTGAGCGGTCATGTCAATGCGCCCCGATTCATCCACGGCGAAGTAACTGGAGGACACCGCAGATATCGACGAGCCTTCCGCCTCAGCGTGGGAGGTGATGAGGGGGAGGGAGGAGGCGTCGATAAGCAAGGAGCTGCGACGCGGATCGCTCAAGCCGAGCGGAATGCTGTCGCCGAGAACACCCGCGAACTTCAAAGGATCCCAGCGCAATGCCGCCTCAAGCTCATCTGCGGTGACTGCGACGGCGTAAATGAAACGGACCCAGCCGGTGGGGGAGATCGAGAGCTCCAGAATCGGGTCATTGACGAAGATGAACGCGGACAGCGTCGAATCCGTGCAGACAGGCGAACGTAAATCCATGTAGTGGCCCGGCTCGAGCGAATCACCCGATTCACGCAGGTACGCCGCCAAGCGGCGGAGACGGTGGACCGGCCACGTGGGAGGCTCTTCTGTCAGAGGGACCCGCAGGGAAAGCTCTGTCTGAAGCCCGGCGACTGGCTGCGAGCTGTTCGTCCGGGAAATCCCGTGCGTGACGTAGAGGTAGTGGGAGACAGGCTGGTCGAAACGGTATACGAGCACCGCGACACCGTCGCTGAACTCCAGCTCGCCATGCACTGCGACGGGATCCGCGCCCGCCAGCGCCGCGAGATGGTCAAGCAAGAACTCGCTGCCGGTGCGCTTCTTCACCCGGTCGCGCGAGAAGAACCTACGCCTCCAGACCATGGCTTACATACTATTTTGCGCCCGGCGGGAACGAAACGGGCAGTTCTCCCGTTGAACGGTATGATCGAATACCGGTCGAATCTTTGCTTCGAGCTATAAATCAGAAAGGAAACAGGCCAGTGAAATCTTCCAACCCCGTGATGGCGCGACTTCCTCAGTCTGCACAGCAGGCTGGGTTCGGCCAGCCCCAGGGCGGCCACGGCTACAACCCGCAGGGCGGCTCCTACGGCTACGACCAGCAGGGCGGCTACCAGGACCCCTACGGCGCTAGCCAGAACCCTTACGGCCAGGCCGGTTACGCGCAGGATCCGTACGCTGGTGCGACTGGTGAGCGTCCCATCACCGTCGACGATATCGTGACCAAGACAGGCATCACCCTCGCCGTGATCGTGGCATTTGCCCTGATCAACTTCGGTATCGGCATCGCAGTCGACCCGAGCATCTCCATGATCCTCACGTTCGTGGGTGCCATCGGTGGCTTGATCACCGTCCTGATCCACAGCTTCGGCGGCAAGTACGGATCCGCTGCTGTGACCCTGATCTACGCCGCGTTTGAGGGCCTCTTCGTCGGCGGCTTCTCCATGGCCGTCTCCGGCTGGATGCTCGGCAACGCAGACGCTGGCACCCTCGTCTTCCAGGCCGTACTGGGCACGGTTGGTGTCTTCGCCGGCATGCTCTTCGTGTACAAAGTCGGCGCGATCCGCGTTACCCCGAAGTTCACCCGCATCCTCACCGGCTGCATCATCGGCGTGGCCGTCCTGGCCGTCGGCAACCTGCTGATGTTCATCTTCACCGGTATGTCCCCGCTTCGTGATGGCGGCCCGCTGGCCATCGGCTTCTCCCTCGTCTGCATCGTGCTGGCATCCCTGAGCTTCCTCGTCGACTTCGACACTGCCGACAAGCTCGTCCGCATGGGTGCGCCGGCCAAGATGGCATGGGGCGTTGCCCTCGGCCTGGCCGTCACCCTGGTCTGGCTCTACACCGAGATCCTGCGCCTCCTGTCCATCCTCTCCCGCGACTAGGCAACAGGTAGTAACTAACCCGCCTGCCTAGGCGTTTCCTAGGCACCTGCAGCTCGAAGCAGGATTCGTGCCCCCGCACACCGTTCAGCTCCTGAATGGGTGCGGGGGTTTCGATCTGCGGGGGTGCCGCTGACGGGAGCGGGGCTGGGTGGTCGGAGTGGGGTGCGGCCGGTCGGAATGGGGAAGTGAACGGGAATGAACCTCTGCCTTTGAACAAGGTCAGCGCAAAGGGTTTCACCCCAGCACTCAGTTCATAGGCAGAGGTTCATGACACTTTCGGGGTGGATTGCAGAGGGGCGCGCCCGCACTCCTGTCGCGTTCCTGCCGCCCCGCCGCACCCGCCCCCCTTAGGAACGACGAGAAACCCCCGGCAAACAACCGGGGGCTGCAGAGACCCTAAGGCTTAGTAGTCCGACTGCGGCATGACATCCTTGCCGTCGATAGAGACCTTGGTGAACACCAGCTGGCCGTCTTTGACATCAGGGGAGGTCAGGGTGATCTTCACGTTCTCCTCAACTCCTTCACGGCCGCCATTGTTGCGGGTGGTGGTGCCCTGTGCGATCTCGTCGGACCACTCTTCCCACACGATGTTAAGGGCGAAGTCGTTGTTGTCCTTGCAGTTCAGGTTGATTTCGACGGGCTGGTGCACGGGGGCGCCGTTGCAACCGATGTAGAACGGGGTGCCGTCCGGTGCGGACTCAGCGTTCTCGCGGTCCGCAGCGGTGGTGGTTGCACTTGCCGTATTCGCGTCGGTGACGTTGGCGGCACTGGTGCTGTCGGTCTCCTGGACCTGGCCCGCGCCCGTCAGGGAGTCAGCGTCCTGGCTCTGTGCGGTGTCCACCTTCTCCTCGGATGCCTGCTCGTTCGGCGGGGAGCAGGCTGCGAGGCCGAGGGCGGTGGCGGCGGCGAAGGCGACTGTGGCGACCTTGCGGGAAGTGCGGGTAGTCACTGCGGAGATCCTTATCGGGTAGAGATGTTGTTGAAGAGGCGGCGCGGTCTACTGAGCTGCGCGGGGAGTCTTTGCCTTAACCGAATCATACGGCTTTGCGGACTCGATCGTGACCGAAATTTCGCGGCCGTTTGGTGCGGTGTAGGTGCGGGTCTCGCCCTCGGTGGCGCCGAGCACGGCTGCGCCGAGCGGGGACTGCTCGGAGTAGGTCTCCAGGTCCTTGTTGTCAGTGGAGGCGGCGCGGGTGCCGATGAGGAAGGTTTCCTTATCGTCCTCGTCGCCGTTGTAGTAGACGTGCACCACGGAACCGACCACGGCCATGCCCTCGACAACGCCGGTGCGCTCAGTGGTGGAGTTGGCCAGCAGCTCGGAGATCTGCTTGATGCGGGCTTCTTCCTGGTCCTGCTGTTCGCGCGCGGCGTCGTAGCCGGCGTTTTCCTTCAGGTCGCCCTCTTCGCGGCGCTCGTTGATCTCGGCGGCGATGGCTGGGCGGTTGTCAATGAGCTGCTGCAGCTCGGCCTCAAGCTTGGCCTTCATTTCCGGGGTGATGTATTGCTGCTGCGAATCAGCCATGGAAGTGTAACCCTCGTTTCGGTTTTTAACGTCAGTGGTCGGTTGGGATCCTAACACAGCGCATGCTTATCGACGGCAGCCGGGTAGGGTCCCCGGCCTGCGGTTTTTAGCGTGCGGCAGTGTGTGTCGCCTCCGCGTCGAGGTAGGAGGGGAACGTGGTCGAGCAGCCGTAGACGCCGCCGGAGACGGGCTGGTCACCCACCGGGATATCCACGTGCATGCGCATCTGCTTCTCTCCGCCGGGCGGGATGACTACGTCGCGGCGGCCGATCTCGGTCATGTCGTAGTTCAGGGAGGTGATGATGCAGTAGGAGGGGACGTCGATAGCTGAGTCGTCGCGTTGGACGTCGAACCAGACGCGGGATGTGGTGTCGTCGACGCGCTCGTGCGAGACGAGGGTGGCGCTGATCGGCTGTGCCTGGCGCTGCATGACGTAACGGCCCAGGAAGACCACGATGAGAGCGACGAGAATGACAGCGACCATGGCGACGACTTTCCCGGAGGTTCCCGATGTGCGTCGCGGCTGCTCGCTGCCGTAGCGTGCGGCGGGACGGTCGATGGTGGTCACGGTGGCTCCTCTACTAAGATGATCTTCCGATCAACCTTAACTCAACCAGCTAACTCAACTAGAGGTGAGTACTACGTGACGGGCTTCCGCTTGCTGGCTATCCACGCGCACCCTGACGATGAGTCGTCGAAAGGTGCGGCGACGATGGCGAGGTACGCCGCCGAAGGTCACCGCGTCAAGGTGCTCACCTGTACGGGCGGGCAGCGCGGCGACATTTTGAACCCGGCGATGAACAATCCGGGGATCATCGAGAACATCACCGATGTGCGGCGTGAGGAAATGGCGGCGGCCGCGAATGCATTGGGTGTGGAGCACGAGTGGCTCGGCTACGTCGACTCCGGCCTACCGGAGGGCGATCCGCTGCCGCCGCTGCCGGACGGCTGCTTCGCGCTGAAAGATCCGGAGGTTGTGGCGAAGACGCTGGTGGCGGAGATCCGCGAGTTCCGCCCCCACGTGATCATCACCTACGACGAGAACGGCGGCTACCCGCACCCGGACCACATCATGGTTCATAAGGCATCCATGATCGCGTGGGAGAAGGCGGGCGATCCAGAGTTCGCTCCAGAGATCGGTGCACCGTGGGAGCCGCTGAAGCTGTACTACAGCCACGGTTTCGTGCCGCAGCGCATGCGACTTCTGCATGACCGGCTGCTCGAAGACGGTGTCATCGGCGACGGTGAAACTAGCCCGTACGAGCCGATGCTGCGCCGGTTCGAGGAGAACTCTTCCGACATCATGCAGCGCGTGACCACGCAGGTGGACTGCGGCGACTACTTCCAGAACCGCGCTGACGCTTTGACAGCCCACGCGACGCAGATCGATCCAAACGGCCCGTTCCTCGCCAGCACCCCTGAGGTGCAAGCTGAGCTGTGGCCCACCGAAGAATTCGAGCTCGCGCGCACCCGTGTGCAGACCGACCTGCCGGAGACGGACCTCTTCGCAGGCATTGAGGAGGAGCATTAATGCTTATCGACGTCGCAACCGACACGATCATTCTCGCCCAGCAGATGAACCCCGATGCTCCGGTCGGACCGGAGTTCGGTAAGGCGGAGCCGATCGGTGCCTTCATCGTGTTGGCTTTGGCCGTCGTCATCTTGCTCATTGGGTGGGCGTTCCATCGGCGGTACTCGCGGTTCAATCGTCGTAAAGCATTTGCCGAAGCTCGCGGACTCGACGTGTTCGATGAAGCTGCCGTGGATAAAGCCATGGAAGAAGAAGGTCTGCTGGACCGCCGAAAGAAGTCGATTTTCTAGCGGCTGCGCGCGCTAGGATGAGTGCCATGGCCCTGCTTGAACGAATTCTGTATCCGCTGTACGAACGGCGTTTGAAGCATGAGCTGCAGGGTAAGAACCAGCCGAAACACATCGCCGTCATGGCCGATGGCAACCGCCGCTGGGCGCGCGAGGCTGGATTCACAGATATCGCGCACGGCCACCGTGTCGGGGCCGCGAAGATCGCGGAGCTCGTCGCGTGGTCGGCTGAAATGAACGTCGACGTGGTGACCATTTACTTGCTCTCCACCGAGAACCTCTCGCGCACAGCGGAAGAAGTCCAGCTGCTCTACGACATCATTTCCGGCGTCGTCGATGAACTGTGCAGCGACGAGTTTGAAGCTCGCATCCGGCTCGTGGGGCATCTGGATCTGCTGCCGGAGAAAGTCTCGCAGCGGATGCGTTCGGCAGCGGCGGCGACGGAGGCGAAGAACGGCATCGTGGTCAACATCGCGGTCGGTTACGGAGGCCGCCAGGAGATCGTCGACGCGGTGCAGCACTTCATCCGCGCCAAGGTGGATGAGGGTGTGCCTGCGGCGCAGCTCGCGGACCATGTCAGTGTCGAATCCCTCTCGAAGCACCTCTATACCTCCGGCCAGCCCGACCCGGACCTGGTGATCCGCACATCAGGGGAACAGCGGCTATCTGGCTTCCTGCTGTGGCAGTCCGCCTACTCGGAGATCTGGTTCACCGATACGTACTGGCCGGCGTTCCGCAAGATCGACTTCCTTCGCGCTCTGCGAGATTACTCGCAGCGCTCGCGCCGCTTCGGCAAGTAGCTAGATCTTCCGCATCCGGACGCGCTGCACGGAGTGGTCCGCCGCCTTCGACATCACCAGCGATGCGCGGACACGCGTGGGCAGGATGTTCTCCACCAAGTTCGGCAGGTTAATGGTTTGCCAGATGCGGCGGGCTTCGGCGGCGGCGGCTTCGTCAGAAAGCGGGGCGAAGCGGGCGAAGTGCGCGCCTGGCTCTTGGAATGCTGTGTTCTTGAGTTTGATGAAGCGGTCGATGTACCAGCGCTCAATATCTTCCGTCTTGGCGTCAACGTAGACGGAGAAGTCGAACAAGTCGGAGACCATCAGCGTCGGGCCAGTCTGCAGCACGTTGAGGCCCTCGAGGATGAGAATGTCTGGATGGTCTACCACCTGGTACTCGCCAGGGAGAATGTCGTAAGCGTCGTGAGAGTAGACCGGAGCCTTGACGTTGTCGCGGCCGGCTTTGACGTCGGTGACAAAGCGCAGCAGATCGCGCCGATTATAGGACTCCGGGAAACCTTTGCGCCCAGTGAGATTGCGGGCCGTGAGCTCCGCGGTGGGCAGCAAGAAACCGTCGGTGGTGACCAGATCCACCCGCGGGTGGGACTTCCATCGCTCCAGCAGCACTTGGAGCACACGGGCCGTGGTCGACTTGCCCACCGCGACGGACCCGGCGACCCCGATGATGAAGGGCACGTGCCCGGGGTTTTCCCCGAGGAATGTTTCCGTGGCGGCCGTGAGCTTCTGGCGCGCACGAACCTGCAAGTGCAACAGACGCGACAGCGGCAGGTAAATCTCGGCGACCTCGTTGAGATCCATGCTCTCGCCGATACCGCGCAGACGCGCAAGCTCGTCCTCGGTGAGCACCTGCGGCATCTCCGCGCGGCGCTCCCGCCAAGCGTCACGCGTCAAATCAAGGTAGGGGCTAGGGTCTGCTGGTCGCGGCATGAGGACCATTCTTACACTGCTGGCGGTGGTTGGCTTACTGTGGTGTGCGTAGAAGGCTCGACCCGAAAGGAACGATGATGACCGACGATCTCCGCTACCAAGAGCTCGCCCAGCTAGACCCGGATGTTTATGAGCAGATCCTCGGGGAGGTCTCCCGCCAGCGCAACACTCTGGAGATGATTGCCTCAGAGAACTTCGTGCCGCGCGCTGTGTTGCAGGCTCAGGGGTCGGTGCTGACCAACAAGTACGCGGAGGGCTACCCGGGTCGCCGTTACTACGGTGGCTGCGAGAACGTCGACGTCATCGAGGATATTGCGCGCGACCGCGCCAAGGAGCTGTTCGGAGCCGAGTACGCCAACGTCCAGCCGCACTCTGGCGCACAGGCGAACGCCGCTGTGCTGCATGCCCTGATTAAGCCGGGCGACACCATCATGGGTCTGTCCCTGGCCCACGGCGGCCACCTCACCCACGGCATGAAGATCAACTTCTCCGGTCGTCTCTACAACGTTGTCGCCTACGAGGTCGACCCGGACACCATGCTCATCGACATGGATAAGGTCCGCGAGCTGGCGTTGGAGCACAAGCCGCAGGTCATCATCGCTGGCTGGTCCGCTTACCCGCGCACCGTCGACTTCGAGGCGTTCCGGGCGATTGCCGATGAAGTCGGCGCTTACCTGTGGACCGACATGGCCCACTTCGCCGGCCTTGTAGCCGCCGGCCTGCACCCGTCCCCGGTGCCGCACTCCGACGTGGTGTCCACCACGATTCACAAGACCCTCGGCGGCCCGCGCTCCGGCATGATCCTGGCGAAGCAGGACTATGCGAAGCAGCTCAACTCCGCTGTCTTCCCCGGCCAGCAGGGCGGACCGCTCATGCACGTGGTCGCCGCGAAGGCCACCGCGCTGAAGATTGCCGGCACGCCGGAGTTCAAGGACCGCCAGGAGCGCACCCTCGAGGGCGCCCGCATTCTCGCCGAGCGCCTCACCGCATCCGACTGCAAGGAAGTCGGCGTCGACGTTCTCACCGGCGGTACCGACGTCCACCTTGTGCTCGCGGACCTGCGCAATTCCGAGCTCGACGGCCAGCAGGCCGAGGATCTGCTCCACGAGGTCGGCATCACCGTCAACCGCAACGCTGTCCCGAATGACCCGCGCCCGCCGATGGTCACCTCCGGTCTGCGCATCGGCACCTCGGCCCTGGCGACCCGCGGATTTGACCAACAGGCGTTCACCGAGACCGCCGACATCATCGGTACCGCGCTGGCTCAGGGCACCAACGCCGACGTCGAGTCTCTGCGTGCCCGCGTGACCAAGCTCGCGGAGAACTACCCGCTGTACCCGGGTCTTGAAGACTGGAAGATGCTCTAACGCTCTTTTGACTCTTCCGCAGGCCCGTCGCCGCGCTCTTGTGCGTGGATCCGGCGGGCCTCACGCAACCATGCGGGCTGATCCGCCAGAAGAGCCTGGATCTCTTCAGTGGTCAGCGGCTTATCCATGTCGTTCTTCTTCAAGGCAGTAATGGAAATGCCGAGTTTGCGGGCGACTTCGGGGCGGGGGTGGGGGCCGTCGGCGCGCAAGGAACTCAGCCACTGCGGCGGGTTCATCTGCAGTTCGCGCAGTTGGGCGTGTGTGACGGCACCGTCCTGGAACTCCTGCGGTGCTGCCGGAAGGTAAATACCGAGCTTCTTCGCGGCAGTTTCCGGTTTCATGGCTGTGCTGGACGGGGTGTTCGAGGGCGTTTCGCTCATGCCACAGACGGTAGCATCGTGGCATGTCCAGCCCCCTCCGCCTCGCGTTCGTCACTGGCACCGAGCCCGGCAAGTGGTTCGCCCGCTACCGCGCAAACCACCAACTCGAGGAGATTCCCAGCGACGACCCGTTCGAACTCATCGACAGCGGTGCCGCCCAGCTCGCCCTGATGCGTGTACCCGACGACCGCATCGGGCAGCCAGGGGAGCAGTTCCACCACGTGCGTCTCTACGAGGAAAAACCCGGTCTCGCTGTCCCGAAAGACTCGCTCTATGACATCGGGGAGCCCATTTCGCTTATTGACGTCACCGACGAGCCCGTCAACTACACCTATCCCAACGGAACGACCGACGACCTGCGGATGGCGCTCCAAGTCGTAGCAGCGAACGTGGGAGTGGCGTTCGCCCCGGCACCGTTGCTGAAAGTGCTGTCTAAAAAACAGGTCGTTGTCGCGGAGCTGCAAGGGGAGCCGGCGCATGAGCCAAAGGCGATTGCGCTCGTGTGGAAGGTGGAGGAAGACTCCGATGCGATCCAGGATTTCGTTGGGGTGGCGAAGGGAAGGACGCGGAACTCGTCGAGAAGCAGCGCTGAGAATCGGGACCGAAACCATCGTTCGGGCGACAAACGAAAACACAAAGTAAAAAGCAAAAGCAGTGGCCAGCGCAAGGGATCCCGCCGCAATTACCCCAAAAAGGGGGGAAGCAGAAAACGTATGTAACGTGAAGTTTGCATAATGGTGAACGGTCTTAAAAGTTAGCTTATGAAAGGACTTCATATTATGAACATCAAGATTAACCGTAAGCTCGGCGCTTCCGTCGCAGCTCTCGCACTGGCCACCAGCCTTGCTGCTTGCTCCGACGATGCTGACAACGCTGACGGCAACGTCGAAGAGGTCGAGGCAACCGAGACCAATGTCGAGACCGTGACCGAGGAGACCGACGCTGAGGGCGAGGGTGAGGACGGCGAGACCGTCGAGATCACCACTCAGGACGGCGAGTCTGTTCTGGTTCCGGCTGCCGCACAGGAAGCTGCTGAGGAGCACAGCGGCGGCAACTGGGGCGACCCGTTCAACGTTGAGTCCCGCGAGGACGGCACCACTCTGATCGAGTACGACGCTGAGAAGAACATCGTTTACTCCGAGGAGACGGGCGCTGTGCCGGTCGTCGGCGAGATCTCTAAGACCTGGAAGGAAGAGGGTGGCTTGGACGCAGAGGTCGGCCTGCCGACCGCGCCTGAGGAGAAGCGCTCCGACGACAACGGCTGGATCCAGGAATTCCAGAACGGCACCATCGAGTGGCTCGAGGAGAACGGCGAGTTCACCGCGAAGATCAGCTAGTTGACGCTGTAACCGGAAATTCACCTTACATCGATGTAATTTCCACTTTGCTCCCCTAGTGTGGCAGGTGTCAGGTACCGCGAAGCACGGTCCTGGCTACCCGACAACCGCACTAGGGGAGCAATTGCATGTTTGACCCTTCTGTTACCCAGATCGACTCCGCACCTGAGCAGCTCACGGCGCACACCGCCTTGAGAACCTACGTGATCGACACGTCAGTCCTTCTGTCTGATCCGTGGGCGTTGAAAAAGTTCGCGGAACACAACGTGGTTCTGCCGCTCGTGGTCATCACGGAGCTCGAGCAGAAGCGCCATCACCCAGAGCTTGGCTGGTTCGCCCGCCAAGCTCTTCGCTTTTTGGAAGACCTGCGCGCCGACTACGACCGGCTCGACCAGCCCATGCCCGTCAACCTTGACGGTGGCATGCTGCACGTGGAACTCAACCACCAGTCTCAAGACAACCTGCCGTCCGCCCTGCGCGGCGGGGAGAATGACAACCGCATCCTCGCCTGCGCCTACAACTTCATGCAGGAAGGTAGGGACACTGTTTTGGTGACTAAGGACGTGCCGCTGCGCGTCAAGGCCGGCGCTGTTGGTTTACCTGCGCAGGAGTACCGCGCACAGGATGTCGTTCTGACCGGGTACACCGGCATGGCTGAGCTCGAGGTCTCCGGGGAAGAGATCGACGAGCTTTATGCCACCGGCTTCTGCGCCATCGACACCGGTGAGCTTCCGGTCCACTGCGGCCTGACGCTCAACGCCGGCAACAAGTCGGCGCTGGCCCGTGTTGCACCTTCGGGCGGGGTCAAGCTCGTGCGCGGCGATATCGACGCGTTCGGTCTGTCCGGCCGTTCCGCTGAGCAGCGGGTCGCGCTCGATCTGCTTCTCGACGATTCCGTCGGCATCGTCTCCATCGGCGGTCGCGCCGGCACCGGTAAGTCGGCGCTGGCACTGTGCGCCGGCCTGGAGTCTGTCCTGGAGCGCGGGGAGCACAAGCGGATCATCGTCTTCCGTCCGCTCTACGCCGTCGGCGGCCAGAACTTGGGCTACCTGCCGGGCGACGAGATGGAGAAGATGAACCCCTGGGCCCAGGCGGTCTACGACACCCTCGAGGGCGTCGTGTCCGATAACGTGCTCGAGGAAGTCGCAGCGCGCGATCTCGTCGAGGTGCTGCCGTTGACGCACATCCGCGGCCGCTCGCTGCATGACGCATTCGTCATCGTCGACGAGGCCCAGTCCCTCGAACGCAACGTGCTCCTGACTGTCCTGTCCCGACTCGGTCGCGGCTCCCGCGTGGTGCTCACCCACGATGTCGCCCAGCGCGACAACCTGCGCGTGGGCCGCCACGACGGTGTTCAGGCTGTCATTGAAAAGCTCAAGGGCCAGGACCTCTTCGGGCATGTGACCCTGACGCGCTCGGAGCGTTCTCCGATCGCGGAGCTGGTGACAGACCTCCTCGAGGACCACGCCTAACCCGTGGGCTCAGCCACGCCGCAGGGCGCTAACCTGCGTCTGCGGCGCGGTTTTCGTGCTGTGGGAGTGACTTGTACGATGGTCGCCATGCCGATTCCCGAGTCCGAACGCGATTTCACAATCCGCCCCATCCGGCCGGAGGACTACCCGCAGGTCCGCGACATCTACGAAGCAGGCCTAGGCACTGGCCATGCTTCGTACGAACAGAATGGGCCGACGTGGCAGAAGTTCGCTACGAACAAGATCATTGAGACGGTGTTTGTCGCCGTCGAAAAGCATGATGATGACCGTGTGCTTGGCTGGGTTGCTGCAGCGCAGGCGTCGACACGCAGCGTGTTCCACGGTGTTGTGGAGGATTCGATCTACATCCACGACGATGCGAAAGGCCGTGGCGTCTCGGGTGCTCTACTGGACAAGCTCATCGAGACGTGCATTGGGTTGAACAAGTGGTCCATCCACTCGTGGATCTTCCCGGAAAACACTGGCTCGGCGGGTCTGCACGAGTCGCGCGGGTTTGTGAAGGTGGGCACCTACCACCAGATGGCACTGATGACATACGGCGAGCTGGCCGGCACCTGGCGCGACACCGACATTTATGAGCTGCTGCTGCCCAAGCCGGGCAAGCAATAGCTGGCAATAACTACTCGACGGTTTCCTTCAGTTTCACCTGCTCAACAGGGAACAACAGCGCCATCGCGACGAGCACGAGCGGAATGAGCAGCAAGAA
Source organism: Corynebacterium sp. CCUG 70398 (assembly GCF_024454055.1). NCBI lineage: Bacteria > Bacillati > Actinomycetota > Actinomycetes > Mycobacteriales > Corynebacteriaceae > Corynebacterium > Corynebacterium sp. CCUG 70398. The sequence goes on from NZ_JAGPYZ010000007.1 coordinate 129,330, forward strand.
CACTGGAGTCAGGCCGTCGTTGTAGCTGGAGGCGATCGCGTCATGAATAGGGCCGGGTAGCTGGTCCATGATTTCCGGCGTGAGCGCGTTGGGGTCGAAGCCGTCGGTGTACTTCGCGGCTTCTGGACCGAGCTGCTGCAGTGCACGTGGCAGCCGTTCTTCCATGTTGTTTTGCGTGTTGTGGATGAATATGGTGCCCACCACAGACGCGCCGACGGACATACCGATCTGGCGGAAGAAGTTGTTCGCCGCCGTCGCGGTGCCCACCACGCGGATGGGGAAAGAGTTCTGCACGATGAGGATGAGCACCTGCATCACCATGCCCAGCCCGAAGCCGTAAATGAAGATGTAGACGCCGAGCACGCTTAACGACGTCTCCGCCGTCAACCTCGACAACAAGAAGCACCCGAGAGCCACAATGCCCATGCCGACGATCGGGAAAATCTTGTACTGGCCCGTCCGCGAGATCAGCGCGCCGACTCCGATGGAGGTGAGCAGCATGCCGCCGACCATCGGGATCATCATCAGGCCCGCCGCCGTCGGCGACATGGAGTGGACCATTTGCAGGTACGTCGGCAGGTAGGCCATGACGCCGGTCATGGACACACCCAGGACAACACTGGCAGCAGTGGTCAGCGCCATGTTGCGGTTGTCGAACAGGTGCATCGGCACGAGCGGATCGCCCGCCCGCAGCTCCACGAAGACGAAGATTGCGCCCACGACTGCGGCCGCCGCGAGCAGCCCGAGGATGGTCGGGGAGCCCCACGGATACTGCAGCCCGCCCCACGTTGTCGCCAGGATGAGGCACGTCGTCGCAACCGCAAGCAACACCGCCCCGAACCAGTCGAAGCGGAAGTTCTCCCTGTCGCCCTTGGACAGCTTCAACACGATCGCGGAGATCGTCATGGCCAAAATGCCCAGCGGGATGTTCATCCACAATCCCCAGCGCCAGCCGGGACCATCGGTGAACCAGCCGCCGAGAACAGGCCCCAGCACCGAGGAGATGCCGAACACCGCACCCATAACACCCATGTACTTGCCGCGCTCACGCGCCGGCACGACCTCCGCGATGATCGACTGCGAATTGATCATCATGCCGCCCGCACCGAAGCCTTGGACCGCGCGGCCGATGATGAGCAACTCCATCGTGTGGGCGAAACCGCCAATGGTCGACCCGATGACAAACAGCCCGATGCAGCCGATGTAGAACCATTTGCGGCCCAGGCCGTCGCCAAGCTTGCCGAAGACAGGCAAAGCAATGGTCATGGTCACCATGAACGCCGAGATCACCCAGCTCATGTGCTCCACACCGCCGAGCTCGCCGACGATCGTCGGCAGGGCAGTAGAGAAGATCATCTGCCCCAGCGAGCTCATGAGCATCGTCGTCAGAAGCGCAGCGAACACCAGCCCGACGTTCGGTTTGCCGGCTTCCTGCTCGTGTTCTTCAGTGTGCTGATCGTGTTGAGTTTCCGTCACTCATCGAAGACTACACCTGAAAAACGACATGAAAGAAGGCCCAGCGAGCGAGCACGCTGAGCCTTAAACCGTGGCAGCTAGTTGCGGTCGGTGTTCGCCATCGACAGCACGTCGAGGCGCTTGTCCATCTCTTCTTCAGTGAGGTCGTCGCCGATGAAGCCCAGGTCGATGGTGGCCTGGCGGATGGTGATGCCTTCCTTGACCGCGTGCTTGGCAATCTTGGCGGCGTTTTCGTAACCGATCGCAGAGTTCAGCGGGGTCACGATCGACGGAGAGGACTCTGCGAGGGTGCGCATGCGCTCCTCGTTGGGCTCGATACCGTCGACAAGCCTCGTGGCGAACTGGCGGGAGGTGTTCGCCAGCAGACGCGCGGACTCGAGAACGTTGCGCGCCATGACCGGGATGAACACGTTGAGCTCGAACTGGCCCTGGGTGCCGGCGAACGCAACAGCTGCATCGTTACCGATGACCTGCGCAGAGACCTGGGTAGCGGTCTCGCACAGCACCGGGTTGACCTTGCCCGGCATGATGGACGAACCCGGCTGCAGATCCGGCAGGTGGATCTCGGCGAGGCCGGCGAGCGGGCCCGAACCCATCAAGCGGATGTCGTTTGCGATCTTGTACAGGGACACAGCCACGGAACGCATCGCGCCAGAGAACTCGACCAGACCATCGCGGTTAGCCTGCGCCTCGAAGTGGTTCTTAGCCTCCGACAGCTGCTCGACACCAGTGAGCTTCTTCAGCTCCTCGGTGACCTTGCCGCCGAACTCAGCCGGGGTGTTGATGCCGGTGCCCACAGCGGTGCCGCCGATGGCCAGCTCACCGAGATGCTCCAGGGTGTTACGCACGCGCTCAATGCCCAGCTCGATCTGGCGGGCGTAGCCGGAAAACTCCTGACCCAGGGTGACCGGGGTGGCGTCCATGAGGTGGGTGCGGCCGGACTTGACCACTTCCTTCCACTCATTGGCCTTCTTGTCCAGGGACTCGTGCAGCACCTGCAGCGCCGGGATGAGGTCGTTCGCAGCTGCCTCGGTCGCGGCGACGTGGGTCGCGGTGGGGAAGGTGTCGTTGGAGGACTGGCCCATGTTCACGTCATCGTTCGGGTGAACCTCTACACCGTTCGCCTTCGCGATCGACGCGATGACCTCATTGGTGTTCATGTTGGACGAGGTACCGGAACCGGTCTGGAAAACGTCGATCGGGAACTCGTCGTCGTGCTGGCCGTCAGCGATTTCCTTCGCGGCGGCGATAATGGCATCGGCCTTCTCGGCGTCCAGGTTGCCCAGGTCCTTGTTCACCTGCGCACACGCAGCCTTGAGCAGGCCGAGTGCGCGGATCTGCTGCGCCTCGAGCCCACGGCCGGAGATGGGGAAGTTCTCCACGGCACGCTGGGTCTGTGCACGCCACAGCGCGTTCACGGGCACCTTCACTTCACCCATGGTGTCGTGCTCGATGCGGTATTCCTGATCAGCCATAATCATCCTTTGCGGTTGGAACGTGTTCCGGCGCGGGTAGCGCCGCTCCTGACATCCGCCATTATTCCTGATTTGCCGATCCGAGGAGACCGAATAGGGGATACGTCGATCGGCCGCGTTAGTCGTTTTTGCATAAGAAAACCGCCCAGTGATACCGGGCGGCCTAAGTGGGAGGTTTCGTCGTAAAGCGCGGAGCTTAGTTGTTCGGACCGGAGTAGTCCACAACGGAGTATTCGCGCAGCTTGGCCAGCTGGTGCTGGGATTCGACGAGGCGGACGGTTCCGGACTTGGAGCGCATCGCCAAGGAACGGGTGGTAGCGCCGTTGGCGCGGTAGGAGACACCGCGCAGCATGTCGCCGTTGGTCACGCCGGTGGCGGAGAAGTAGCAGTTGTCGGAGCTGACCAGGTCGTTGATGCCCAAGACGCGGGTCAGATCGTGGCCGGCTGCGACGACCTTATCACGTTCTTCGTCGGACTGCGGGGCGAGCATGCCCTGGATTTCGCCCTCAAGGCACTTCAGGGCGCAGGCAGTGATGACGCCCTCCGGGGTGCCGCCGACGCCCATGGCAATGTCGATGGAGTTGTTGTTGCGTGCTGCCGCGATAGCGCCAGCGACGTCGCCGTCCATGATGAAGCGGACCTTCGCACCAGCGGCGCGGATGTCAGCGACGAGCTCGGCGTGGCGCGGGCGGTCGAGGACAACAACAGTAACGTCGCGCGGCTCAATGCCCTTCGCCTTCGCAACGACCTCGATGTTGTGCGCCACCGGCGCCGTGATGTCGATCTTGCCTGCTGCCTCGGGGCCGACGGCGATCTTGTTCATGTAGAACGCATCGGCCGGGTCGTACATGGTGCCGCGCTCGGCGGCGGCGATGACGGAGATGGAGTTCGGGCGGCCCTCGGCCATCAGGCGGGTTCCGTCAACAGGGTCGACTGCGATGTCGAGCTCGGCACCCTGGCCGTTGCCCACGCGCTCGCCGTTAAACAGCATCGGCGCCTCGTCCTTCTCACCCTCACCAATGACGATGATGCCGTCCATATTCACGGAGTTGATCATCTTGCGCATCGCGTCGACTGCGGCTCCGTCGCCCTCGTTCTTCTTGCCGCGGCCAACCCAACGGCCGGAGGCTAGGGCGGCGGCCTCCGTGACGCGGACGAGTTCCATCGCTAGGTTGCGGTCGGGTGCTTCGACGGGGTTACCCATTGGTTTGTGCCTCCTGGGGCAGTTGCAGAACGATACGTGTATTAGCCCATTGTGGCATTTTTCCTGCTGCTCCGGAGCAATTGGGGTGGGGCGGAACGGGCATGCGATACTTGCAAGCGTGGCTGATGAGAAACCGCGGATTTTCCAGGACGGCAGGGACATGGCAATCAATGTCGTGCTCATTGCTGCCCTGATGATCCTGTCGGTGGCGTTCACTGGGATGTGCGAGTTCAATCCGGGCCGCCCAGAAAACGGCCCAGTACACGAGGTCGACGGCCGCACGTTCATGGAGATGGAGGCCCGCGCAGCCGATTTCCCGGTGCGTTTCCCGGAGATGCCGGAGGGGTGGACGAATAACTCTGCACGCCGCACGCTTATCGACGGCACCCCCGCCCCCGTCGCCGGCTGGGTCACCCCAGAAGAAGGCTTTTTGCAAGTGACCCAAACCGGTCTGTCGGCCGATGAGGCAGCGCAAGCCGACGGGAAGTACCGCGAGCACTCCCGCGAGGAGACCGTCGCGGACCTTCCAGCGACCGTTTACACCTCCGATGTGAACGACGTGCGCGATCTGTGGGTCGTCGATCTTGAAGATGTCCGCTTGCTCGTCACCGGTGCCGCGCCCGATGCCGAATTCCGCGAACTCATTGAAGCGTTCGCCGCTTCCGAGCCGCTGTAATTCGATAGCACTAGCTCACAACAGACCCCAACCCGTCCCCAGTCGCGCCCCCGGCCCGAAACCCGGCCCCAGGCCAACCCGCCCTGCCCCGTCCGCGATTAGCTAGAAACAAACAACTGGAATGATCCTTTCGGGCCTGATTTTCGGACGTTCTAGTCGCCTGCTTCTAGCTAATCGGGTCAGGGGAGGGGTAAGGAGGGTTAGGGAGGCTACGCGATGAGTCGGCGGCCTCGGCCGAGGCAGCTGGGCCGGATGAGTCGGCTGGGCCGGATGAAGGCGGCTTTACTCTGCCTGTTCCTCATCGTCGGAGCCCTGTTGTAGGGCTTGTTCGATGCGTTTCTCGGCGCCGTCGAGAAGCACTTCGCAGCGCTTGGCCAGGGCTTCACCGCGCTCCCAGTACTTCAGGGATTCGTCGAGGCTCATCTGGCCGAGCTCGAGAATCTTCACGGTTTCAACCAGTTCATCGCGCGCCTGCTCGTAGGTCAGGGAGGACGGGGCCGGGATTGCGTCGGCGTTCGGGGTGCCTTGGCCGAAAGTGTTATCTGCCATGGTGGGTTCTCCTTGGGTGCGTAGCTGTTATTCGGCGGGTGTGGCGGCCATGCTGGCTGCGGTGATGGAACCGTCACCAACTCGGATGCGTAGCTGCGAGCCGGGCGGAGCCTGGGCGATGCTGGTCACCACTTCCGGCTCGCTGCCGTCGCGCGGCTGGACCTGGACCACCGCGTAGCCGCGGGCGAGTGTTGCGGCTGGACCGAGGGCGGACACCTGTGCACGCAAGGCCTTGACCTCGGCGGTCTCCTGCTTGAGCAGGCGTGTGATGTCGCGGCGGATGGCTGCGGTGGCGCGGTCGAGTTCCTCGCGGCGCAACGTCACCTGGGTCAGGGGGTTCGCCATAGCGGGGCGGGAACGCACCTGGCTCAGGCCGTGGCGTTCGCGCCTGACCCAGGAGCGCAGGGCGGAGGAGAGGCGGGAGCGGGCGTCGTCAAGCATCTGGCGTTCAGCGACGACATCCGGAACCACACGCTTCGCGGCATCGGTGGGGGTCGCCGCGCGCAGGTCAGCGACGTTGTCCAAGACAGGGTTGTCCGGCTCGTGGCCAATCGCTGAGACGACCGGCGTCGACGCCTCCGCGACCGCACGCTGCAGCGCCTCCTCGGAGAAGGGGAGCAGGTCCTCGACGGAGCCGCCGCCGCGGGCGATGATGATCACGTCGACAGTCTCGTCATCGTCGAGAGTGCGCAGCGCCTCCACGACCTGCGGGACGGTGCCGGCACCTTGAACCGGGGTGTTGATCACGCGGAAGTCCACCGCCGGCCAGCGGTCTTTCGCCACCGACAGCACGTCGCGCTCGGCGGCAGATCCGCGGCCGGTGATCAGCCCGATGCGGCGCGGCAGGAACGGCAGAGGCTTCTTCCGCGCCGGATCGAACAGCCCCTCAGCAGCCAACGTCTTGCGCAGCTGCTCGATCTTCGCCAGCAGCTCACCCTCGCCGACGTGGCGGATCTCCGTGACCCACAAAGAAAAGGAACCGCGTCCGGCGTAGAAGGCGGGTTTGCCGAGGACGATGACGCGGTCGCCGTCGTTAAGCGGGGCGTCGAGCGAGCGCACCATCTTCGTGTCCGCAGTGAGCTGAATGCTCATCTCTTTCTGCGTGTCACGCAGCGTCAGGTAGGAAAACCGCCACGACGGCTTCACATTGATCTGCGTCAGCTGGCCCTCAATCCACAGCCAACCCAAACGCTCAATCCACTGCTTGACGCTGTCATTGACCTGCGAAACAGACCACGGCCTCTCCGGCGTGCTCTTCGGCGGTTGTGCGCCCGCCATGGGCATCAGCCCCCTTCCGTTGTGCGGGACCAGCTTACCTTTTCGCCCGCACATCCATTACCCTTGGGCACATGACGAGCACCGGAAAAAACGTCCTTCTCGCCGCCCCTCGCGGGTACTGCGCTGGTGTTGACCGTGCAGTGGAGACGGTGGAAAAGGCGCTGGAGAAGTACGGCGCCCCCATTTACGTGCGCAAAGAGATCGTGCACAACAAGTACGTCGTGGAGACGCTGTCTAAGCGTGGCGTCATCTTCGTCGAGGAGACCGATGAAGTGCCTGAGGGCGCGCACGTTGTCTTCTCTGCACACGGCGTTTCACCGGCCGTTCGCGAATCGGCACAGCAGCGACAGCTCATTGCTCTCGACGCGTCCTGCCCGCTGGTGACCAAGGTCCACAATGAGGTCAAGCGCTTCGCCCGCGACGGCTACCACATTCTCCTCGTCGGCCATGAAGGCCACGAAGAGGTCGAAGGTACCGCTGGCGAGGCGCCAGACGTGGTGCACCTGGTAGACGGTGTCGAGGGTGTCGACGCTGCTCCCGACTTCCCGGAGGACCAGAAGCTGGTGTGGTTGTCGCAGACCACGCTGTCCGTCGACGAGACCATGGAGATCGTCGCGCTGCTGCGCAAGAAGTACCCGAATCTGGAAGACCCGCCGAGCGACGACATTTGCTACGCCACCCAGAACCGCCAGGTCGCGGTGAAGGCGATCGCTGAGAAGTGCGAGCTGATGATCGTCGTCGGGTCGCAGAACTCCTCCAACTCGAAGCGCCTTGTCGAGGTCGCACTGCAGAACGGCACGAACGACGCTCACCTCATTGACTACGCGCACCAGATAGACGACGCCTGGTTCGACGGTGTGACGACGGTCGGTGTCACCTCCGGCGCATCCGTGCCCGAGATTCTTGTCCGCGAAGTCGTGGAATACCTCGCCGAGCGCGGCTACGACAACGTCGAGCAGGTCACCACGACCACCGAGACCATCACTTTCGCGCTGCCGCGCGACCTGCGCCCGCCGCGCCAGGCTGGGTAGTCGCGGCTAGTCTTCGTAGAGGTCTTCGCGGAGACGGTGGCTGACCCGCCGAGATGATCCGCGGCCGCCACCCCGGCTGTCCCACGCACTGTCGCGGCCGTCTTGCGCGCTGACGCGACGGAGATCACGCCCGTCCGAGCGTCGAGCATTGCTGCGCTGCACGGGTTCGTCTCGGCCCTTCGAACGTGCGTTGCTGGGCGAGAGGCGTTGGGCGGGACGCCTAGAAGCGGAGGGCTCGTTGCTTCGTGCCAGTAGCTCTTCAACGGTGACCTTGCCCGGCGTGGTGGTCCGTTCACGGAAGCGTGTCGCCTCACGTTGGGTACGACGATTCGATTCGGAAGCCTGCCTGCGCTGGCGCTGTTCCTGCTGGCGGATCTCTTCGTTGTGCCTTTTCAGCAGCTGGTAGCGCAACAACGCGATGACCAGCGCACCGAGGGTCACCATTGCCATCACGGGGAAGAACTGCACCAGCGGATACAAAATGAGCAGGGCAGAGGTGCGTCCCAGCGATGTTTGGCCTTCCGGCAGTTGGAAGTACGCGTTGAGGGTGCCCGTTACCAACAAAAACAATGTGTACAGCAGCGGGATGGACGCAACGATGAGAAACAGCCCGCGCGGGTTGACAAACGTGACCACGACCAAGGAGGCCACCGCGAACAGCGCTAGGAACGGCCACCCGATTGCTTCGTTGTAGACGGACAGTAGGCCGCCAGTGACAAGGGCCGCGATGATGATGCCCACGCCGGATCCCGTCGAGAAACCGGGCATTGCCGGGTCTGACTGCGTTGAGGATCGGGACGTTGCATGCGACACGTTGTGTGATGTTACCGTGCCGCCGCGCGCGGACAGCTTTTACTCGACGTGGGAGTGCGAACTTTCTTCCCCGTTGGCGGTGCGTGCCCGGGCAGTCACCGCACGGAGTTCGGTGGGTTCACTAGTCGTACGCCCGGGCAAGTCGAGGTCTTTCAGCCGGCGTGCGGTGACCATGACGCGGGCGTCCATTGACCCGAGCGTGGCATTGAACGCCTCGACGGCCTTATCCAACGAGCCGCCGACGCGGTTGTAGTGCTCCGCCATGGTCCCCAACCGCGTGTACAGCTGCGCACCGAGCCGCTGCACCTCGGCCGCCTTCGCGTTGATGTCTTCTTGCTGCCATCCCAGCCCGACGGTGCGCAACAACGCGAACAGGGTGGAGGGGGTGGCGATGACAACGCCTCGCGCAAATGCGTCGTCAAGCAACTGCGGATCTTGCTCGAGCGCTGCGTCGAGGAAGGGGTCGGCGGGGATGAACATGACCACGAACTCGGGCGTCGGCGCGAAAGCCTCGACGTACGCTTTCTGCCCGAGTGTTGCCACGTGCTGCCGCAGTAGGTGGCTGTGCCTGCGCAGATAGCCGGCTTTCTCCTCGGGATCCTCCGTGTTGAGCGCGTCGAGGTAGGCGCTGAACGGCACTTTCGCATCCACCACGATGTTGCGGCCGCGGCTTAACCGGATGATCATGTCGGGGCGGAGCAGCTGACCGTCGATACGCGCTGCTTGCTGCACATCGAAGTCGCAGTACTTGACCATGCCGCCGAGCTCCACGACACGTTCGAGCTGCATCTCGCCCCAACGCCCGCGCGTGTTCGGTGAGCGCAGCGCGTTGACCAGCTGATCCGTGCGATCGCTCAGCCGTGAACTCGCACGCGTCACGGCCTGCACCTGCCCGGCGAGCGCTGAGTGGGCGACAGCGCGATCTTCATCCATGTCGCGCAACTGCGCCGCGAGCTTATCGACGGCCCTCTCCAACGGCTCCAACTCCCGCCGCACATCCTGCCGCGGCGGCTGGGAAGGCGGGGATGCGGGGCGGCGCAATAGGTGCATCGCGGCCGCACCGGCAAGCAGCCCGAGAATGAACGCGAGGAAGACAAGGGTGAAAGTCAGCGCTGGGGACACAGAACTCATGTGTCTCACCCTTGCATACGGTTAGGACATGTCCTCGCCGCCACCCTTGGATGTACCGAACGGAAGTTCGAAACGGCGAGTTTTCCGTGCTGAGCCGTTCGAGCCGTTCGCGCCGTCGCCGCCGGTCTTCGCTGAGGCGGTCTTGTCCTCTGTCGTGTCCGCCGTCTTGTCCATTGCTTTGTCGGAGCGGCGTCGGGCGGCCACCTTGTTCCACTGGCGCACGAGCGTTGAGCCGGGGGAGGGGGCGGGTGCGTCGGGCTCGTCGTCAATGCTCGGCGCTTTCCAGACATGGTTGTCGATGAGCTCATCGCGTTGCGCCGCGCTTTCTTGCTCTTCTGCTTCGGCGAGCGCCTTGCCCACGTCGGTGGCGAACTCGAGATCGTCCGCGCTGACTTCGCCGGCGTGCAGCTGGAGCATGTCCTGCATGTAGCGGAAGATCACGGCAACGGTCGCGGCGGCGGGAACAGCTAGGAACGCGCCGACGAGGCCGAAGAGACCGCCGCCGACTGTGACGGAGACCAAGACGACCACAGGGTGCAGGTTCATCGCGCGGGACTGCAGCAGCGGGGAGAGGACGTTGCCTTCAAGCTGCTGGACGGCGATGACGATGCCCAGGACGATGAGCGCCTCGGTGAACCCAAGGGAAACGAGCGCGATGATGACGGCAAGCGCCCCGGCGACAATTGCGCCGACAAGCGGGATGAAGCCTGCCATGAACGTGATCACCGCAAGGGTGAACGCCATGGGCACGCCGACCGCCCACAGACCGACGCCGATACAGACAGCGTCGATAAACGACACGACCGCCTGGGCGCGAATGTATCCGCACAGCGTGTTCCAGATGCGGGTGAGCAGCTCGGTGGCGTGCAGTCCGGCGCGGCCGCCGGTGGCGGAGCGGACCCAGGGGAGGAACTTGGGGCCGTCGTTAAGAAAGAAGAAGGTGAGGACCACGACAACGACGAAGGTGATCATCATCGACGTCGCCGTGCTGATACCGGAGAAAATGCCGCCTGCGATCGCGCCGGCGCGGTTTTGCACCCAGGTGATCGAGTCTTGGACGACTTCGTTGATCTGCTCCGCATCCACGCTGAACGGCAGCGAATCCTGGTTCTGCAGCCATAGCGCCAGGCTTTGCAGCCCTTGCCCAGCCTGGATGGCAAGGACGCGGGAGTTCGTGATGATGTCCGGCAGGATCATCGACACGAAGAACACCAGCACAGCCAGCGCCAGCAGCATCGATATCAGCGCCGACAACGCACCGGGGAGGCCGTGTTTGCGCAGGAAGCTTGTCACGGGTTCGAGCACGGTGCACACGATCAGTGCGAGGACGATTGGCAGGATGCCGGCCCAGAATTTGCCCACCAGGTACGCCAGTGCACCGATGAGGATGAAGATGGCCACCATCCGCAGCGAGAACAGCGCGGTCGATTTCATCCACGAGTTGAACACCACCGCGCGGTCGACGCGGTTGTCGTATTCGTGGGATTTCTTGTCGCCGGCGTTAGCTTTATCGGAGGCTTTGACCTCCTCCGCGAGCTTTTGCGCGGAACCGGAGGCCATGGCGGCGCCCGCGTCCTCGCCACCCTTCGTCGTTTCAGTCACGGAGACTATTGTGCCCGAAGCACCAGCAGCCCCGCTAAGCAATGCTTATCGACGATTCCTCCCCGCTCACCCAGCAACCACACCCCGTCCGTGATACCTTGCCTGCGAACGCTGCTCTTCCCGTGCCGCGCCTGTTTGCTGAAAGGCCTCCCATGTCGCTGACTCCCGCCCGTTCCCTGAAAGTGACCGCAGCCGCGATGTCCCTCGCGCTCGGTCTGTCGTTCACCGCCGTACCAGAAGCTGTTGCGCAGTCCAGTCAGCCTGGAGGATCCAGCCAGGCAGCCGGTGGGCCGATCTCGTCCAGTCACGTGCACGTCGGTGCTACTGCCACCGATATGAACTTCTCCTGGCGCACCGCTTACAACGGCCAGGAGTTCGTGAAGTACTACCCGACGGCTAACCCTGAGACGGTGAACGAAGTGGCCGCTACGGAGGCTGACTTCGGCGCCATCGCCTACCGCGCCAACCACGCCACCGTCACCGGTCTGCAGCCGGGCACCGAGTACACCTACCAGCTCGGCTCCGATGAGGGCGGATGGAGCGAAGCGGCGACCTTCCGCACCCAGCCGGCAGGAGACAGCTGGAACTTCCTCACCTTGTCCGACGCCCAGATCGGTGTGAACCTCAAAGTGGACGAGCAGGCTGAAGCGTGGCGCACTGCGGTCCGCCGGGCCACCGGCTCTTACCCGGACTCCCAGTTCATCGTCCACGCCGGTGACCAAGCTGAGGGCTGGGGTGACCCGATCAAACAGTGGGAGGCGTTCTTTACCGCTGAAGAGCTGCAGTCCTACCCGCTCGCTATGGCGAAGGGCAATCACGAGCTGTTGCCCACGTCTATCGTCGATAAGCACTTCAAAGAGCACGGGAACCTGCCAAACGCGAAACCGGGTGACGCGAACTATTTCTTCGAGCGCAACAATGCCCTGTTCATCGTTTTGGACTCTAACGAAACCGGAAACAAGTACTCCGAGCCGATCGATTCGAAGCGCAAGCGGGCGATCGAAAAGCAGTCTCAGTTCGTGCGCGAGACTACCGCTGCCCACGGCGCGGACAAGGATTGGACCATCGTGGTCATGCACCACGCTCCGTACTCCCACGGTGGCCGCTACCACGAGAAAGAGATCACGCAGATGCGCGAAGGCCTTGCGCCGGTGTTCTCCGAAACCGGTGTGGACCTGGTGCTCAACGGCCACGACCACATGTACAACCGCAGCCACCTGATGAACGGCACCGAGCCCGTCATCCCGGAAGACACGCCGAAGCCCGGCGACGTGCTGCGCCCGAAGGCTAATGAGACCGTCTACATGACAACCACGACCGCAGGCGGCGGCAAATACTACGACTTCCACACCCGCGACGGTAAGAAGCGCAAGGAGTTCACCGATGTCTCCCAGACTTACGGTAAGGACTTTGCCATCCCGGAGATCGCTGTGTGGCGCCAGGACTACAACCCGGATTACGCCAACATTGAGGTGAGCAAGAATACGCTCACCGTGCGTACGCACAATGTCGCCGACAACTCGGTTGTCGACGAGTTCACCATCGACCGCAGCGGCGCAGCCCCTGCACAACCCGGTGGTGGCGAAGGCAATGGCAGCTCCTTCGGTTCTTCTGGCTCCTCCCAGCGCAATAGCTAGGGCGGTTCCGCTTGCTCGGCAGGCGGGTGACATTGCCCGTCAATTCGGCCTCGAGCTGTAACCATAGCCGCGCTAGCCTGCGGCTGGCCGCGCCCCGGCCCAGTCTGAACTGGCAGCCGGGGCGTACGTTATGATTGGCCAGCGTGAGCCTTACTCTTGGAATCGTCGGCCTGCCTAACGTGGGCAAATCCACCCTGTTCAACGCGCTGACCCGCAATGAGGTTCTGGCGGCGAACTACCCGTTTGCCACCATTGAACCCAACGTCGGCTTAGTGCCACTGCCGGACAAACGCCTGGACCGCCTCGCGGAGATCTTCGAGTCCGCGGAGATTCTTCCGGCGACGGTGTCGTTTGTCGACATCGCAGGCATCGTCAAGGGTGCGTCCGAGGGCGAGGGCATGGGCAACGCCTTCCTCGCCAACATCCGCGAGGCGGACGCGATCTGCCAGGTGGTTCGCGCATTTGCTGACGACAACGTCATCCACGTCGACGGCCACGTCGACCCAGCCAGCGATATCTCTGTGATCAACACTGAGCTCATCTTGGCCGACCTGCAGACGATCGAGAAGGCCTTGCCGCGCCTGGAGAAAGACGGCCGCAAAGACAAGGACATCGCTGCCCAGGCCGCCGAGGCCAAAAAGGCACAGGAGATCCTGGAGTCAGATCGGACGCTGTTCGCCGCCTCCAAGTCAGGCGAGATTGACCTCGCGCTCGTGCGCGATTTGCACCTGATGACCGCGAAGCCGTTCCTCTACGTGTTCAACTCCGACGAGGGGGTGCTCACCGATGACGCGAAGAAGGCCGAGTTGCGCGAACTCGTTGCGCCTGCTGAAGCCGTGTTCCTCGACGCGCAGACTGAGACCGAGCTCCTTGAGCTTGACGACGAAGACGCCGCCGAGCTCCTCGCCGCCGTCGGCCAGGACGAGCCAGGCTTGTCGACGCTCGCGCGCGCCGGCTTTGAAACCCTCGGCCTGCAGACCTACCTGACTGCTGGTCCGAAGGAGTCCCGCGCCTGGACGATCCACAAGGGCGACACTGCTCCGAAGGCCGCCGGTGTGATCCACACTGACTTTGAGAAGGGCTTCATCAAGGCTGAGATCGTGGCCTTCGATGACCTCGACGAACTCGGCTCCATGGCCGAGGCCCGCGCGAAGGGCAAGGTCCGCCAGGAGGGCAAGGACTACGTCATGGCCGATGGTGACGTGGTGGAGTTTCGTTTCAATGTAACCTGAGGCGCGCTAGTGTTAGCGGCATGACAACACGTGCTGCTATTTACCTCCGTATCTCGCTCGATGCTGCCATGGACGGCCTCGCCATCGACCGGCAGCGCCAGGACTGCGAAGCCCTTGCCGAGCAACGCGGCTGGGACGTCGTGCATACCTACGTCGATCAGTCGATCTCCGCGTCGAAGAAGGACGTGGACCGCCCCGACTACGACGCGATGGTGGCGTCCTTTGAGCGCGGCGAGATCGACGCGATCATTTGCTGGGACCTCGACCGCCTCACACGGCAGCCCTGGCAGCTCGAAGAGTGGATCGACAGGGCAGAGGAGCAGGGGCTGAAACTCGTCACTGCGAACGGTGATGCTGACCTTGCCACCGACGGCGGCAGAATGTACGCGCGCATCAAAGCAGCCGTGGCACGCGGCGAGATCGAGCGAAAGAGCATGCGCCAGTCTCGTGCGCAACAGCAACGCGCCGAGCAGGGCCGCTGGTACTCCGGCGGTGTGCGCCCTATCGGCTACACCTCCACCGGCGAGATCATTCCATCCGAAGCCGCCGCCGTGCTCGGTATGTTCCGCGCTGTCGAGCGGGGCAACTCCATGCGCGACATTGCACGCGCCTTATCTGGGGTCGATCAGCCGGGCTTGCCGGATATTCCGACCACGCCACGCCATATGCACACCGTGGTTACAGAGCGCAACGCTCGACGCCGCGCTGCAGGCCAGGAAGAAAAGCCGGTACCCGACGCGCAGCCGTGGGCCTATACATCGTTGCACTCGATCCTGCGCAACCCCGTGTATGCCGGCTACTCCACGTATAAGAAGGCCAAGCGCAAAGGCGTGAAGAACAAATACCGCCGTGTCACGCATATCGTCCGCGACCCCGATACCGGCGAGCCTGTGAAAGGGCAGTGGGAGCCGATCGTCACACCCGATTTGTGGTGGCGCGTGCAGAACGTGCTCGACGATCCCGACCGGCTGACCAACAAGGAGCGCCGGAACACTCGCCGCCATCTCGGCTCGGGTCTGTATGTCTGCGACGAGTGTGGCAACCCCGTGCGCACGCATGCCGACCGCTACCGCTGCGCCGCCTGTGGCTTAGTGCGCACACATAGCGTCGATGATTTTGTGCTCGCCGTGATCCGCGCCCGCCTTGGCCGTGACGACCTGGCGGACCTGCTGCCGACTGCGGACGACGACGAGGTGGGCGCCATCGACGACGAACTCGCTGAGCTTCGCGCAAAGCTCGCCCGCGTCCAGGCAGACTACGACGAGGAACTTATCGAGGCCCGTGACCTCAAGCGCGCGCGAAACCGTTATGAGCCGCAGATCGAGAAACTCGAAACGCGCCGTGCCCGCCTTGCTGGCGCATCGGCGCTGCTCGACACAACCGGCTACGCCTCGCCCGTGGATGCCTTCGACAACGCAGAGCTTGCCGTGCAGCGCCGAGTCATCAATACCCTGTGCCAGGTGCGCCTGCGCCGTGGCGTGCGCGGCACCAAGACCTTTAACCCTGAATCGGTGCAGATCGTGTGGAACTAGGTTGCAGTGTGTGACACGTCAACAATCGCGCGCATGCGCTGCGGCGCGCAAAGCTCTTACGAAGGAACGCCACGGGAGCCGGCAGTTCGGGGGAGATCTGCCTTCGTGTATCGGGGGCGACACTGCTCAACCGTGGCGTTCGCAGGAAGTATGACACGGCTCTTGTTACCCCAGAGGTCGTAGGTTCGAATCCTGCCCCCGCTACCAACTTCCAAGCCCCTACCAGGAGAAACACTGGTAGGGGCTTTAGTTATTTCTCTTAAGGCGCACGTCCTGGGACTCAAATCGGGACTTTAGCGATGGCATTTGAGGATGCGGACGTTTTTTGGACAGTTTCAATCTCACGCTACATTGACTTTTCGGTATTCGGCAATGCTCAAAC
>NZ_JAGPYZ010000008.1:0-139408 GCF_024454055.1 Corynebacterium sp. CCUG 70398
ATGGTTTGAGCATTGCCGAATACCGAAAAGTCAATGTAGCGTGAGATTGAAACTGTCCAAAAAACGTCCGCATCCTCAAAAGTGTGTCTGGAATCGCCGGTTTCCGGGGCTTAACCACGAGGTTTCAGGAAAATATATGCTTCTGGGGCATATATCTGGCTTCCTGACGGCAAATCCACGGAGGGGCTAGCGCTGTGTGCTATGTACGCCGTGGTGTGGTGGCGCAATGCCAAAGAACCAACCACGCTGCTACTGCGGCGGCGAGATGAAACGCAACGGCACCACCAGCAAAGGCACCACCAGATGGCGGTGCAAACAATGCGGCGCATCCAGCGTGAAGCACCGCGGCGACATCACCAATGCAGCGGTGTTTACCGCCTTCATTGATCATCTCACCACCGGCACCAGTCTCGATGCTGTTGCCCACCGCGTGGGATGTTCGCCCCGTACGCTGCAACGCCGGTTCGAACCGTTCTGGCTCATTGATGTGCCCGACCCCACCAATGCACATTGTGGAAGAGTTTACGACCAGGTGTTTTTAGACGGCACCTACACCGCCGGCGGCTGTTTGATCGTCGCTGCCACCATCGATCACGTCATTGCCTGGCACTGGTGCAAACACGAAACCACCCGCGACTACCAGCGACTGCTCGAACGCATCGAAGCGCCACTGATCGCTGTGATCGACGGCGGCCAAGGAGCCTTTAGCGCGATTAGAAAGTGCTGGCCGACCACGAAAATTCAACGCTGCCTCGTCCACGCCCAACGCGTCGTGCGACGCTACACCACCTCACGCCCGCGCACAGATGCTGGGCGCACCATCTACCAACTTGCGCTGAAACTGACTCGGATCACCACCTTGGATGGAGCAGCAAAATGGGGCGCGCAACTGCACGAATTCTCTACGATCTACCAAGCCTGGATGGACGAGAAAACCACGGTCAAAGACCCCAAAACCGGTACGTGGACTCGCGTGTGGACACACCACAACGTGCGCAAGGCCTACAACAGTCTCAACCACCTCTGGCGAAGCGACCTGCTGTTTGTCTACCTCAAGCCCCCAGAAACAGTCCTTGATCCTGACCGGATCAAATCCACCACAAACAGTCTGGAAGGCGGTATCAACGCCCAGCTCAAACTGCTCGCCAGGACACACCGCGGCAGATCAGGTGAACGACAACGCCGAATGCTGGATTGGTGGCTCTACCTGAAAACGGAACTGCCTGACGATCCCGTACGAATCGCCAGGCAGTCCAACTGGGGCCAGGACCAACTCGCCAAAGTAACAACCCTGACCCACAACGAGAACCAAGCCGACCACCAAACAGGACGACCAGCCCTCTACGACAACGCTATCGACACCAACTACAACCACTCAATCGGCATCCAAAAAGGCCAGATCTAACCCCCACGACACGCCGAGCCAGACACACATTTTGTCGTTTAACCCACACAAGCGCGGCCTGGTGCACGCGCAACGAAGCCCCTGGCCAATCATCACCAGGGGCTTCAACGGATCGTGGGCCCTCCGGGGCTCGAACCCGGGACCTGCGGATTAAAAGTCCGTAGCTCTACCAACTGAGCTAAAGGCCCGTAGGGTCCCATGGTAAACCCTTGGGACCCCTCGCAAGTAATCGGGCCTGAAGTTCAGCCGACCTGAGTGCGGGCAGGAACTTAGTCCTGCTTCATCGTGCCGGTCTCTTCCATGCGGAGGTGGAAGTCGAAGGCGTGACGCAGGTCGTGCGGGGTGGACTGGTACTTGGACTTCGCGGCGCGCGCGACGTACTCCTCCAACAGCGGGCGGTAGGTCGGGTGGGCAATCGAAATCATCTTGGCCACGCGGTCGCGCGGAGCCAGGCCGCGCAGGTCAGCGACACCGTACTCGGTGATGAAGACCATCGCGTCGTGCTCGGTGTGGTCCACATGCGACACGAACGGCACGATGGCGGAGATGGCGCCGCTCTTCGCCTCCGACGGGGAGATGAAGGAGGATATGAATGCGTTACGGGTGAAGTCGCCGGAACCGCCCAGGGCGTTCATCAGGCGGGAGCCGTTGATGTGGGTGGAGTTGGCGTTACCGTAAATGTCCGCCTCGATCATGCCGTTGGTGGCAATCAAGCCTGTGCGGCGGATGACCTCCGGGTGGTTGGAGATGGACTGCGGGCGCAGGATGATGGACTCGCGGTAGCGGGATGCCTCGTTGTTCATCTTCTCCGCGTACTCCGGGGACAGGGAGAAGGAGGTTGCGGAAGCCACGGTCATCTTGCCGGCATCGATCAGGTCGACCATGCCGTCCTGGATCACCTCGGTGTAGGCCTGGATGTTCTCGAACTTGGACTCCATCAGGCCCGCCATCACAGCGTTCGGGACATTGCCCACGCCGGACTGCATGACGTAGCCGTCGTAGGCGAGACGGCCAGCCTTGACCTCGTTCTCCAGGAAGTCCAGGAAGTTGCCGGCGATCTGCTCGGAGGTCTCGTCCGGCGCCTTGAAGGGTGCGTTGCGGTCCGGATCGTTGGTCTCCACCACAGCGACGACCTTCTCCGGATCGATCTCGATGTAGGTGGTGCCGATGCGGTCGCCCGCCTTGGTGATCGGGACCGGGATGCGGTTCGGCAGCGGCGGCACGAGCCAGATGTCGTGCATGCCCTCGAGCTCCTCAGACTGCCACTCGTTGACCTCAATGATGATCTTTTTGGCAGCGTTAAGGAACTCCACGGAGTTACCCACGGAGGAAGACGGGATGATGTTGCCGCTCTCATCGATCCGCACAGCCTCAACGATGGCGACATCGAGGTCGCCGAAGAAGCCCTGCTCAACCATCATGCCGGAGTGGGACAGGTGGATGTCCTGGAACTTCATCTCACCCGAGTTGATCTTGTTACGCATCGTCGGGTCGGACTGGTACGGCATGCGGTAACGCAGCGCGTTCGCCTCAGCCAGCACGCCGTCGCACTCCGGAGCAGTGGAAGCACCAGTGAACAGATCGATGCTGAAGTCCTGGCCCTTATCATGGGCGGCCTTCGCCTTCTCCGCGATGGCGGTCGGCAGCGCCTTCGGGTAGCCCGCGCCGGTGAAGCCGGACATGCCGACCTTGTCGCCGTGCTCGACGAACTGGGCAGCCTCGTCGGCGGACATGACCTTGTCCCGCAGCTGCGCGTGCGAAATGCGGTCGCTCATCTTGTACTCCTTGTATGTCGCGTGTGCTTCTTTCACACCATTGTGACGCACCTGGCATTTTTGCGCCACTACCTAGTAAGTAACGTGGCCTGCGTCTCGACCGTGTCCGGGTTTGTGTCCGGCGTGGCCGAGCGGGAACAATGAGCGTTGTGATTACCACTGCCCCCCAACTGCGCATCGGCGGCATCGAACTCGCCTCGCCGGTCATCCTCGCTCCGATGGCCGGCGTGACGGACATGCCGTTCCGTGTGCTGTGCCGCGAGATCGAGGAAGATCTCACGGGCACGGTATCGGGACTGTACGTGTGCGAGATGATCACGGCCCGCGCGCTTGTGGAAGGCAACGAGAAGACCCTGCACATGACCACATTCGCGCCGCAGGAGACACCGCGGTCGATGCAGCTGTACACCGTCGACCCGGAATACACCTACAAGGCTGTCCGAATGATCGTCGAGGGCGACATGGCGGACCACGTGGATATGAACTTCGGCTGCCCCGTGCCCAAGGTGACCCGCCGCGGCGGCGGTTCCGCGATTCCGTACAAGCGCGGGCTGTACCGCAACATCGTCTCCGCCGCGGTCAAAGCAGCTGACGGCCGCGTTCCGGTCACCGTGAAGTTCCGCGTGGGCATTGACGACGAGCACAAGACCCACCTGGATGCCGGCCGCATCGCCGCTGAAGAAGGCGCATCGGCCGTCACACTGCACGCCCGCACGGCCGCCCAGCGTTATTCCGGCACCGCAGACTGGGACGAAATCTCCCGGCTGGTCGAGCATATGGACGGCACGGGGATCCCCGTGCTGGGCAACGGCGACATCTTCGCCTCCACCGACGCAGAAGAGATGATGGAGCGCACCGCCTGCGACGGTGTCGTCGTCGGCCGCGGCTGCCTTGGCCGGCCGTGGCTCTTCGCCCAGCTCTCCGCCCAACTGCGCGGCGAAGTGGTTCCGGCAGAACCGACGCTTGGCCAAGTCGCCCGCATCATGGCCCGCCACGGTGAGCTGCTCGCCGCCCACAACGGCGAAGAGCGTGGGTGCCGCGAGCTACGCAAGCACGTCGGCTGGTACCTGCGCGGCTTCCCCGTCGGCGGCCAATTCCGCAGCGAGCTCGCCCGTGTGTCCACGCTCGAGGAGCTCCACTCCCACCTATCCGCTATTTTCGACTCCGACGCCATGGCCGAAGCCGCCGACGAAGCCCGCGGCCGCAAAGGCTCCAGCGCGAAGGTCGTTCTGCCCGAAGGGTGGCTGGACGATCCCGAGGACGACGCGGTGCCTGTGGGGGCGGAGATTGAGAACTCGGGCGGGTAACGTCATAAAGCATGCGAACCGCCTACCGCGACCACCTCGACGCCTTCTCGCGCGACCTGCAGAGGATGAGCGACACTGTGCGCACGATGATGAAGCATGCGTCGACCGCGGTGCTCGAGGCATCGCTTGACGACGCTGAAGCTGCCCTGACCGCCGCCGACTCCCTCAAAGAGATCCGCGACCGGTGCGAACGCCGCTCCATGCAGCTGCTCGCCCTGGAGAACCCGGTCGCCTCCGAGCTGCGGCAGGTCTTCACGTCGATCTACATTGTCGAAGATTTCAACCGCATGGGCGCGTTGGCCAAGCACATCGCCAATACAGCTCGGCTGCGCCACCCCGACCCGGTGGTGCCGCTTGACGGGCCGGGGGCGTCGTTACGCGAAAGCATCGTGGAGTTCGCCGGACGCACGGACACGATGGGGGAACTGATCCACGACCAGCTCATCAGCCCCGACGCGGACCTCGCGCTGGAGATGAATGAGCTTGATGACGCTGTCGATGACACCCACAAGCAACTCCTGACCACCCTGACCAGCCGCGAATGGGAAGGCCCCAACCGCCTCGCCGTCGACCTAGCGCTCATCGCGCGTTTTTACGAACGCTACGCCGATCACTGCGTCAACGTCGCCGCACGCATCGTTTTCCTCGTCACTGGCTTGACCCCGGAAAACTACATTGAAAGCAAAGACTCCGACGGCCAAGACGTGGAAATGGATGAACGTTTCCAGGAGCTCGAGCGCTACTTCGCCGAAGACTAGGCCGGCCGCTAGCCGGCGGCGGCGCTGGAATAGCCCAGCTACCGTTGAAAAAGGCACAAGCCCTCCGGCCCGAAGGCCGAAAGGCTTTGCGTGGTATCCCGAAGTAGAGTGGTTTAACCGAAGCGACCGGAGATGTAGTCTTCGGTCTCCTTGCGCTCCGGGTTCTCGAAGATGGTGGTGGTGTCGTTGAACTCCACCAGGTGGCCCGGCTTACCGGTTGCCTCGAGGGAGAAGAAGCCGGTCTTGTCGGACACGCGGGCTGCCTGCTGCATGTTGTGGGTCACGATGACGATGGTGTACTCGTCCTTCAGCTCGTGAATGAGGTCCTCAACAGCGAGGGTGGAAATCGGGTCCAGAGCGGAGCAGGGCTCGTCCATGAGGAGGACCTCAGGACGGACAGCGATCGCGCGAGCGATGCACAGACGCTGCTGCTGACCACCGGAAAGGCCGCCGCCCGGCTTGTCCAGACGGTCCTTGACCTCGTCCCAGAGGTTCGCACCGCGCAGGGACTGCTCGGTGATCTCCTTGAGCTTCTTCTTGTCCTTTTCACCCTGGAGGGTCAGGCCAGCGACGACGTTCTCCTCGATGGACATGGTCGGGAACGGGTTCGCTTTCTGGAACACCATGCCGACGGTGTTGCGCACTGCAACCGGGTCAACGTTGTCGGCGTAGATGTCGTGGCCGTCGAGGAGGACCTCGCCGTCGACGGAGGCGTTCGGGATGACCTCGTGCATGCGGTTGAGGGTGCGCAGCACGGTGGACTTGCCGCAACCAGACGGACCGATGAATGCGGTCACGGCCTGGCCGGGGATCTTCATGTTGACGCTCTGCACGGCGTGGAAGTCGCCGTAGTAAATGTCGAGATCGTTGAGCTCGAGCTTAGACATTGTGTTTTCTCCTGGAGAGTGAAAGGGGGTTAGCGGCTTACTTCTTGACCGAGTACTTGGACGCGATGAGGCGAGCAAGCAGGTTCAGGGCGACGACGATGAGGACCAGGGTGAGGGCAGCACCCCACAGGCGGTCAGTAACGGCCTGAGCCGAACCAGACTTCCACATGTCGAGCATGAACAGCGGCAGCGACGACTGCGGTCCTTCGAAGATGTTGAACGCGTTCATCACCTTCGTCGAACCCACGAGGATCAGCACCGGAGCGGACTCGCCCATGACGCGGGCGACAGCCAGCATGATGCCGGTGACGATGCCGGACAGGGCCGTCGGCAAAACGATGCGGACGATCGTCTTCCATTTCGGCACGCCCAGTGCGTACGTGGCTTCTCGTAGGTCCATTGGGACGACACGGAGCATCTCCTCCGTATTTCGCACCACGATGGGGACCATCAGCAGGATCAGAGACAGGGCGACGGCGAAACCGGAGCGCTCCTGGCCGAGGATGGTGATCCACAGGGCGTAGATGAACAGGGCGGACACGATCGACGGGACACCGGAGAGGATGTCCACCATGAAGGTGGTCAGTTTGCCCAGACGGTTGCCGCCGGAGTACTCCACCAGGTAAATCGCGGTGAAGACACCGATCGGGATGGAGAACAGGGACGCGATGAGGGTTTGGACGAGGGTACCGACGATGGCGTGCGCTGCACCGCCGCCTGGGGCACGGGTACGCGCGCCACCCATGTCCTCAGTCCACCAATCGACGTCCAAGATCGGGCCAATGCCGCGGCTGACAAGGGTGAACAGCAGCCAGCCGAGCGGGATCAGTGCGAGGATCATGGCCAGCCACATCAGGCCGCCCATGAAGCCGTTGGTGAATTTACGGCCACCAGAAATGTCGGTGAACGGGTTGTCCCCGCCTGACTTCGTTTTCGCAGGCTCGCGGGTTTCGGTGGCGGTTTCGGTTGCGGTTGCGGTTGCGGTTGCCGCGGCCGAACCAGCGGAGGCGCCGGTGGAGTCCTTGTCGGTCTTTACAACCTTGTCTTCCTTCACAACCTTGTCGGCCTTGTCTGCCTTGTCAGGCTGGCCAGAGTTGCCGGAATATGCAGTGCTCATGGCTACTCTCCTACTTGTTGACGATCGCGCGGGCGATCGAGTTGACGATGAAGGTCAGCAAGAACAGCACCAGGCCGGCAGCGATGTAGGCACCTGCCGAGACCTCGTTGTTGAACTCTGCGGACGCGTTTGCAATCGCGGTAGCGAAGGTGGTGCCGCCGTCAAACAGCGACCCACGAAAGGCACCACTCGGGGACACGACCATGTAGAGCGCCATGGTCTCACCGAGAGCGCGGCCCAGGCCAAGCATCGAGCCGGCGATGTAGCCAGACAGGCCGAACGGCAGCACGGTCATGCGGATGACTTCCCAGCGGGTAGCACCGAGTGCCAGAGCGGACTCGATCTGGCCGGGAGGGGTCTGCACGAAGACCTCACGCGCAGTCGCGGCGATGACCGGGAGGATCATGATCGCCAGGACGATGCCACCGGTGAGGATGTTACGGCTGGTGGCGAAGGCCGGCGAGTTACCGTCCGCAGTGAACAGGAATGTGTTCCCGAGGAAGGTGCCGTGGATCCATTCGTAGAAACCGGACAGTGCTGGGCCGAGGACCTGCGCACCCCACAGACCGTAAACGATGGACGGCACGGCGGCGAGCATGTCCACCAGCGTTGCCAGCGGGCGAACCAGCTGCTTCGGCGCGTAGTTGGACAGGAAGATGGCGATGCCCAGGGCGATCGGCATAGCGATGATCAGGGCGATGATCGAGACCATCATGGTCACAAAGAACAGGTTCGGAATACCGAACTGCATGTTCTCCAGGTTCGAGGTCTGCCAGGGACCGGTGTAGGTGAAGAAGTTCTCCTTGTTCAGGCGCAGCGGCTTGATCGCCTGCAGCACGAGGAACAGACCGACGGCCGCGATGATCACAGTGATCAGCGCCGCGGAAATGGTGGAGAGAGCTTCGAAGATGCGGTCGCCCGGGCGCTTGACGCCAGCGCCTCCGCCGGAGGTGTGGCCAGTTGCGGGGGTGTCAGAAACTGCGGGGTCCTGGCCCTTCTCGCGCGGTGTGGCCTGGGAGGAGCTGACCACCGCATCTTCGCGAGTGGCAGGTCCGGCGCCGCGGTCGTCGTGCTCAGTTGCCGGCAATTCGTTGTCAGCCATAGTGACGAATCCTTTGTGTGAAAGTTCTGAATGCGGTGCTCCGCTCATGCGGGTCCGCAGAAGAAGACATGTGGTTTCTCAGTTAGAACTCAGAAACTCGTTGCCACAAAGACATACCCCCGGCTCACTTCGGTAGCAGGGGGTATGCCGGTCGGCTAGGACCGCAGTCCTAGCCGACCATCAAAAGCGCTTAGCTGATGGCTTCGACAGACTCGCGCAGCTTGTCAGCGAACTCGCCGGAAACCGGGATGAAGCCAGCGTCCTCGAGCTCTTCGTCCTGGGACTCCAGAACGACGGTCAGGAAGTCCTTGACCTGGTTGCGGGTCTTCTCGTCGTCGTACTTGGAGCAGACGATCTCGTAGGTGGTCAGGATGAGCGGGTAGGAGTCAGCCTCCTGCTGGGCGAAGAGAGCGTCAGCGTCGACGACCATGTCGTTGCCCTCGGACTTGAACTCGACCTTATCCAGAGCAGCGTTGACGGTGTCGTTGTTCAGCTCGACCGGGCCATTGCCGAAGTCGACGTTAGCAACGCCGAGCTCGAGGTCGCGGGCGTAGCCAGCCTCAACGTAGGTGATGGCGCCGTTGGTGGCGTTGACCTGCTCAGCAACAGCGGTGGAGCCGTTAGCACCAGCGCCGACCTTCTGCGGGAATGCCTTGCCTTCGCCTTCCCACTTGCCGTCGGAAGCAGCAGACAGGAACTTCTGGAAGTTGTCGGAGGTACCGGACTCGTCAGAGCGGTAGATCACGGAGATCTCCTGGTCCGGCAGGTCTGCGCCGTCGTTGTTCTCAGCGATCTTCGGGTCGTTCCACTTGGTGATGGTGCCGTCGAAAATCTCAACGATGTTGTCGATGGACAGGTTCAGGTCCTCAACGCCCTCAAGGTTGTAGGCGACAGCGACCGGGCCGATGACCATCGGCAGGTGCCATGCGTCGTTGCCACCGCAACGCTCCTTGGCCTGCTCAACCTCGCCCTTGTCCTCCTTCAGCGGGGAGTCAGAGCCGGCGAAAGCAGCCTGGTTGCCCACGAAGTTCTTGATGCCGCTACCGGAACCGGTTGCGTTGTACGCGAGGTTAGCGCCGTCGACAGCCTCAGCGTAGCGGGAACCGAAGTAGTCCATGGCGTTTGCCTGAGAGGTAGCACCCTCAGCAACGAGCTGGCCGGACTCGCCGGACAGGCCCTCGATTTCACCGGTGTCGGTGCTCTCGTTTGCGGAGTCGTTGGAGTTGTCGCCGTTGTCTGCGGAGTCGCCGCAAGCGACCAGGGAAACGGAGGTCAGTGCTGCAAGGCCGGCGAGAGCGGCGGTGCGCTTGATGTTACGGATCACGGGATACCTTTCCGGTGCGAATTCAGATCTTCTTCTGAGCATCGGTCCCAAGCCGCCGTGGTCACGGATGCGCGTTTTCGCGCGCCAGTCACCGTGGCTGGGTGCTCACGTATGGGAAAGCTACGGGCTGCGCGTTAACCCAACAGGTTCTAAACGGTGAACAATGCGTTAACTTTGTGGTCTCCTGTGAATTAGTGGTGCGTTCTATGTCACAAAGTGCGCTGATTTGAGTAGACAACATGGCGTTCCGCGACGCTAAACCCCATGTCTACGTACCTTTTCACCGCTGGCTCGTTGTCTGACTCCACGTACAGGATGACGCGCTGCGCACCGCCATTCACCAAGTGCTCCAGCCCGGCGCGCATCAGCGGTTCGCCTAGCCCGGTGCCACGGTAATTGCTCGCCAATCCGACAACGTAGACCTCACCGAGAGTGCGGGAATGCCGCTTCGTCCAGTGGAATCCCGCTAACGCCGGCTCGCCGGAAACATCCCACAGCAGCCGCACGCCGTTCGGGTCGAACCAGTCCGTGTCCATTCCCTCTTTCAGCCGGTCCAGATCCCAGCCGCCTTGCTCGGGGTGCCACGAAAACGCGTCGTTGTTCACAGCGAGCCATTGCTTATCGACGTCTTCGCGCCCCCACTTGCCCACCGCCTCCGCGTAACTGATGTCCTCTATATGGGAGCCACCCGCCCACGATGCGATCTCGCCCAGCAATTCATCCGTGCCCCGCGCGACGGCCGCCAGCTTCTCTCCCGCGACATCCATGACAAGCAGCTCGCGCACAACATCGAGGTCAAGAGATGCTCCGAGCGCCTGCGCTGCAGGCAGGTTACCGTGCGCCCACAAACCAGCGTCGTCACGGCGCTGCAGCACCTCCCGCGCCAACGCTGCGCCTACTCCAGCACCGCGCCGCGGCGGGTGGACTGCCAGCTCGGCCGATCCGTCGGGGGCGAGGGCGGCGAGGCCAGCAAGGGAGCCGTCGATAAGCGCTGCGATGTGCGTGTGCTCGTCGCCGTCGAGACCGCGGACGAAGGCCTCGGAGAACGCCTCCACGCCATCGTGCTCAGCAGCGCGGGCGAGGATATCGCGCGCCGCCCCGGCTGTGTCAGCGTCGCGGTCGCGGAAGGAAACAGTGGTAATGGAAACGTCCGTCATGCCCCCAGGCTACGGTAAAAGACATGGCGGACGGCACGACATTGGCGCAGCGGCAGACAACGCCGCGCACGGGGCTCAAAGCCGGCGCAGTGGTCGCTGGAGTCCTTGCGGTTGTGCTCGGAATCGGGTTCGTGACAGACGCGGCGGGCACGGCGAGCATCGAGAAGCGCTTGGCGGCGAACGCACGCGCCGCAGACGATTTGGCGGCAGACCCGGAGACGTACGTCGGCGGTTTACCGTTCGCACAGGTCCGCTTCACCGATGAGGTGCCACGCGTGAGTTTCCAGGCGCTCGATGTGCAGGTAGACGGCATTGGCATCGCCAATTCCCGCACCGACATCTACGAGATCACGATCCCCGCAGATAAGGCCTACGACGCTGACTTCATTGGTGCGCGCGCCAAACGCGTGGAGAACACGCTGTCGCTCGACGGTGTCGCATTCGGCCAGTTACTGGGCATGACGGACCTGGACATCGCCAACCCGTACAACATCTCCCCGACCGGCGGCAGCGAGGCCGAAGCCCAGCTCTCCGGCACCGTCCCCGGCACAGAGGAGAAAACCACCGCGGTGGTCACCCTGCGTCTGACCGGCACAACCTTCCGCATGGAGCCGAAGCAGCTTATCGACGTCCCCGACGCACTCACCGACACCGTCACCTCCGCCTACACCCTCGAACTAGACACCCGCGACCTACCGATCGGTGCGCAGGCAGACAAAGTCGACGTCTCCGGCGGCTCCATCCGCTTCTCCGCACAACGCCGGGATGTGGAGCTGACCCAAGACATGCTCTCGCCGGTAGCCGCCACTGCCCGTTAGGTCCCGCGGTGACTACTGTGGGTAGGCATGGACAACACCGACAACTGCACGACCCCTGAGCGCAACGCCCTGGACGGCAACGAGGCAGTCAACCTCGCCGCAGAGCAGTCGAAGAACACCGCGCACCGCAACATCCCGGCGCTAGGGCTCGATGAAATCCCGCTTCCGGACGACACCGCGAACCTGCGCGAAGGCCCCAGCCTGCACGACGGCCTCCTGGCACTGCTGCCACTGGTGGGCGTCTGGCAGGGCACCGGCCAAGCCGTCGACGACAGCGCTGCTGACGGCGACGCCGCCGAATACGCCTTCGGCCAGCAACTGATCATCTCCCACGACGGTGAGAACTACCTGCGCTTCGACTCCCGCACGTGGCGCATCGATGCTGACGGCAACCCCGTCGGCGCCGATCAGCGCGAGTCCGGCTTCTGGCGCATCTCCCTCGACGACGCCATTGAGGTCACCTTGACCAACTCCCGCGGCCTGGTGGAGATCATGTACGGCGAGCCCGTCAACGAGCGCGCCTGGCAGCTGCAGTCGGCCTCGACCATCGCCACGGAGACCGGCCCCGCCACCCACGGCCCCGGCAAGCGCCTGTACGGCCTCATGCCCAACAACAACTTGGGCTGGGTCGACGAGCGGGTCGCCGCCGGCTCCACCCAGGACGACATCACCTTCATCCCCTACATGTCGGGCGAGCTCAAGCGCGTGGCTGGTTAACGGTCTCGCTGTGCTCGGCCGTTAAGAAGTGGCTGGGGTTGCCAAAGCTGCGTCGATAAGCTGGCGCAGCTTTTTCTCGTCCTTCTTGGACGGCGCAGGCAGCTCCTCCCCGTCGATCGTGGTGACGCGCACCCCGCCGCGGACGGAGCTGACTAACCATACCTGGTCGGCGCCTCGCAGGTCAGCGACGGTGAGCTCTTTCTCTTTGCACTTCCAGCCGTCACGCTCGGCGTGAGTGAACACGGACGCCTGTGTCGTGCCGGGCAGCACGTCGCCGCCCGTGACCGGCGTCCGCAGCTTGCCGCCGCTGACCACCAGCACAGACGATGTCGCTCCTTCCAGGACGCGGCCGGACGCGTCGACGTAGATGACATCGTCGTATCCGTTCTGCTTCGCCCACCGCAGCGCAGCCATCGCCGCGGCGTAGTTGAGCGACTTCGCGCCGACAGTCAGCCACGGCGCGGCGTCGGCGTCGCTGCCGCTGGCTAAGGTGTAGCCGCGCTGCGCCGTCATCACGCGCACACCATTTTCGCGCTGGTCCAGCTGTTCCTGCGGAATCGGCCGGACCGTCACCCAGGCGCTGGGCACGCCCGTCGACTCACGCCCACGGGTGTAGGTCCACTGGCACTTCGCCTCCACCTCGGCTGCATCGAGTCCGGACTCGCGCACGAAGTCCCCCACTGCCTCGGCTGTCGCCTTCTCCCACGTCGCCGCTTCCGGCGCGGGCAGGCCCAGCAGCTGCGCAGAACTTTGAAAGCGTTGCACATGTGCCGCCAGATTCACCGGTTCACCGTGGCGGATGAGGATGGTCTCAAAGCAGCCGTCGCCGCGTGTGACGGCAGCATCGTCCCAGTACACGTGCGGAAGATTGGCGTTTTGGCGTCGCAGGGAACCGCCGAACGGCTCCACGAGATAGATAACTGGCTGTTGGGCGCGCATACCGGCCCATTATGCCCGCGTAGGATCGGACAGGTGAGTTACCGTTCGCCTATCCTCGCCGTGCGCGGCGCCACAGAACTACCCGACGCATCGCTTATCGACGCCGCAGGCGTCCCCTCCCACTACAGCGACCCCCTGCGCGAACAACGCGCAGTCGAACGCGGCGGGGTGGTCATCGACCGCAGCCACCGCCGCGTCATCCGCGTCGCCGGACCCGACGCGCCGGTGTACCTGAACAACCTGCTCTCGCAGAAGCTTGACGATGTCTCCCCCGGCTTCACCGCCGCCGCCCTCGACCTGGACATGCAGGGCCGAATCCTCCACCACGCCGATGTCACCCGCACTGAGGACGCCTTTTACCTCGATGTCCCCTCCTACGCCTTCGAGACCTTTCTCGACTTCCTGACCAAGATGATCTTCTGGTCCGACGTCACCGTCGAAGAGGCGGACCTGGCCATCCTCACCGTGCTCGGCGCCCCGTCTTCCTTCGACCCAGCCGCCGTGCTCGCTACCCCGCCCGCTTTCGTGCGGACGGTCGACTGGCGCGGCCCGCGGCGTGTCGACATCGCCGTCCCGCGCGAGGAGTTGATGGACGCGTTCCGCGCGCTCACCGGTGCCGACGGCGCGGCACTGGCACCCGCCGGCATCATGACCTTCACAGCCGAGCGCATCAAGGCTCTCGAACCAGAGCAGCGTGCAGACCTCGACGCCAAATCCATCCCGCACGAAGTGCACACGCTCATTGCCCGGGGCGGCAACCTGGGCGCCGTGCACCTGGACAAGGGCTGCTACCGCGGCCAGGAGACCGTCGCGCGTGTGGAGAACCTCGGACGTTCCCCGCGCCTTCTGGTCATGCTGCATATCGACGGTTCCGCCCCCGTCGACCCCCAGCCCGGCGACACCATCACCATGGGCGGGCGCACCGTCGGACGCCTCGGCTCCGTCGCGCAGGACTGCGACTACGGGCCGATCGGCTTGGCACTGGTGAAGCGGTCTGCTCTCAACGCTCCGGCCACACCGGGCCCCGCCGCGGCGATCGGCGCGCAGTTGGAGATCCTCGCGGGCAGCGTCCCAGGCGGCGCCGAATCTACCGACAGCGCGGAAGCCACCGCCGACCTAGTGGTCATTTCCGCGTCCGTGGACCCTGACTCTCTCCCTGCGGATGAGGGCCAGCGGGCGGGGCGGGTGGCCGTCAATAAGCTGCGCGGCAACGCGAAAACGCACCCCGCCAAATAAAAGCGGGGTGCGCGTAAGCGGGCTTATCGACGCTGCGCGTCGTCCTCCGGATCCCAGTCCGCGTACTCAGCGTACTGCGGGTCTACCTCGTAGTCGTCGGAGTCATCCTCATCCCACTCGGAACGGGTGGGCTCGCCTGCAAGCTCACGCTGGAGCGAATCCAGATCCATGTCAGGCGTGTTGTACTTCAGCTGGCGTGCAACCTTGGTCTGCTTTGCTTTGGCGCGTCCGCGGCCCATGGCGTGACCCCCTTGAGGTGTCCTAAAGGGCGGCTCGGGAATTCGGCGGCCCTTTTCATATCTTAAAAATTTGTCCTGCAAGCCATAATAGCGTGCGAGTCAAATTAACGCGCACACAGCCGCCGCCTGCGCAAACACGGCCACACGAGCAGCGCAGAAAAATTTTAGAAAGAGTGGGATCCCACAAGCACAGCGCGTGCTCCCTCGTCTGCGTCGGTG
Organism: Corynebacterium sp. CCUG 70398; assembly: GCF_024454055.1. Taxonomy (NCBI): domain Bacteria; kingdom Bacillati; phylum Actinomycetota; class Actinomycetes; order Mycobacteriales; family Corynebacteriaceae; genus Corynebacterium; species Corynebacterium sp. CCUG 70398. Next base: position 15,001 of record NZ_JAGPYZ010000008.1, read on the forward strand.
GCGCCGCGGACTTCGCCGAGCTCCCAGCATTCGACGTGGCGGGCGGTGAGCATCGCCAGCGCGCGGTCGCGGTCCTCCGGCGCAACAATGGCGACCATGCCGACACCCTGGTTGAAGGTCTTCTCCATCTCGGTGTCCGGCACCTTGCCCACAGAGCGGATCGTGCGGAAGATTTCCGGCGGGCTCCATGTTGCGCGGTGCATTTCCGCGACCTTGCCTTCGGGGATGACGCGCTCCATGTTGCCCACCAGGCCGCCGCCGGTGACGTGGCAGAACGTGCGCACCTCGCACTCGTTGGCCAACGCCAAGCAATCCAGGGCGTAGATGCGGGTCGGCTCCAGCAGCTCCTCGCCGAGGGTGCGACCCAGCTCCTCGATGTGGCCGTCCAGCGGCAGGCCGGCCTTTTCCAGCAGGACGTGGCGGGCCAGCGAGTAGCCGTTGGAGTGCAGACCAGAGGAGGCCATGCCGATGATGACATCCCCCTCGCGCACGCGGTCCGGGCCGAGCACCTCCTCAGCTTCCACCACGCCGACAGCGGTGGCGGACACGTCGTACTCGTTCTCCCCCATGACGCCCGGGTGCTCCGCAGTCTCCCCGCCGAGCAGAGCACATCCGGCCTGGACGCAGCCCTCGGCGATGCCGCCGACGATATCGGCAATCTTCTCCGGCACCACCTTCCCCACCGCGATGTAGTCCTGCAGGAACAGCGGCTCCGCGCCGCAGACCACAAGATCGTCGACGCACATGGCCACCAGGTCGATGCCGATGGTGTCGTGCTTGTCCATCGCCTGGGCGACGGCGAGCTTCGTGCCCACACCGTCCGAACCAGCCGCGAGCAGCGGCTGCTTGTAGTTACCCAGCGCGAAGAGACCGGCGAAGCCTCCCAGGCCACCACGGACCTCGGGGCGGGTGGCGCGCTTGGCGTGGTCCTTGATCAGCTCGACAGCGCGGTCGCCTTCCTCAATGTTGACGCCGGCAGCGGCGTAGGAGACTTCCGACTCGGGGGTGGTCATGGCTTAAAACATCCCTTCCTGAATGCGGCGCACGGCATCCGCGTTCACGTTGTTCTCCGGCAGGCCCAGCGGGTAGTGGCCGTCGAAGCAGGCCGCACACAGGCTTGCCGCGGGCCGCTCCGTGGAGGCGATCATGTCGTCGATCGAGACGAATGCCAGTGTATCCGCACCGATGACACGGCAAATGTTCTCGGCGACAGCGGCATCATCCCCGCCGGCGTTGTTAGCAATCAGCTCGCCCGGGCTGGCGAAGTCAATGCCGTAGAAGCACGGCCACTTCACCGGCGGGGAGGCAATGCGCACATGCACCTCGGCAGCGCCCGCTTCACGCAGCATCCGGATCAGTTTGCGCTGCGTGTTACCGCGGACAATGGAGTCGTCCACGACCACGAGCGACTTGCCCTCGATGATCTCGCGCACCGGGTTGAGCTTTAACCTCAAGCCCAGCTGGCGCAGCGTGTCCGACGGTTGGATGAACGTGCGCCCTACATACGCGTTCTTCATCAGGCCCTGCGCGAACGGAATACCGGACTCTTCGGCATACCCGATCGCGGCGGGAGTGCCCGACTCCGGCACAGGCATGACGACGTCCGCATCCACCGGCGCCACATGCGACAACCTACGGCCAATCTCCAGGCGGGCCGCGTTGACTGTCTTGCCCTCAATGACCGAATCGGGGCGGGCAATGTAGACGTACTCGAATACGCAGGTCTTCGGCGTCGGCTCGGCGTAGCGCTCGGTGTGGATGCCGGAGGCGTCGATCGCAATGAGCTCGCCAGGCTCGATGTCGCGCACGAAAGAAGCGCCCGTGATGTCCAGCGCTGACGTTTCAGAGGCGATGACCCAGCCCTTCTCCAGTCGGCCGAGCGACAGCGGGCGCACACCGTGCGGGTCACGGGCAGCGTACAACGTGTGGCCGTCGGTGAACACCAGACAGAAAGCGCCCTTAATCTGCGGCAGCAGTTCGCGGGCGGAATCGAGCAGGGTGCGCTCGCCGGTCACTCCGTCGGCAAGCAAGGCACTGACAACAGCCGTGTCGGACGAAGAACCCTGCCCGTCAACGCCGTCGCGCGGGACGAGCTTGCGGTCGACGGCCGCATCGCGCAGTGTCGCGTAGTTCGTCAGATTGCCGTTGTGCGCCAACGACACATCGGTGCCGTTCGGCGAGGTCCGGAACATCGGCTGGACGTTCTCCCAGCTCTGCGCACCAGCTGTGGAATAGCGGGTGTGGCCGATCGCCACGTCGCCCTGCAACGCGTCGAGGATCGCCTCATCGAAAACCTGGGAGACCAGTCCGCTGTCCTTGAAGACCACGATGCGCCCCTGGTCGCCCACCGCGATGCCGGCACCCTCCTGGCCGCGGTGCTGGAGGGCGAACAGGCCGAAGTACGTCAGCTTCGACACGTCCTCCCCGGGCGCCCACACCCCGAACACACCGCATTCTTCGCGTGGCTCGGGCTCGTCTGCTTCCAGATTCAGCATCGGGTTCTGCACCTGCATAACTTTAGTGGATCACCCGCGTAGAGGGGCAATCAGAACCTCACCACCGGCAGGCCCGCAGCCACGTCACCGGCCCGCGAACCGGAGGCGCTCACCCGGCCGTCAGCGACCGCTTCCGCAAACTCAGCCTGCCCCGTCGCCAGCTGCAGCCACACCTCCGGAGCCATCTCCACCACATTCGGCGGCGTCCCGCGGGTGTGCCTCGGCCCTTCCACGCACTGCACCGCCACGAACGGTGGGACCCGAACTTCCACAGTGTGACCGGGGAGTTCGTCGGCGAGGGCGCGGGCGGTGCGTCGACAAGCATCTGCGAGCTGGGCGCGCGGAGGACGCGGCTGCGACGGATCCTCGATCCACCCGCGCACCGCCTCAACAGCCGCACGCGTCGCAACAGGATCATTCTTCGGAGCCATGGCGCCCATCCTAGGCCGACTCAGCCTGCTTACCCAGCAAGGACTAAAGTCAGAGCAATGACCGAGAAGGTAACGCCGACCAAAGACCCCTCCATCACCCTGCGCTTCATGGCCGCTCCCACCGACGTTGTTCTCGCCGGATCCCAAGGAGTCTCCGGCGGCCGCGTGCTCGAATGGATCGATAAAGCCGCCTACGCCTGCGCCGTCCAGTGGTCTGCGACCTACTGCGTGACCGCCTACGTCGGCCACATCCACTTCACCCGCCCCATCCCGTCCGGCCACATCGTCGAGGTGCGCTCCCGCATCGCCATGACTGGGCGTTCCTCCATGCACATCGTCAACGAAGTGCTCTCCGCCGACCCGCGCGAAGGCGTGTTCACCCGTGCTTGCGACTGCCTAGTCATCTTCGTGGCCAAGAACCCCGAGACCGGCAAATCCATGCCCGTGCCCGCCTTCGTGCCCACCACCGACGAGGAACGCCGCGTCCAGGAAGCCGCGAAATCCCGCATCCAGCTGCGCGACGAGATCGAAACCGAAATGCTCAAGCAGTCCTACGACGGCGACTCCGACGCCCCGCGCATCATCCACCGCTTCATGGCAAAACCCACCGACATCAACTGGGGCGGCAAAGTCCACGGCGGCACCGCCATGGAATGGATCGACTCCGTGGGCACCTCCTGCACCATGGAATGGTCCGGCGAACGCACCTTCGCCGTTTACGCCGGCGGCATCCGCTTCTACAAGCCCATTTCCATCGGTGACCTCATCGAAGTCGACGCGCGCATGACACGCACCGGCAACAAATCCATGAACGTGACCACGCACGTGCGCGCCGGCGACCCCCGCGGCGGCCGCGACAATCTGGCCACCGCCATCCATGCCACCTTCACCTACATGGCCGTCGACATGGACGGTACCCCCCTGCCCGCCCGCCAGTTCACCCCCGTCACCGACGAGGACAAGGCCCTCTGGGAGCACACGCAGATCCTGCAGGACCTGCGCCAGAAGTACGCGCCGATGCCGCTGGTCGAGCCGAACCCGGCCCGCCAGACCATCGACTAGACGGCCAGCCCGTACGTTTCTGGCAGCAGGAAGACCGGGGCCTGAACGCTGGTTCGCAGCGCTCCAGCCCCGGCCTGTTTGATTGGTTTGGCCGTTAGGCGTTCGCGGGGACGAGATCGTGGATGACAGCATCTTCACCCATGAAGAACCGGGCGTGCGTACTGCGCAAAGTCTCAATGTTGTCCGAACGAATCACGACCAGTTCAAGATCGGGGTCAGTCCGCTCTGTTTCCAAACGGATGCACTCGCGCGATGCTTCATGAGCATCCTCATACGGGGTCAGATTGAGCCGTCCCGTTGGACGGTGGTACTCGATCAGATAGGCGATCATGAGTCATCCCCCTCCTTCATCTGTGAGGCAGGTTTCGCTTCTAAGTAGGCAATTTCGGAACTGGTTACGGCCATCAATTCTAGTATCTCTGCCGTCTCTTGGTCAGATCGCTGCAGGTTGCGCAGAACGAGAGCATCCGCGATATCTGCTTGCACACTCAGATCCCGCAGCAACATCTCGCGCCTTTCCTCGATGGACCGGATTGCTTCAGAGAAGAAACGCACCCTTTCAATGATCGCGAACAATTCAGGGAAGTCACTCTCCTGAGGCTCCTCATAACGGATCGAGCGCCCGACTTTGTCTCCAAGAAACTCGTTCAGGCTGGCCCAGCGTGATTGCAATGACGTCCGGAGTTGAATCTCCACTCGGCCAGCTGGCATACGCAACCAAAGATGAATGGCGCGATACCCCTGCTGGGTGTCCTGACGGTAATCACGCACATTCACCGAGGCACCCATGTCAGAGAATACAGATTCAAAACGGCCAGCTAGATAAGTTTGCGCGGTCAAACCCGCCTCGATATCGTATCTGACACCTGCAAAATCCTGTATCGAATCAAGACTCATTCCGATACGTCCCAGCTTTGCGGTGAGCGTGTCTTTGCTCTTCGTGCGATCGCTGCCAAACACACGTGAAATTGAATGAAGATGGTCGCTATCACCATATTCTTCCTGGTAGCGAGCGATCACGCCCTCACACGTTTCACGTATAAGCACGATTAGGTCCTGGTGCCAGGCCACGATCTCCGCGTACTTCTCAACATCCAGACCCTCGCCCGCCATGAGCGCTTTCCCGGCTCGCTTCATATCGCCCTTCGAGAAAGGCGGCTTACTGTTCAGATCCACTTCAAGCCCCTCCTTAGCTACGTTCAAGTGGATTGGTTTTTGCACTTTAAAACCTCTGCCCGACACGACTTGCCCTATCGTCGAACGTGCGTTCGATTCGCACTGCGGCTAACCGCCCTGTCGCTCCTAGTCACATGCAGCCAGGACTTCCCGTTGCGTGAAAAGGAAACTCCCCGGCCACCGCTCTTGCGAAGTGAGGCGGGTACCGGGGAGTATGCGGTTAAAGCCCTGCGTTTACACCGCAGAGTTCGGGGCGTCGGCGTGCGCGAACAGGCCAGGCAGTGTCGCCGACCACGCGTCACGCAGCGCCGCGACAGATACGCTCTGACCGGCGGCTGCGGTGCCGTCAGCGAACGTGATGTCACCGGAAAGGTTCGTCGAGCCGACAATGGCCACCGGAATGCCCAGCTCGGTGGCGTCGGCGACAACGCGGTCGACGCGGTCCGGGCTGCACGCGACGAGCACGCGGGAAGCGGACTCGGAGAACAGCGCGGTGAATGCGTCTTCGTGCACGCCGGACAGATCCAGCTGCGCGCCCTTCTCGGTCTCCTTGATCATCTCGAAGACAGCCTGCGCCAGCCCGCCTTCGGACAAATCGTGGGCGGCGGTGAGGCCGCGGGCGGGTGAACCGTCTGGGCGATCCGAATCTTCGGCGGCTGGGGATTCGGGCGCGAAGAATTCGGCCAGGCGCGCCTCGTTGGCCAGGTCGACCTGCGGCGGCAGGCCGCGCAGCGGCGCACCAGAGATCTCCTGCCAGACGGAGCCGCCGAACTCGTCGCGGGTCTCGCCCAGCAGCACGAGGATCTCGGACTCGCCGTTATTGACCACGCGCGGGCTGACGGATGCAGCCACGTCGTCCATCACGCCGAGCACACCGACGACCGGCGTCGGCAGGATCGGGGTGCCTCCAGTCTGGTTGTAGAAGGACACGTTGCCGCCGGAGACGGGAATGTTCAGTTCTACTGCGCCGTCGGCAAGCCCGTGGACTGCCTCGCGGAACTGCCACATCACGTCGGGGTTCTCCGGCGAGCCGAAGTTGAGGCAGTTGGTCACAGCGACCGGGCGTGCGCCGGTGACCACGACATTGCGGTAGGCCTCAGCCAGCGCCAGCCGTGCACCCATGTTGGGGTCGAGGTAGGTGTAGCGCCCGGACGCGTCGGCGGAGACGGAGACACCGCGGCGGGTGGATTCGTCGATACGCAAAACGCCGGAGTCCGCGTGGCGCGCTTGCACCGTGTTGCCGCGCACGTAGCGGTCGTACTGCTCGGTGATCCAATCGCGCGAGCACAATGCCGGCGATGCGACCATCTTCAGCCATGCGTCCGCCAGGTCTTCCTGCTTATCGACGTCACCAGCCACCTGCACCTCATCCATCCACTCCGGACGAGCCCAGGGACGGTCGTAGACTGGGGCTTCGTCGGCGATCGTGGACGGCGGAGCGTCGAAGACGACCTCACCGTTGTGCTCGATGACTAGGCGGTCGCCCTCGCCGGTGACCTCACCAATCTCAGCGCAGTTGACGTCCCACTTGGCGCAGATCTCCTTGAAACGCTCGACGTTCTCGGGCGCGACGACAGCGCACATGCGCTCCTGCGACTCGGAAGCGAGGATTTCTGCGGCAGTCATATTCTCTGCGCGCAACGGGACAGCGTCGAGGTTGACGCGCATACCGCCGTCGCCGGCAGCAGCCAGCTCGGAGGTGGCGCAAGCCAGTCCCGCACCGCCTAGATCCTGGATGCCCACGACGACGTCAGCGGCGTAGAGCTCGAGGCAGCACTCGATCAACACCTTCTCCGCGAAGGGGTCACCGACCTGCACGGCGGGCAGCTTGCGCTCCGCACCATCTTCGAAGCTCTCAGAGGCGAGGACGGACACGCCGCCAATGCCGTCGAGGCCGGTGCGCGAGCCGAACAGCATGACCTTGTTGCCTTTACCGGACGCGAAGGCGAGCTTGAGGTCCTCGACCTTGAGGGTGCCCACGCACAGTGCGTTGACCAGCGGATTACCTGCGTAGGTTTCGTCGAAGCAGGTCTCACCACCGATGTTGGGCAGGCCCAGCGAGTTGCCGTAGCCGCCGATGCCGGACACCACACCCGGCAGAACTCGCTTCGTGTCTTCCGCGTCAGCCGGACCGAAGCGCAGTTGGTCCATGACCGCGATCGGGCGGGCACCCATCGCCATAATGTCGCGCACGATGCCGCCAACACCGGTCGCCGCACCCTGGTAGGGCTCCACGTAGCTGGGGTGGTTGTGGGACTCAACGCGGAAGGTCACCGCGTTGCCGTCACCAATGTCGACCACACCGGCGTTCTCACCGATGCCGGCGAGCAACTTCGCGCCCATCTCTTCGGTCATCGTCTCGCCGAAGTAGCGCAGGTGCACTTTCGACGACTTGTAGGAGCAGTGTTCCGACCACATCACGGAGTACACGGTCAGCTCCGCATCGGTGGGGCGGCGGCCGAGAATCTCGCGGATGCGAGCGTATTCGTCATCTTTCAGGCCCAGCGCGGCGTACGGTTGCTCCTGCTCAGGCGATGCCTTCGCGGCCTCGACGGTGTCATTGTGTACGGCCACAGTTACGCTCCAATCTTGGAAATCTCGTTGAGCGCCGAGCGGATCAGCCCCAGGCCATCGGTCGACGGGCCCGTGAGCGTATCGACGGCATGTTCCGGGTGCGGCATAACCCCCACCACACGACGATTCTTACTGGTGACACCCGCAATGGAATTGATCGAGCCGTTGAAGTTGTCCGTGTAGCGGAACACGACGCGACCTTCTGCCTCGAGCTCGTCAATGGTGGCCTGGTCGGCCTGGAAGCGACCCTCGCCGTGCTTCGCCGGAACAAGAATCTTGGAGCCGGAGGTGAACTCATTCGTCCACGCAGTCTCGGTGTTGGCCACCTCGAGGTAGGTGTCCACGCAGTGGAAGTGCAGCCCCTCATTGCGCGTCAGCGCGCCCGGCAGCAGGCCCGCCTCCGTGAGGATCTGGAAACCGTTGCAAATCCCCAGCACCGGCATGCCCTTATTCGCCGCGTCCACGACAGCGCGCATCATCGGCGCCATCGCCGCGATCGCGCCCGAACGCAGGTAGTCGCCGTAGGAAAACCCGCCGGGCACGATCACCGCGTCCACCCCGGTCAAGTCCTCGTCGGCGTGCCACAACGGCTTCGGTTCGGCGCCGCCGTTGCGGACGGCGCGGACAGCGTCGACGTCGTCAAGCGTGCCCGGGAACGTGATCACTCCGATCGTCGCGGTCACTTAGCTTCCTCCCGGACGATGAAAAAGTCCTCGATAACCGTGTTGGCCAGCAGCGTCTCGGCCACGCGCTGAAGTTCCTCGTCCGTCACGGAATCCTCCACCTCAAGCTCGAAACGCTTGCCCTGGCGCACATCCGTGACACCGCCGACACCGATACGCCCCAGCGCACGGTGCACAGCCTGACCCTGCGGGTCCAAAATTTCAGCCTTGGGCATGACATTGACGACGACACGTGCCATGAGAATCCTCCGCGAAGTAGAAACAACAAAACGCCACCTGACGACAGCGAAAACACTCGGCCAGTATATCCGACGTCGCCACACACTCCACAGCCCGAAAACCCGCCCGAATATTCCTGAACGAATTGAAATCCGTTTTCAACACTGGTTGGATATTCACCATGAAACACACCCGCCGCCGCACCCGCGGCACATCTACCCTGCCCCTCAAGTCCACCCTCTCTATCTTTTCCGCCGCCGCGTTGGCCGGCGCCGCGCTCGTCGGCTGCTCCAGCACCACCGACTCTGCAGACCCCGCCGGCGGCGCGGCTAGCTCCGACTCCGCCAATGCCGCCGACCCCGCCGATATTGTTGCGACGACCAACGTGTGGGCCGACGTCGCCTCCGCCGTCACCGGCACCGACGTCGACGCCATTATTAACGACGCCTCCCTCGACCCCCACTACTTCGAACCCACCGCCCGCGACCTCGCCCGCGTGAAGGAAGCCGGCACCCTCGTCGCCAACGGCGGGCATTACGATGACACCCTCTACACCGTCGCCGAACAAGACCGCATCATTCACGCCGTCCCGCTGCACTTCCACGGCGACCACGAGCACGGCGACCACGATCACGTCCACGGCGACCACGAGCACGACCACGACGGCCATGATCACGGCGACCACGCGCACGAGGGGCACGACCACGGCGGCCACACGTTCACGACCCTGCCCGGCAGCATCGACGAGCTCGAGCACGTCTGGATGTCCCCGGCCAAGGTCAAGAATGTGGCTAAGCAGGTGGAGGAAAGGGTTGGTGGGGATGCGGGGAGCGTCGAAAAGCGAATGGGTGAGATTGAGCAGCGCCTGAACGCGATGCCGCACGTGCACATCGGGATGACCGAGACGATCGCCGCGCCGCTGATCTGGGGCACCGAGCTGCACGACATCACCCCCGAGCCGTACCTGCTGGCGTCGCTCAACCACACAGAGCCGCCGGTGCAAGCCGTCGCGGACTTCCTCGAGGAGATTGAAAGCGGCCTGATCGACTTCCTCGTGGTCAACCCGCAAAGCACCAACGGCGCCACCCAGCGCCTAGTGGAGGCCGCGAAGAAGAACAACGTGCCCATCGTGGAAATCCGCGAAACCCCGCCGGCGGGCATGAACTTCCTCGACTACTTCGAGCAGGTCGTCGACGAGATCGCCGCCGTTGTGGAAAAGGCCGAGCCACGCCCCGAGGCCGAAATCGACCGCTTCGTCGGTTAAGCTGCCCCACGTGATTGCGCAGTTCACCGGCGCCGCCGTCGCGCCCTTGTGGTCGGGACTCGACCTGACTGCCGAGCGCGGCGAATTCATCGCCGTCCTCGGCCCCAACGGCGTGGGCAAATCGACGCTGCTGCACACCATCTTGGGCACGCGCCGCCTCACCGCCGGCACGATCGACGTCCGCGGCCGCACCGGCTTCATCCCCCAGCAACAGATGTTTCCGCAGGACCTGCCCGTGCGAGGCCGCGACTTGGTGTCGCTGGCGCTGTCGCACTCGCGTCGGCCGTCGCGCGACGCTGTCGAGGAGCTGCTCGTCTCCGTCGGCGCGTCGAGCTTCGCCGACAAACGGGTCGGTCTGCTCTCCGGCGGCCAGCAGCAACTCATCCGTCAAGCACAGGCGCTGGCGAAACAACCTGAGCTTGTGCTTGCCGACGAGCCCCTCCTCTCCCTCGACCCCGCCCGCGAACGGCAGACCGTCGACCGCCTGGCCAGCCTCGACGCCGCCGTGCTGTGCGTGACGCACTCCATCAACCCGTTTCTGGGCGTCGTCGACCGGGTGCTGTATTTGGGGCCGGAAGGCCACGTCGTCGGCGCTGTCGGCGAGGTCATGCGCTCGGATGTGCTCAGCGAGCTCTACGGCACGCATGTCGACGTCGTCGAAGCCAACGGCCGAATGGTGGTGCTGTGATGGCCGAATTCTTTGAGACTACCCGGGACCTGCTCGCCCTCGACTTCGTTCAAGCCACGCTCGTCGCCTGCGCGCTGCTCGGCGTGCTCTCCGGCGTCATGGCGCCGCTGATCGTGCTGCGCCAGATGTCGTTTTCCGTCCACGCGACGTCCGAACTAGCGCTCATGGGCGCCTCAGCCGCGCTGCTGTTCGGCCTGAACGTCGGCGTCGGGGCGGTCGCTGGCGCGGTTGTCGCCGCGATCGTGCTGGCGGCGCTGGGGTTTAAGGGCCAGCAGGACTCCGCCGTCGGCGTGGTGATGAGCTTCGGCATGGGCTTATCCGTCCTGTTCATCCACCTTTACCCCGGCAACTCCAACCGAGCGTTGTCGCTTCTGACGGGGCAGATTGTGGGCGTGTCGGGGCAGAACCTCGTGATCCTGGCCGCCACGACCGTGTTCGTCGTTGTCGCGGTGGCGGTGCTGTGGCGGCCGATGCTCTATGCTTCGGCCGACCCCGTCATGGCGGCCGCGTCAGGTGTGCGGGTGCGGGCGATGTCGGTCACGTTCGCGGTGCTCGTCGGCATCGCGTCGGCGCAGTCGGTGCAGATCGTCGGCGCGCTGCTGGTCATGTCGCTGCTAATCACACCCGGCGCGGCCGCCTCCCACATCACGGCGAACCCTGTTCACGCGGTGTGGTGGTCGGTCCTCTTCGCCGAGACAGCCGCTGTCGGCGGAATGATCTTGTCGCTGGCCCCGGGTGTGTCGGTGAGCGTGTTCGTCGCGTTCATTTCGTTCGGCATTTACCTTCTCTGCCGCGTCATCGGGGGCGCGCAGCGGCGCCGGATCACCGCTTAGGCTTCTTCAAGTCCCGGTAGTTCACCGGTTTCAGTCCTTCGCCCGCGGCTTCGACGGCGGCTTGGACGAAGTCGTTGCGGACCTTTTTCGAGTCCAAGTTGCGCCCTGACACCGACAAACGCACCGTGTTGCCGCGCTTGGCGCTGCGCACCGCCGCGTTGATGACGTTACGGCGCCACCAGCCCGCCGCACCGAAGCCTTCGCCGACGGACAGGTTGCGGGCGTATTCGATGTCGCCGCTGCGCAGGAAGTGAATCCCGCGCTCGGACGCGGCGAGCCGGAAGTCGAAGTGCTGCAGCGCGACGAGCGTGCCTTCCGACATCCGCCAGCGCGGCGGCGCGAAAGTGTCCAGTTCGAAGCCGAGTTTCGCCATCTGCCGGGTCGCGCCTTTGAGACGCAGCCGTGCTTCGTGCTCTTCTAGCGCGGCGAATTCCGCGCGGCGGCCCTGCACCGGCTGGTCGAATCCGTTGAGAATCAAGCCCCGTCCGGCCCCCATCTGGTCGTGCAGCCAGCTGCGGGTCGATTTGTCCTTCGCCAAGTGCCACTTCTTATCGATGTGCGGCGCCACCAGCAGCGACACCGGAATGTGCCGCGCATCCAGGTCGGCTACGAGCTTCTGGACGTCTTTGCGTGTCTCGTCAAAAATCGACGAGACGGAGACAAGCAGGTAGCCGGGCATAGGCACTTATTATTCCACAGCGGTCTCGGCCGCGTCCGAGGTTTCCACCGCGCCTGCGGTCGCGAGCGTCCACGCGTACTCGAACGCGGTCTGTTTCCACTTCGCGTACCGGCCCGATACGCCGCCGTGCCCGGCCGCCATTTCGGTCTTGAGCAGGAAGTGTCCGCCGGTGGCGGTGTCGCGTAGTTTCGCGATCCATTTCGCCGGCTCCACATACAGCACGCGCGTGTCGTTAATGCTGGTCACGGCGAGGATGTCCGGGTAGTCTTTGGGCTCGATGTTCTCGTATGGGGCGTAGGCCGCCATGTAGTCGTAGACCTCTGGGTCGTGGTACGGGTCGCCCCATTCTTCCCATTCGCCGACGGTGAGCGGCAGTTCCGGCATGAGGATCGAGGTCAGCGGGTCGACGAACGGCACGATCGCCTGGATGCCGGCGAATTTTTCCGGCGCAAGGTTCGCCACTGCACCCATGAGCATGCCTCCGGCGGAACCGCCTTCGGCGACGAGCTGGTCGTAGCTGGTCACTCCCGCCTCCACGAGGGTGTCGGCGCAGGCGATGAAGTCGGTGAACGTGTTCATCTTTTCTAGGCCTTTGCCGTGGTCGTACCACAGCCGGCCCATTTCGCCGCCGCCGCGCACGTGGGCGCACACCCACACCATGCCGCGGTCGAGCAGGCTCAGGCGTGCAACGGAAAAGCCCGGGTCCATCGATGCTTCATAGGAACCGTACCCATAGAGCAAGCACGGCTTGTGCTTGTCGACGCCCACCTCGACATCCCGCCTCCTCACCACCGACATCGGAACCTTCGTCCCGTCGGCGGCCGTGGCCCACATGCGCTGCGCGATGTAGTCGGAGGGGTCGTAGCCGCCTTCGACCTCTTGCTCTTTGAGCCACGTGAACTCGCCCGTAGAGACGCGGTAATCCAGCACCTGCGACGGCTGTGTGTAAGACCCATAGGTCACGCGCACCACGGGGGTGTCCCATTCCGGGTGGCCGCCGAGCCCGGCAGTGTAGAGCTCCTCGGAGAACTTCAGCTCCCTGAACTCCCCGAACCCACCGTCTGCGGCACCGGTTGCGTCGCCGGTTGCGTCGCCGGTGAGGTCGGCGACGGCGAGGCGGCCGATGCCGCCGCGTCGATAAGCGAGGAACATGAAGTCGCGGTAGACGTCGGTGCCTTCGATGCGGCGCTCGTCGTCATGCGCGATGAGCTCATCGAGCTCTCGGAGCGGCGGCAGCGCACCAGCTGCTGCGCTTGACACCGCGCCCGACGCGTCCGGCACCCGGCACGTGCCGACGGCGAAGTTCGGGCCGTGCGCGTTATGCGTGATCACCCAGTGCTCGCGCCCTCCGCTTGCACCCGCGTCCCCACCATCGCCTGCGCCACCAAGGACGGCCAGGTCGACGAAGTACTCCACGCCGGGTTCGCGCGGCCACAGCAGCTGGAACTCGCCCTCGGGGTCGGACATCGGCAGCACTCGGTTCTCCGACGTCAGCGTTGACGAAGCAATGAGGAACAGGTAGCGCTCGGACCGGTCGGCGGTGATGGCGACACCGAACTTCTCGTCATCCTCTTGGTAGACCAGCACGTCATCGGCAGCGTCAGTGCCGCGGCGGTGGCGCCAGATCTGGTGGGGGCGCCACGCGTCGTCGACACGCGTGTAGAAGAGGTAGTTCTCCCCCGCCCACGTAGCGCCGTAGAAGACGCCCGGAATGACGTCGCCGAGCAGCTCGTCCGTTTCGAGGTCTTTGATGCGCAGGTCGAAGCGCTCGTCACCAGCCGTGTCCACCGAGTACGCCAGGTAGCGGCCCGATGTGGTCACACTCGACGCGCCCATGGAGAAAAAGTCGTGGCCCTCGGCGAGAGCGTTGCCATCGAGGATGGTCTGCTCGCCCGGCAGACCCGAGCCGTCAGCGGGAAGGGTGGGGGCGGTCCAGGGGTCGGTGGAATCGTCGACACGCACGCGGCAGCTGATGCCGTAATCCTTGCTTTCCTCCGTGCGGCCGTAGTACCACCAGTCGCCCTGGCGCTGCGGCACGGACATGTCGGTCTCTTTGACGCGCGACTTGATCTCGCCGTAAATCGCGTCGGTGAGCTCGGTCAGGTGCGCCGTTTGCTCCTGCGTGTACGCGTTTTCCGCCTCCAGGTACGCGATGGTCTCCGGATTGTCCTTGTCGCGCATCCATTCGTAGTCGTCGACGAAATCGCGACCGTGGAAACTGCGGGTGACGGGGTGCTTCGCTGCTTTAGGTTGCTGCATCTAGATGAACTTCTTTCCGCTCAGACGCTCGTAGGCCTCGATGTAGCGCTCGCGGGTGGCCTCCACCACCGAGCCCGGCAGCTCCGGCGGCGGTGTGCCGCTATCCGCATCCCAGCCGGACTTCTGGCTCAGCCAATTGCGCACGTACTGTTTGTCGAAGCTCGGCTGCGCCTCCCCTTCCTTATAGGAATCCGCGGGCCAGTAGCGGGAGGAGTCCGGGGTGAGAACTTCGTCGGCAAGCACCAGCGTGCCGTTGTCATCGAGCCCGAACTCAAACTTCGTGTCCGCGAGAATGATCCCGCGCGACTCCGCGTACTGCGCCGCCTTCGTGTAAATCGCCAGCGTTGTCTCGCGCAGCCGCGACGCCAAGTCCTCGCCGAGCTCCCGCGCCATGTAGTCGTAGCTGACGTTGACATCGTGGTCGCCCTGCTCCGCCTTCGTCGCCGGCGTGAAAATCGGCTCCGGCAATTTCGACGCCTCCACCAAGCCGTCGGGCAACTCAACGCCACACACCGAGCCCGTCGCGTCATATTCCTTCTTGCCCGAGCCAGTCAGGTACCCGCGCGCCACGCATTCGAACGGCACCATGTCCAACCGCTTCACGACGAAAGAACCCCCCAGCACATCCTCCGGAATCCTCCCGTCATCCAACGGGCCGGCGAGGTGATTCGGGAACTCCGCGAGCAGGTCAAAGAAGAACGCACTGGTCAGTGTAAGGATTTTGCCCTTGTCGGGAATCTCCGGGTCGAGAGAATAATCGAAAGCTGAGATCCGGTCAGTGGCCACCATGAGCAAGGTGTCCGCGTTGATCTCGTAGATCTCGCGGACCTTGCCGGCAGACAAATGCTTGTAGTCAGAAAGCTCAGGACGCATGCTGGCGACTCTACGCCGGTTCACTTTCCCACGTCCCACCACCGGCCTTCATGGAAGGGCGTGCGTCGTGTGCACGCCCGGGAAAAACTTAGCCTCCACTATTTAAAATGAGTGGGAAAAATTCAGTTAGTCAGCGACGCAACTAAAACTGTTTATAATTACCGCCATGACCCAGATCACACACAAAACCGTTCGCCCTGCACTGCTGTCCGTCCTCACTGCCTCCGCACTGACGCTGAGCGGCTGCTCCATGATGGAGCTTCCGTTCGGCCCATCGGGCAACGAGGAGTCCACCGAAGGTGAAGACAACACCACCGACGAAGGTGCCGAAGAAGGCCCCGCCTCCGCTGAGAGCGAAGAGCCCAGCACGGAGGGGACCTCCGGATCCTCCAACTCCGAATACCCCGGCGCACCCGCCGGCTTCAGCCCCGCCAACGACGGCGACAAGGCCAAGCTGGGCGAGCCCGTCGACATCGTCCTGCCCGGCTACGAGTCCGAGACCCCGCTGTTCTTCGAGGTCACCGTCGACCCCGCTAAGGAGATGACCGTCGACGAGGTCCAGACCAACGCCGGCGGCGGCCTGACCGGCCAGGACTACACCGGCTTCAAGTGCTTCATCGCCACCATCAAGTACCTCGGCGCCGGCGAGAGCGACGCCGCCAAGGACTCCGAGATCTTCACCCCGCCGAGATTCAGCCCGACCGGCCCGCAGGGCCGCCAAGCCAACTACATCTCCGGCGACAACGAGACCCTCTGCGGTATTCACGAGTCCGACCGCATGCCCTCCAGTACCAAGGACATGCAGGAAGGCAAGGAGTACAAGCGTGCCACCATCACCTTCACCGAGTCCAGCGGCGCCGGTCTCGAAGCCACCGGCGTTGAGATGAACTTCGGCAAGTCCGACTCCACCTTCCCCAACGGCAAGGTCTACTTCGAGTAAATCCCGCCGGTGCTGCGCCGACGCAGCACCGGTCATTGCAGCACCCGCAGCTGCTACAGAATGTCCCCCGGGGCGTAACCCGCCGCCTCGGGGTATTTCTGTGCCCAGACCTGGATGCGGTCGAGCACGTTGTCCACTTGCGACTCGGCTGCGCCGATGAAGGCGTGGCGGTCAGCCAGGGCTGCTTCGAGGTCGTGGTGGGTCAGGGGGAGACGGTCGTCGCTAGCAAGCCTCTCAATGAGGTTCTGCTCCGCACCATTTTCACGCATGTCCAGCGCCATCGCGACAGCGTGCTCCTTGATCACTTCGTGCGCTGTTTCGCGGCCGATGCCAGCGCGTACTGACGCCATGAGAATCCTCGTCGTGGCCAAGAACGGCAAGTAGCGGTCAAGCTCGCGAGTGATCATCGCCGGGAAAGCGCCGAACTCCGCGAGGACGGTCAGGAAAGTCTCCATCATGCCGTCGATGGCGAAGAAAGCGTCCGGAAGCGCAACGCGGCGCACGACCGAGCAGAACACATCGCCCTCGTTCCACTGCTGGCCCGCCAAATCACCGACCATGGTGAGGTAGCCACGCAGAATTACCTGGAACCCTCCGACGCGCTCGCAGGAACGGGCGTTCATCTTGTGTGGCATGGCCGACGAACCGACCTGCCCCTCCTTGAACCCCTCAGTGACCGTCTCGTTGCCGGCCATGAGACGGATCGTCGTAGCCAGGCTGGACGGGCCGGCGCCGAGCTGCACCAGCGCAGATACCGCGTCGAAATCCAGCGAACGCGGATAGATCTGGCCCACAGAATCAAAGACGCGCTCAAAACCGAGATGCTCAGCGACGGCGCCCTCGAGCTGGTTGAGCTTCTCTTCATCCCCGCCGACGAGATCGAGCATGTCCTGCGCCGTGCCCATCGGCCCCTTGATGCCGCGCAACGGGTAGCGGCCCAACAGGTCCTCGATGCGGTCTAGGGCGACGAGGATCTCGTCGGCAGCTGAGGCGAAACGCTTGCCCAACGTCGTTGCCTGCGCCGCAACGTTGTGAGACCGGCCCGCCATGACAAGCGAGCGGTACTCCGCCGCCCGGTTGCCGATCGCGTTGAGCACCGCGATCGCACGGCCGCGCACCAGCTCCAACGAGCGGTAGATCTGCAGCTGCTCGACATTTTCCGTCAAGTCACGGCTGGTCATGCCCTTGTGGATGTGCTCGTGGCCAGCGAGAGCGTTGAACTCCTCGATGCGTGCCTTGACGTCATGGCGCGTCACGCGCTCCCGCTCCGCAATGGAGTCCAGATCGACACGGTCCACCACAGCCTCGTACGCCGCGATGGCATCCTCCGGCACATCGATGCCCAGGTCGCGCTGGGCACGCATGACTGCGATCCACAGCTGACGCTCGAGGACGATCTTGTGCTCGGCGCTCCACAGCTGCGCCATCTCCGGCGAAGCGTATCGGTTGGACAGGACGTTGGCGTTCTTTGGCTTGCTATTCGGGGTAGTCACGCCTGCCAGTTTAGACCCGGTCCGCCGCCCCACCGGCCAAAAGCAGGCGAAGCGGAGAGCTAGACCGAGATCTCGCCGTCGACTGCCTTGCAGGCAATGTCCTTCCGGTAGAAGGAGCCGGGCAGCTCGATCTGCTCGATGGTGCGGTAGGCGTCTGCGGTAGCGTCGGCAAGAGTGGCGCCGGTGCCGACGACGTTGAGCACGCGACCGCCCGCAGAGACGTATCGCGCCGCAGCATCGTCGGTAGAGGTAGCGGGTGCGGCGACGCCGGCGTGGAGGACGCGGGAAGGATCGTCGAGAAGCGTGGGGTCGGATGTGGTGATCGGGTCGCCCTTGCGCGGCGACTCCGGGTAGCCCTCCGCGGCCAGCACGACGGTCGCGGCGTAGCCGTCCTTCCACTTCAGCGGCGGAAGGTCGGCGAGGGCGCCGGTGGCGGTGGCGTACAGGACATCCGCGAGCGGGGTGTCCAGCAGGGCGAGCACGGCCTGGGTCTCCGGGTCACCGAAGCGCGCGTTGAACTCCACCACCGACGGGCCATCGGCACCCCACGCCAACCCGGCGTACAGCAGTCCCGAGTACGGGGTGCCGCGGCGCACCATCTCGCGCGCGACCGGCTCGACGACCTCAGTGACGATGCGCTGCACACCGTCCTCCGGTAGCCACGGCAGCGGAGCGTACGCGCCCATGCCGCCAGTGTTGGGGCCTTCGTCGTTGTCGTAGGCACGCTTGTTGTCCTGAGCGGGCAGCAAGGGGACGACAGTCTCGCCGTCGACAAGGCAAAACAGCGACACCTCCGGCCCAGACAGGAACGTCTCCAGCAGCACTGGGTTACCGTCGGCGATAACGGCCTTAGCGTGCGCGACAGCCTCGCGGACATCATCAGTGACCACGACGCCCTTGCCGCCGGCGAGCCCGTCATCCTTCACCACGAAGTTGGGGCCGAAGTTCTTCAGCTCGACCTTCACCTGGTCCGGATCGGTCACGCGCTTCGACCGCGCCGTACGCACGCCCGCAGTCGCCATGACCTCCTTGGCGAAGACCTTCGACCCCTCCAGCCGCGCTGCCTCCTGCGACGGTCCGAACACAGGAATGCCAGCCTCCCGCAGCGCGTCCGCGACACCGGCAACGAGCGGTTGCTCAGGGCCAATGACCACCAGGTCAGCATCGATGTCGCGGGCAAGCGTGACGACGGCACTGCGATCGTCGACAAGCACCTCATGCCTCTCCGCCTGCATGCCGGGGTTGCCGGGCGCCACATGAACCTCGTGGCCAGACAGGGCATGTACAAGGGCGTGTTCGCGGCCGCCCGAGCCGATAACAAGGATGCGCATGCGCCCAATTCTATCGCTACCCTGGGCGGGTATGAGCACAGTATTTACCAAGATCATCGACGGAGAACTGCCCGGCCGCTTTGTCTACCGCGACGACCACGTCGCCGCCTTCCTCACCATCGAGCCGGTCGCGTACGGCCACACGCTGATCGTCCCGGTGCAAGAAGTGGACAAGTGGACCGACCTCGACAGCGACACGTGGACGCACGCCAACGATATCGCCCAGGAAGTCGGCCAAGCCGTGATCAACGCGTTCGGGTCCGAACGCGCCGGCTACCTCATCGCCGGTTTCGAGGTCCCGCACGCCCACATTCACGTCTTCCCCGCCAACGACATGTCCGGCTACAGCCTGCAGAACATCATGCGCGCCGACGAGACCGACGACGCGAAGATGGACGACGCCGCTGCGAAACTCCGCGAGCAGCTGGGCACAGGCGAGGACGGCCGCCGCGTCTAAACCCGTCTAGGCGTCGGTGTGCGCGCCCGCCTTTGGCAGGCTGATCGTGAACTTCGTGCCCACGCCCTGCTCCGAAGCCACACTGATCGCGCCGCCGTGCTGCTCAACGATCGATTTGGTGATCGCCAGCCCCAGCCCTGACCCGCCGCCGCTCTTGGAGCGGTTGCGGGAAGTGTCGGCGCGGTAGAAGCGCTCGAAGATGTGCGCGGCGTCCTCTTTGCTCATGCCGATGCCATCGTCAGCGACGTCGACGTACACACGGTCGAGGTAGTCGCGCACCGTCACGGTGACGTTGGCATCGTCGCCCGCGTGCTTGAACGCGTTGCTGATCAAGTTGAGCACCACTTGGTGCAAGCGGTCTGGGTCGCCTGAGACGAGCGGAATGTCGCTGGATTCGTGCGTCACGGCCAGGTTGCGGCCGCTGAACGCCGCGCGCGCAGAGTCCGCGACGGAGCAGACGAGTTCGAGCATGTCCACGTCGCGCATGTTCAGCCGCGCCCCCTCCGCGCGTGTGAGCGCGAGCAAATCCTCGACGAGCAGCTTCATGCGGCCGGACTCTTCGTCGATCTTGGACAGGACCATGTCGGCGTCATCGGTCGCCCCGGCGCGGTACAGCTCGGTGTAACCGCGCACGCTGGTCAGTGGGGTGCGCAGCTCGTGGGAGGCGTCGCCAACGAAGCGGCGCATCTGTTCCTCTTTCTGCCGCGACTCGTCGAGGGTCTCCTGCAGTTGGCTGACCATGGTGTTCATTGCGAAGCTCAGCCGGCCGTATTCAGTGTCGCGCGGCCAGGCGGGTGCGCGGCGGTTGATGTCGCCGTCGCCAATCGCGATCGCGGTATTCTCCAGCTCTTTGAGCGGCAGCAGCGCGCGGCGCACGTAAATCGTTCCTGCGGCACCCATCATCGCCAGCACAATGACGCTTATCGACGCCAAAATCACCGCCAACCCCTCCAACATCCTCCTCTCCCCATCAAGGCGTTTGGCTACCGCGGTGATCGTCCCGTCAGGCGCCTCGATCGCGATGATGCGGAACATGGGCGGGTTGGGTTCCTGCGGGCCCGACGGGTCGACAGGAAGAGCGCGCACGGTGTGCGGCATCCGGTCGCGCTCGACATTGGGCAGGTCAGGGATGCGGTCGGAAGTGTTCATCATCCTGTACCCTCCGGCGGGGCTGAAATAGATCAGCATGAACTCCGTCGGCAGATTGGATGCGGTGGTCACATCCGGGCCCATTCCGCGGCTTAGGCCCCAGCTGTCGAGGCCGCGGTACAGGTCAGTGTCGACACGCTCGTAGATCTGGTTGCGGGTCAACCCCCACACTGCGACTGACATGCCAGCGAGACCCAGACCCGAGATCACCATGAGAATGATCAGCAGGCGGGTACGCAGGCGCAGGTGAGAGACCCGGCCCGTCGCGATCCGGGTGAAAGTGGTGCTTCGCTCCAACGACTAACCCTGTGAGACCTTCCGCTAACCCCGGCCGGCTAGCTCTGCTGGCGCGGCGTGCGAAGCACGTAACCCACACCACGGACCGTGTTGATCAGCTGCGGCTCGCCCTGATCAACCTTGCGGCGCAGGTAGGAAATGTAGGACTCCACCACGTTGCCGTCGCCGCCGAAGTCGTAGTGCCACACGTTGTCCAGGATCTTCGCCTTCGACAGCACCACTTCCGCGTTGAGCATGAGGTAGCGCAGCAGGTTGAACTCCGTGGGGGACAGCTCCACGATCTCGCCGGCCTTGGTGACTTCGTGGGTGTCGTCGTTCAGCGTCAAGTCGGCGTAACGGATCGTGGAGTCCCCGGTCTCGGTCTCGGTCACGTTGCCGCGGCGCAGAATCACGCGCAGGCGAGTGATGACTTCTTCCAGCGAGAACGGCTTGGTCACATAGTCATCCGCACCGATGGTCAGGCCGTGGATGCGGTCCTCGACAGCGTCCTTCGCCGTGAGGAACAGCACGGGCGCGTCGAGGCCCTCCGCACGCAGCTTGCCCAACAGCTCGAAACCATCCATGCCCGGCATCATCACGTCGAGGATGTAAGCGTCCGGCTTGAGCTCCCGCGCCATCTCGAGAGCCTGCTGGCCAGACTCGGCCGACTCGACCTCAAAACCCTGGAACTTCAGGGAAACGGTGAGCAACTCGACGATGTTCGGCTCGTCGTCGACAACGAGCACCTTGACGTTCTGCGGGGTAGGCGTATCAGCCATGGGTGGTTCCTCTCTTTCCGTTCGCGCGACAAGCACGCGCGTTTCCAGAGCAAGTAAACAACGTCTTGCTGAACGTTTGCTGTACGTCCACTGTACACCTAATCCGCATTCAGTCCGTGTTCAATCCGGGGCATGTCACCGGCGAAACCGGTTCCCTCGCGGCCAAAAGTGACCCTGGGGCCTGTGGATAGAAAAAGTTATCCACAATTTTGTTTTCACAGCTCTGCCCCCGCCCGTCCCCTTTCGCTCTTAGTGCCCGCGTCACGCACGCTCGCCGAGCAGCGCATTGTCGCTTCAGCAGCGCCCGCGGGAGTGCCGGTTCCCTCGGAGGTGAAGATTCTTCGCGCTTTTTTAGCCCCTTTACCTGGAGTTTTGAGGGGTCTAGCGTGTGCTCCATGGGACTCGACAACCTCATCTCAGCACTGACCACCAACGCTCTTGACCACTTGAAAGACTTCGACCGCCAGAAGCTTCTCAGCGCAGGATTCTCCGAAGCAACCATCCGCAACTGGAAACGCGTCCACGAGGCGTACTACGGTCCCACCACCTCCCCCGCTAAGCAGAGAACGGCGGGGGAAGTGGCGAGGAGGCGGGGGTTGAGCGTCGATAAGCTTGCGCTCATTGAGCGCCAGATCGCGAAGATCAAAAGCCCCAAAGCGCGCAACAAGCTGCGCGTGCGGCTGCTCGAATCCGCGGGCGACTACCGGGCACTCAACGCGCTGGTAAAGAAGCTCCTCCCCGGGGCCGACACGCCGCCGCAGAAGCGGATCACCATCTCCGGCTCGCGCCACGGGCGGCGCACCATGATCATCACCGCAGACGAGCACGACATCGCCGACCTCGAAGCAGCGTTGATGAACAAGGCCCTCGACGCCACACGGCCCGTCGCCGGGCAACTGCTCGAACGCTTCCTCGACCTGATACGCAACGGCGGCGGAGTCCCGTACGCCGTGCCCAGACCACTGTTGCTCATCCCGCTGCCCGAATGGACGAAGATCCTCAGCGGCCACGGCGACGACGTCACCCTCGGACTGACCAACGGCACCACCATCACCGGCACCGAGTACCTTGCCCGCTACCACGCGAAACCTGAGTGCGGTCTCGAGGCCGCCCTATTTCACCCCACGGAAGGCGCAGTGAACCTCTACCGCGACGAGCGCTTCGCCAACCAGAAACAGCGCGACCTTGCCGCCGCGACGCAGCCCGTCTGCACCAGCCCCGACTGCCGGCACGCCGCCGACCACTGCGAAATCCACCACATCACGCCGTGGAAAGACGGCGGGGAAACCAACATCGGCAACCTCGCACCGTTGTGCCGCTACCACAACCGCGTCAACGACGATGACCCGCAGCGCGCCACCCGCGGCCGCATCGAAATGCGCGGCGGCACCCCAGTATGGGTCTCCCCCAGGGGTTACGAACGCCCCAATAACCGACACCCGTACGGCGCGATGCGTTCACTGTTCGGCCCGCCCCGCGCTGGCGCGGAGACGGTGGGGGCGACGGCGGCGTAGGCGTCGATAAGCAAGAAACGAGCTGGAGACGAGACTTGAACTCGCAACCTACGGTTTACAAGACCGTTGCGCTACCGATTGCGCCACTCCAGCAACCGCACCCGCACAAAAACGGCAGGCGCTGACCCGAAATCATACAAGGGGCTGACCCCGGGGGACAAAAGACGGGTTCTTTCACACAGAAACCTGCCGCGGCAGTTAGTGTGTCGGTGTGACAACGGTGTTGAAGAACTTGCGGGAGGCGTTGCGCTCCTCCGGCCCAGTGGCGACCATTGACCAAGCCCGCACGTCGCCCCCGCCGTCGGTGCTCGCGCCCGTCGACCTGACCGACCCGGCACAGGTCGCCGCGGTGATGACCATCGGCGCGCGCGTCGGCGAGATTCTCATCGCCAACGGCACAACCAGTTCGGACGCGAAAGCGCAGATCCACGCCGTCACATCGTCGTACGGCCTGCACTACTGCCACGTGGACATCACGCTGAACACCATTACCGTCAACTCGCTGATCGGCACCGCCCGCAAGCAGCCGGTGGGCGTGTTCCGCGTCGTGTCCGACATGTCGGAGAACTACTCCAAACTCCAGGAAGTCGACCGTCTGATCCGCTCGATCCGCGCCGGTGCGACGCCGCCGGAGATGGCGGAGAAGATTCTCGACGACCTGTACAACGCCAAACCGCCCTACCCGCTGTGGGTCTCCATCGCCGGATGGTCGATTATGGGCGCGGCCATCTCGATCTTGCTCGGCGGCGACTGGTTCATGTCGGTGCTGGGTGCGTTCACCGCCGCCCTGATCACCTCGATCAACGCGTGGCTGGGGAAGAAAGAGCTGCCGTACTTCTATCATTGCGTCCTCGGCGGTTTCGTAGCCACGGTGCCCGCCGCCTTGTTCTACACCCTGGCCGCCCGGGCTGGCACAACCATTGTGCCCAGCCAGGTCATCGCAACAGGCATCGTGGTCTTGCTCGCCGGTTTGACACTGGTGCAATCACTTCAAGACGGTGTCACGGGATCACCAGTGACAGCGTCGGGGCGTTTCTTCGCAGCGCTTCTCAACACCGGCGCGATCGTCGCGGGCGTAGCCATAGGCATTCAAGTCGCGGACCTATTCGGTGCCGGTTTGCCGCCGATCGAGACGCAACCGCCAACTCCGACGTACAGTTCCGCCGCCGTGCGCATCTTCGGTGGCACAGCCGCCGCCGCCGGTTTCGCGCTTGCTGTTTACGCCGAACGACGCGCCATCGTGGTCACCGCTGTGACCGCTTTCATCGGTGGCTTCGCGTACTACGCCGTGCTCATTCCCTTCGGCTCCGGCCGGTTGTTCGCCACCGCGATTTGTGCGGTCATGGTCGGCTTAGCCGGTGGTTTGCTCGCCCGCCGCTTCCTGATCGCCCCCCTGATCACCGCAGTCGCCGGCGTGACCCCGTTCCTGCCGGGTTCAGGTGTCTACCGCAGCATGTACGCACTGCTCAACGAGCAGACTGTGCTCGGTTTGAACAACCTCTTCTTGGCCATCGGCACGTGTCTGGCGCTGGCCGGTGGCGTGGTCCTCGGCGAGTGGTTCGCCCGCCGCCTGCGCCGCCCGCAGCTGTTCAACCCGTACCGCGCCTTCCGCGCCGCTGGGCGCGTGACGTTCCAGCAGATTCGTCGCGCCGAGCAAGCCGCTTCTCGACGACTCAGCGAGCAGGCCGCCCGCAACCTGGCCAAGAACCAAGCCAAGAACCAGGCCAAGAACCAAGCCAAGATTCAGGCCAAGACCCAATCAAAGAATCAGTCGAAGGGGCAAACCAAGACGCATACCGGAGTTCAGTTCAAATCTAAGTCTGAACCCAAGACGGCGCCCAAGACGGAGCCCAAAGCGCAGCCTGACGTCCGGCCGACTGATTAGACACTCACCACCTTGGATCCAACGCCCCGGCGCAGGTCCCAGCGCCTAACGGGATAGCGTAGAATAGACAGGTCTCTACCCGCCGCAGTTGCCCGGCCAGAAACCAGGAGGTTTTCACGTGCCACCCAAGATCACCGATAGCCGCCCGAACCCGGACGCCGTCCACACGGTTGAGGAGCAAACTGCTTCTGGGGCTCGCAAGGTCGTGGCCACCTACTCGGAGAATCTTGTTGACGGCGTGACCCTGATGTGCATGCTCGGCATCGAACCCGAGGGCTTGGTGTACAAGCAGTTCGCTGAGGATTACGAGGCAGAACTGGAGCAGTCCGGTTCTGCCTCCGCGAACGACAGTGACGACGGTGACGGCACCGCAGCCAAGAAGGCAACGAAGAAGTCTGCGAAGAAAGCCGCCAAGAAGGCGGCAAAGAAGTCCACCAAGAAGGCCTCGAAGAAGACCACCAAGAAGGCGACGAAGACGGCCAAGAAGGCCACCAAGACTGCCAAGAAGACGACAAAGAAGGCCGCGAAAAAGCCTGCGAAGAAGACCACTAAGAAGGCGGCGAAGAAAACCGCAAACTCTTCCGGCAGCGACAGTTAAGGGACTGGCAGTCTCATGAGCGGCGACAACCAGTTTGTGGTGGTGGCAAACCGCCTCCCGGTCGACCGGGTGGACGGCCAGTGGGTGGCGTCGCCAGGCGGGCTCGTTGCGGCGCTCGCCCCGGTGCTCAAGCGCAACAGTGGCTGCTGGGTCGGATGGCCGGGCGAACCTGACGCCAGCTTCGAGCCGTTTGAAAATGACGGCATCACCCTCCACCCGGTCGAGTTGGACCAGGATGATTTCGAGGAGTTCTACGAGGGCTTTTCCAACTCGACGTTGTGGCCGCTGTACCACGACCTCATCGTGAAGCCGACCTACGACCGTTCGTGGTGGCAGCGCTACAAAGCTGTGAACGAGAAGTTCGCGCAAGCAGCAGCAAGCACTGCCGGCAAAGGCGCGACGGTGTGGGTGCAGGACTACCAGCTGCAGCTGGTTCCCGGCATGCTTAAAGAGCTGCGCCCAGACCTGACAATCGGATTCTTTCTGCACATCCCCTTCCCCAACCCAGACTTGTTCCGCCAGCTGCCGTGGCGCCGCGACGTGCTCCGCGGCCTGGAGGGTGCAGACCTCATCGGGTTCCAACGCAAGCGCGACGAGATGAACTTCACGGACCTCGCTGCCCAGGACCCGCACGCCACAACGCCGCGCACCGGCACGTTTCCCATCTCGATCGAGACCGGTGACGGTGGTTTCAGCCCGGCGGATGAGAAGGATATCTCGCAGGTCCGCGGCTCCCTGGCGAACCCGCGCACGCTCATGCTCGGCGTCGACCGGCTCGATTACACCAAAGGCATCCTCCAGCGTCTCACCGCGATCGAAGAGTTGTTGCAGGAGGGCCGGCTCGATTCCGTCGCGATGATTCAGGTGGCTACCCCCTCGCGCGAGCGCATCGCCAGCTACAAGACCACCCGCGCAGGTGTTGAGGAAGCAGTCGGCCGCATTAACGGCCGCTACGGCAAGCTCGGCCGCCCGGTCGTCCACTACGAGCACCACTCGGTTCCGAAGTCTCAGCTGCGCAGCTACTACTCCGCCGCCGACATCATGCTGGTGACACCGTTCAAGGACGGGATGAACCTCGTCGCGAAAGAGTACGTCGCCTGCCACCCGGACGGTTCCGGGGCGCTCGTGCTCTCGGAGTTCGCCGGAGCGGCCGTCGAGCTGGACCAGGCTCACCTGTGCAATCCGTTCGATATTGAGTCGGTGAAGGGGGCGATTGTGGAGGCCGTCGATAAGCAAGGTTCGACCGAAGCGCGCGACGCGATGCGTGCGATGAATGAGCACGTGACTACTCACGATGTCGCTGCATGGGCGGAGTCTTTCCTCGACGAGTTGGCCCGCGCATGAAGCGCGGAGCTGCTGCCATCGCCGTCGCTGCCGCCGCCGCGCTCGGCGGCTGTTCCGCACCGACCCACCCGCTGGCGGGCACGACCTGGGAGATCGTCGCCGTCTACACCGACCCCGACTTCCCGGGCGACGTGCCGCTCGACGCCGCCGGCCGCGCGGTCATCGTGTTCGGCCGCGAGTCGCTCACGGCTCGGACGGGGTGCGCGCCGCTGCAGGCGGGGGCGTCGATAAGCGATAGCGACGTGCAGCTGCGCGGCGTCACCACCGGCAAGCTCGACAGCGACTGCGCCGGCGGATCCCGCCGCCTGCACACCCAGCTTTCTGAGATCCTCGTCCCCGACGCGGAGTTCGACCTGCGGCGGTACGGTGAGGATGAAATCACCCTGACCGCCCGCCGCGGTGACGGGATCGACCTCAATCCCCCGACGATAAGGCTGGTCGCACGATGACGGACGCGTTCGACCCACGCCCCGCACTCGACTCTCTTGCGCGCACCAAGAAGCTGCTGGTCTGCGTTGATTTCGACGGCACGATCTGCGAGCTGCACACCGATGCCTACGCCGTCACGCCCAACCCGGACGCGATCGCCGCGCTGGAGGATTTGTCGCTCATGCGCGATACGACGGTCGCAGTGCTATCCGGGCGCCACCTCGATGGGCTGCGGATCGTGTGTCCGCTTGACGCGCCGGTGATTCTCGTCGGCTCACACGGTGCGGAGCCGACGGAGGGTGGGCCGCAGCTCGATGGGGCGCAACGCGCGTATCTCGATCGCGTGAGCGCGCGGCTGAACGAGATCGTCGCCGGCAGCGCCCCAGCGTTCGTGGAAAATAAGCCGTACCAGCGCGTTCTACACGTCGCGAAGCTCGCGGAATCCGATCCCGCGCGCGCCCAATCGCTTATCGACGCAGCCCTCGCCCTCTCCCCCGACACCCTCCACGGCAACGCCGGCTCGCCCGGGCACAATGTCGTCGAGTTCTCCGTCGTCGACACGACAAAGGGCACCTGGCTCGGCGCCGAGAAACAAAAACACACCGCGACCCTGTTCGCCGGTGACGACGTGACTGACGAAACCGCCCTGACCGTTCTCGACCCCGCGGCC
Organism: Corynebacterium sp. CCUG 70398; assembly: GCF_024454055.1. NCBI lineage: Bacteria > Bacillati > Actinomycetota > Actinomycetes > Mycobacteriales > Corynebacteriaceae > Corynebacterium > Corynebacterium sp. CCUG 70398. The sequence goes on from NZ_JAGPYZ010000008.1 coordinate 43,102, forward strand.
GGCGATGTGGGGATCAAGATCGTCCGCAGTGCAGCCAGAGGTACCGCTGCAGATGCTGCAACTGGCGATAGCGCCACAGTAGATACCGCGGCGCAGTTCCGGCTCGGCGGTGTCGCCGAGATGGCCGACTACCTGGTCACTCTCGCGGCGGCGCGACGGTCCGCCCTGGGCTGAACCGGGTCGGCAGGATAACGCGCGGGATGTCCGCGTCCGGGCTCGCACTGGCCGCCCCGGATGGAGCGGCGGTGTCGTCGAGGTTGGCGTCGATAAGCTTGGCCAGCACTTTGCCCACCGTCGCCCCTTTGCGCTTGTTCGGCTGAATGACGGTGGTGAGGCCGCGCGTGAGCGCCGGCGCGACTCCGTCAAACCCCGTGACAGAGACATCCCCGGGCACGTCCCATCCTTGGGTAGCGCAATAATCCAGTACGCCCAGCGCCATGGAGTCGGTGGTGCAGAGGACCGCGGTGAGGTCGGGGGATGCGTCGAAAAGCTCGCGAGCGGCATCGACTGCAGTCGCATGGTCATTGAAATGCCTGGTCACGATCGGCACCCCGGAAATCTCTGCGCCTGCGAACACATCGAGCGCACCGAGGATGCGCTCACGCTGCACGTGCATGTCCGCCTCCGCGACATCCGTAGCGGTGACGGCGCCTTCGCGTGACTCGTCCGAGAACAGGCGTTTCGCGGCAATGCCGATCCGCTGGTGCCCGGCCCCCACAAGCGCTTCCGCGGTCGCACGGATCGCGGCCCGGTCGTCGATGCCGACGAACGCGTCGCCGGTGTCGTACGGCTGATCACACACCACCACCGGCACGCCGCGGGCACGCACGGCATCCAGGTGGGTTTCGGCAGACGGAACGGAGTAGACGACGAAGCCGTCGACAAGCGCACTGGCGACCAGCGGTGACTCGCCTCCATCCGGACCAAGCGGGATGAGCGTGAGCGCGTTGTGCGTGCCCATCGAACTCTCACCGAGCCCCGCGAGAAAGTCGATCGACGCCAGATCCTCGAACGCGAACGACATGTGCTCGGTGAGAATCACCCCGATCGCCCCGACCCGCCGCGTGCGCAACGACCGCGCCATCGGGTCCGGACCGGTGTACCCGCGCGCAGCCGCCGCAGCGAAAATGCGCTCCCGCAGCACATCTGACAACTGGTCGGGCCGGTTGTACGCGTTCGACACTGTCGTGCGCGAGACCCCCAACTCAGCAGCGATGGATGCGAGCGTGCCCTTCTTCTGCATCATGCGACTACCGTACTGTCTATGGTGAACAGGGTGATTGTGAACCGCCGTACCCTTACCAGCAACGGAACCGAGCGCCGCTACACGGAGGTGCTGCCGGACTCGCCGCGCCCCGGCGCGCCCGTGGTTCTGTTTCTGCACGGTTCGCTGCAATCCGGCAGCGTCGCGCGCAACTTCACGGGCAACACGTTCGACGAGTTCGCCGACCGCGGCTGCGTGGTGCTGTATCCCGACGGCGTGGGGCGGCACTTCAACGACCATCGCGTCGGATTCCAGGAACGCGCGCGCCGCGAGCTTGTCGACGACACCGCCTTCCTCACCACCCTGATCTCCCACTACGAAACCGACCGGGTGATCGGCTGCGGCTTTTCCAACGGCGGCCAGATGGTGCAGCGTTTCGCGCTCGAGCGCCCGGGAGTACTCAGCGGCATCGCGTGCTTCGGTTCGCCGTGGCCGGCCGCGGACAACGTTCTGCCCGAGCTGCGCCCGCTTTACGACGCCTGGTCCCCCACCCCCGTCCTCTCCATCCAAGGCACCGCCGACCCGCTCGTCCCCTACGACGGCGGCATGTCCGGGATCGGTGACACGAACCGCGGTCAGGCTCGTGCGGCGCTCGAGTCGGCACGTTTCTTCGCCACGCTCAACGGGCTGGGCGAGGATGCCGAGCCCGTCTCCGCGCAGCCCGTCAGCGGCGTGCGCGTGGACCGTTTCGGCCCCGGCGCACCCGGCTCCCCAGCGGTCGATGCTGCCAGCGGCGCGGCACCCGTCGAGCTGTGGACCATCGAAGGCATGGGCCACCTCGTCCCCAACCCGAAGCAGATGAGCGACAAGCTCGGCCCCGGCACCGACAAGGTGGTCGGCGCGGAGATCGTTGCGAACTTCTTCGGGCTGTAGCGCCAGCCCGAACTACTGCACGCGGCGCTGGCGGGCGAACTCGCTGAGCACCACGCCCGCGGCAACGGATGCGTTAAGGGATTCGACCCAGTCCGCGGTGGGGATCGACATGATGACGTCGCAGTTCTCGCGAACCAGCCGCGAGATTCCCTTGCCTTCAGAACCAACGACGATGACCACCGGGTCGGTGGCGCCGTCGAACGTGTCCAGGGTGTGCTCGCCGCCGGCGTCGAGTCCGACGACCATGTAGCCGTTGTCCTTGAACTCCTTGATGGTGCGGGTGAGGTTGGTGGCGCGGGCAACGGGGAGACGGGCGGCGGTGCCGGCGGAGGTTCGCCACGCAACGCCCGTCACCTGGGCAGAACGACGCTCCGGAATGATGACGCCGTGACCACCGAACGCCGCCGCCGAACGAATGACGGCACCCAGGTTGCGGGGGTCGGTGATGTTGTCCAGGACGACGAACATGCCGGTCTCGCCACGGTCGCGCACACCCCCGATCAGGTCGAAAACGTCGGCGTACTTGTACGGCTGGATCTTCAGGCCGATCCCCTGGTGCAAGGTGTTGCCGGTCATGTTGTCCAGGTCGCGGCGAGGCACCTCGTGGACAGGGATGCCGCGGGTGTTGGCCATCTGGACGGCCTCGCTCAGCCGGTCGTCGTGGCCGGTGCCCTGCGCGATGAGCAAAGCTTCCGACGGCACCTTCGCATGCAGGCACTCCACCACGGGGTTGCGGCCGACGACTAGGTCGGCCTCCTCGCGCTCGTGCCGTCCGGAGTCGCGGCGCTGCCGCTCCAGCTTGCGCTTGTGCGCGGCGTGATAGACGCGGTCCTCCGCTTTCGGGGTCGGGCCCTTGCCGGCGAGGCCGCGGCGGCGCTGACCACCGGACCCCTTAGTCGCGCCCTTCTTGTTCTTCTTCTGCTTGTCGGGCCGGTCGTACGGTTTAGCCATTGTTGTTCTCCTTCAGGGACCATTGTGCGCCGTCGGCGGTGTCCGTGACCTCAATGCCGGCTTCGGTGAGGCGGTCGCGCACAGCGTCGGCAGTTGCCCAGTCCTTTGCGGCACGCGCCTCAGCGCGGCGGTCCAGCTCGGCGCGCACAAGCACGTCCAGCGCCTCAGTCACTCGGGCGGTGTCGGCGGAATCAGAGCCGGCGCCGGCGCGGCCTGCCCACTCAACCGGATCAACACCCAGCACGCCTGCCATAGCGCGGACTGCTCCGGCGAGACGCGTCGCTTCGTCGGTGTCGCCGGCGGCGAGCGCCTTGTTCGCGGCGCGGACCGTGTTGTGAATCTCGGCCAAGGCGCGCGGGACGCTGAAGTCCTCGTTCATCGCGTCTGCAAAAGCGTCAGTCCACTGGCCCGGTTCAACGGGGGCGAGGGCGCTGGCCCGGGTGATAAGGTCCTCGATGCGTCGATAAGCAACTGCCGCTTCTTGCAGCGCTTCCGGCGAATACTCGAGCACGCTGCGGTAATGCGCGGAACCCAGGTAGTAGCGCAGCTCGACAGGGCGCACCGCCTCAAGCATGCGGTCGATGGACAGCACGTTGCCGAGCGACTTCGACATTTTCTCGCCGGCCATGGTGACCCAGTGGTTATGCATCCAGTAGCGGGCGAAGCCGTCGCCGGCGGCGTGCGACTGAGCCTGCTCATTCTCGTGGTGCGGGAACTTCAGGTCGAGGCCGCCGCCGTGAATGTCGAAGGACTCGCCCAGGTACCACGTCGACATCGCGGAGCACTCCAGGTGCCAGCCCGGGCGGCCGTCACCCCACGGGGTAGGCCAGCTCGGCTCACCAGGCTTCGCCGCCTTCCACAGCGCGAAGTCGTGCGCGCCTCGCTTGCCGCGGTTGTCTGTCTCGCCCTGCTCCATGTCCTCGACGCGGTTGCCGGACAGCGACCCGTAGTCGCCGCCGGCTGCGACCCACGCCGCAACGTCGAAGTAGACAGAACCGTCCGCCGCATACGCGTAGCCGTTGTCCATCAACCGCTGCATGTAGTCGACCATCTGCGTGACATGCCCCGTTGCGCGCGGCTCAACACTCGGCGGGAGCACGCCCAGCGTCTCATAGGCGCGGCTGAATTCGCGCTCGTACGTGGACACCCACTCCCACCAGGGGCGGTCGTGTTCCGCTGCCTTGGTGAGGATCTTGTCGTCGATGTCAGTGACATTGCGCACGAATGCCACATCGTTGCCGTTCGCAGCGAACCAGCGGCGCACAATGTCGAACGCGACTCCGGAACGCAGGTGCCCGATGTGCGGCGAGGACTGCGGGGTCGCGCCGCACAGGTAGATGGACACGTGTCCATCTCGGAACGGCTCGAAGGCGCGGAGCGTGCGGGTGGCGGTGTCGAAAATCTGCTGAGTCACGTACCTAGTCTGCCAGATGCGCGCTCTCAGGCCCGCTTATCGACGCCGTCGCCCCCTCAAGGCTGCTCCACCAACGCCGTCGCAATGGCCGCCCGGCCTTCGCCCGAGCCGGTGAATCCCATGTGGTCGGTCGTGGTCGCACTCACGGAGACCGGCGCACCGAGCGCCTCGGACAGGGTGCGCTCCGCCTCTTCGCGCACGGGCCCCATCTTCGGGGTCTGCGCGATCAGCTGGGCGGACACGTTGACCACGGTGTAACCGGTCGACTCCACAAGCCCACGCAGCTCGGTGAGCAGCTGCACACCCGTCACGCCCGCGTACTCGGGGCGTCCGACGCCGACGAAGCTGCCCAAGTCCCCAAGCCCCGTCGCCGACAGCACCGCGTCCACGATCGCGTGCGAGACGACGTCACCGTCGGAATGCCCTTCGCAGCCGTCAACCCCCTCGAAGTTAAGTCCCGCGATCCAGCAGGGTTTACCGGACTGGATCTGGTGGGCGTCGAAAGCTGTGCCGACACGCAAGCGCGAAGTACTCATGCGCTCCGATCCTAGCTACAGCTGGCGGTTAGCTGCCGGGGACGGTGAAGACGGTCGGCTCTGCCTCGTCCGTGATGCGCTTGGCTAGGACCAGGTCGATCGGCGTGGTGATCTTGAACGCCATCGGGTCGCCCTGCACGGTGGCGACGGGGACGCCGAACCATTCCATGAGACTCGCGTCATCCGTCGGCACAAAGCCCGTAGCACCAGCAGCGCCCTTACCGAAGTAAGCCTCGTTCGCGGCGCGCAGCGTCTCCAGGTCGAACCCTTGCGGCGTCTGCACGGCGCGCAGGCTAGAGCGGTCGGGGGTGTCCACGACGGTGCCAGCGGCGTCAACACGTTTGATGGTGTCAGCGACGGGGAGGACGGGAATCACTGCGGGCGCGCCAGCAAGGACCTCCATGGCCACGCGGGCGATCATGCCCGGCGGGGTCAGGGCGCGGGCGGCGTCGTGGATGAGGACGGCGGAGGTGGCAAGCTCGTCGATAAGCGAAACTGCCTTGATGCCCTCCCACACGGAGTCTGCGCGCTCGCCGGCGCCGTGGATGAACTGGACGTCGTGCCCGTGCAGCAAACGGCGCGCCAGCGGTTCCATGTCGGGGCTGACGATGACGCCAATGTGGTCGACGATTTCGGACGTCTCCATCGCTGCAACGGAGCGTTCCAGCAGCGTGCGCCCCCGCAGTGGAACGTACGCTTTCGGGATGTCGGCGCCGAGGCGCGTGCCGCGGCCGGCTGCGGCGACAAGGGCGACGACGCGGCGTTTAGTCGTCCTCATCCGGGTCGTCGAAGCTCAGGTCGTCGAGGTCGACATCATCGTCCGGGTCGATGTCGTCGCTCGGCTTAGCCACAAGCCCCTGCTCGACGTGGCGGGCGATGATCGACTGGATTTCCTTTTCCATGTCGTCGGCCTTCGCCTCATCGATCGGCTCCGCAAGCGCGAGCTCGCCGACGAGGATCTGGCGGGCCTTACCCAGCATGCGCTTCTCACCGGCGGACAGGCCACGGCCCTGGTCGCGGCGCCACAGGTCGCGCACAACCTCGGCGACCTTGTTGATGTCGCCCGATGCCAGACGCTCCTGGTTCGCCTTGTAGCGGCGGGACCAGTTGCCAGCTTCCTCCACGTCGGTCTCGCGCAGCACGGAGAAGACTTTGCGCAGGCCATCCTCGTTGACCACGTCGCGCACGCCGACCAGCTCCGCGTTCTTCACCGGGACACGCACGGACAAGTCGGACTGCAGGATGTTCAGCACGAGGAAGTCGAGGGTCTCCCCGCCCATCTCCCGCTGCTCGATGTCCGCGATCCGCGCAGCACCGTGGTGCGGGTAGACCACCACTTCTCCGACCTTGAAATCCACTGGCATCTCCTTGCAGACAGCTCGGGCACACTGACCAATAACTCCACGATTCTAACATCGCTACCCGGTCCGCGATTGCGCAGTGTGCTTGACGACGGCGCGCTGCCACCCCGGAAAGCCGGCGTGCACCGCGCGCACACCACACCCGGTTACCCCCGGTTGACCCCTGTTCTGGCGTGGGGAAGATCTCGGGGGCAGCGCAAAACTGTGAATTAGGGGCCAGGAAAGACTAAGGTAAACCGGTGATACGCCCAGAATTCCCCGTAATTCGTGATTGTTCGTAATGGAGGACATCGACGTGAAGTCCCTGAAGTCTGTCGCCCGCCGCGGCGGCGCAGTTTCTGTTGCAGCTGTTTCCGCGCTGCTGCTCGCAGCGTGCTCGGCAGGCCAGATCACCCAGACCTCTTCTCAGGTTGCGGCCGTCAACGGTGCCAGCGCCCAGACTGAGGACGGCTCCGTCACCGTCCAGGACGTCACGGTCCTCCTCGACGAGAACGGCGAAGCGGCCCTGAAGTTCACGGCGTCGAACCAGGACTACCAGATGCACGAGCACAAGCTGCAGTCCATCGAGGTCGACGGACAGTCTGTGCAGATGGATTCGACGGAGCCGATGGGCTACAACTGCAACATCGTCGGTGATTCCGCCGACGGCCTGGAGCAGATGCCGCAGTCGACCGACACCACGGCCTGCGTCGAGTACGTCGAGACCGCCCTGGACAACAAGGACTTCGCTTACGGCGGCAACATCCCGGTGACGTTCACGTTCGACTCCGGCACCATCGATATCACCGCTACCGTGGCTGCGCCGACACTCGAGTCCGGCGACTCCGTCCGCCAGCCGGAGCTGGAGGAGTCCGGCCACGGTAGTGCCAAAGAAGCACAGTAACTAGCCTTTGGCCAAGAAGCGCACCGTCTACACCTGCTCTGAGTGCGGCTATTCCTCCCCGAAGTGGCTCGGCCGCTGCCCGGAATGTGGCGCGTGGGGCACCCTCGCCGAATCAGCCGCCCCTGTTTCCGCGGCCTCCGGCGCAGGTTCGGCGCGCCCGCGAGTGTTGACGCCGTCGTCAGCGGCGCAACCCATCACCAAAGTCAACGCCACTGCGGCGCATCGCTTATCGACGGGCATCGGCGAGCTCGACCGCGTCCTCGGCCGCGGCATCGTCCCCGGATCGGTGGTCCTGCTCTCCGGCGAGCCGGGCGTGGGAAAGTCGACGCTGTTGCTGGAGGTGGCGTCGAAATGGGCTTCCGCCGGTGCCGACGGTGCCGACGGTGAACCGCGCACCGCGCTGTACGTGACCGCAGAAGAGTCCGCTTCCCAGGTCCGCGGCCGCGCTGAACGCACCGGAGCTCTGCAAGACCGCCTGTTCCTGGCGGCTGAGTCGAACCTGGATGTCCTGTTCGGCCATGTCGACCAGGTCAAACCGGACCTGCTGATCGTGGACTCGGTCCAGACGATGCAGGCGCCCGGTGTGGAAGGCGTCGCTGGCGGTGTCGCTCAGTCGCGTGCGGTGACGGCAGCTCTGACGAGCCTGGCGAAGTCGACGAACCTGCCGATCCTGCTGGTCGGCCACGTCACTAAGGACGGCAACGTCGCTGGCCCGCGCGTGCTGGAGCACCTGGTCGACGTGGTCCTCAACTTCGAGGGTGACCGCCAGACGAGCCTGCGCATGCTGCGCGGGCTGAAGAACCGCTTCGGCGCGACCGATGAGGTCGGCTGCTTCGAGCAGACCGCCGACGGCATCCGCGAGGTCCCCGACCCGTCGGGGCTGTTCCTCTCCCATCGCGGCCAGACCCCCGACGGCTCTGCGGTGACGGTCGCGATCGACGGCGTGCGTCCGATCCTCGCTGAGGTCCAGGCCCTCACCGTCGACCCGGTGAACAAGTCGCCGCGCCGCGTGGTCACCGGCCTGGACTACAACCGCGTCCCCATGGTGCTCGCGGTCCTCCAAGCGCGCTGCGGGGAGCGCACCAATGACAAGGACGCCTACGTCGCTACGGTCGGCGGCGTGCGCATCACGGAGACGGCCACTGACCTCGCTGTCGCGCTGGCCACCTGGTCGAGTTTGCACAACACGCCTCTGCCGCCGCGCACCGTCGTCATCGGTGAGGTCGGTCTGGCGGGCGAACTGCGCCGCGTGCCTTCCCTGGACCGCCGCCTGGCAGAGGCGTCTCGTCTCGGTTACGAGAACGCGATCGTCCCCGGCGGCTCCAAAGGCGCGTTGAACCAGCACGGGATGCGTGTGGCGGAGGTGGGGTCGCTGAAGGAGGCGATTGGGGTCGTCGATAAGCGTATGCTCGAGTGATTATGACCAGCATGCGCGAAACTCTCCTGCGTCTCGCCCCGGGCACTGAGCTGCGCGACGGGCTTGAGCGCATCAAGCGCGGCCACACGGGCGCGCTCATCGTGCTTGGCGACGGCCCCAACGTCACCCCCATCTGCGACGGCGGGATCGAATTCAACGTGCCATTCTCGCCGACGCTGCTGCGCGAGCTGTCCAAGATGGACGGCGCGGTCCTCCTGTCCGAGGACGGCACCCGCATCACGCGCGCGAACGTGCAGCTTGTGCCGTCGCCGACGTTCCCGACATCCGAGACCGGCACGCGCCACCGCGCGGCTGAACGCACTGCGCTGCACACGGGCACGCCGGTGGTGTCCGTGTCGGCGTCGATGAATATTGTCACCGTTTACACCGCCGGGAAACGCCACGTCATCGAGGAGCCCGGTGTGATGATGACGCGTGCGCGGCAGGCGATTGCGACAGTGGAGCAGTACCGTTCGCGCGTCGATAAGGCGAACCAGCGCCTCGCGGTGGCCGAGATGAACCGCTACGCCGCTGTCGAAGACGTACTGCATCTGCTGCAACGCCAGCTGCTGCTGCAGCGCGCCGCCCGCGATGTCGACGACCAGATCATTGAGCTGGGCACCGACGCCCGCCAGCTGCGCCTCCAGCTCAGCGAACTGCGCGGCACCATCGACGATGACATTGAGATGCTCGTGTGCGACTACATCGTCACCGACGGCGTCCCGCACGCCGAGCTTATCGACGGCGCCTTGCGCGACCTCGAGAACCTCCCCGACTCCGACCTCCTCACCTCGGCGGCGCTGGCGCGCCTGCTCGGCCTGCCCGCAACGGAAGAGAATTTGGTCGAATCGGTCACCCCGCGCGGCTACCGCGTGCTGTCGCGTATCCCGCGGGTGCAGAAGTTCCTCATTGACCACATCGTGGAAGAGTTCGGCGACCTGGACGCCATCCGCGCAGCTGAACCGGAACAGCTCGCGGTGGCGGAGCACGTCTCGCCGCTGTGGGCGCGCCACATTACGGAGGGTCTGCGCCGACTTAGCTGACTCTAGGAGGTGGCTCGTCTAGCTCCTAGTTGATGTTGAAGGTGACGCCCTCAGAGGCGTTGTCCCCGAGCGAGACCGAAGCGACGTAGGCGCCCGGCGCGACCGGCTCACGTGCCGAGCACTGGCCCGGCGAGGACCCCAGGCGCGACCAGGTTGCGCTGAAGTGGCGGGACTCACCGGCGGGGAAGGTCTGCTCACCGTTGATCACCGGGTCGTAGCAGTCGGTGTCGCCCCAGACGGGCTGGAAGCCTTCGCGGCCGATGGCGTAGACCTCGAAGCGCAGCTTATCCTCGGTGGCGTCGATATCGCAGTCGGCACCGGTGGGGTTTTTCACCTCGACGGTGATGTCCGGCTGATCCTCCGGATCCGAGCTGTCGAAGGCGGTCTTGTTCACCTTCACGGTCAGCTGCAGGTCCTCGAGCTCGCAGGTCTTCTTGGAGGCCAGGGCAGCCTCGTCGGGCTTGTCGGATTCGCTTTCGGACGGCTCCGTGGAATCTTCGTCCGTGGACTTGGTCTCGGTTTCTGTCTCTGTCTCCGTGGCGGATGCGCCCGGGTCCGGTTCGGTCGGGGTGGTCACCATTGTCTCCGGCGCGGTTGTGGTGGGCTGTTCCGGCTCGTCGGAACCGGAGCGCGCGAACGCAGTTAAACCCCACACCACCAGCGCTGCCACGGCGAGGAGGATGACCAACGCAGCGACCCTGCGGCGAACGTAGACCTCCTGCGGGAGGCGCTGCGGGGACCGCACGGGGCGAGTCTCAGTGACTCGTGCAGAGTCACGCGCGTCACCGCGCTCCGGGCGCCGCGGCTGGCGCGGGGTGTAACTGTCTCGTCGGGGCGGTTGGTGGCTCACGCCTGTAGATCTTATCGGCCGAAGTGCTCTCCGACGGGTGTGACGCGGCCATCCTCAAGCCGGTATCTCGCGGCGACAATGCCCAACGAGCCGTCAGCAATGCGATCCTCCACGTCCGGGATACGGTGCCGCAAGTGCTCGGCGGTGACCGTCGCATGGGTCTCTTCGATGACAGCGCGGTCGGCGTGCTCAAGCTTCTTGGCTTCGATGACACTCGGCGCGATCTTTTCCACGAACACGCGGGTGAGGTCGGTGGGCATCTCCCCTTCCTCGAAGGAGGTGGCGGCAGCACCGATCGCTCCGCAGCTTTCGTGGCTGAGCACGACGATCAGGGACACCCCGAGATTCTTCACCGCGAATTCCAGGGATCCGGTCACGGCGGCGTCCACGCACCCTCCGGCGGTGCGGACGACGAAGAGTTCGCCGAGGCCGGCGTCGAAAAGCATCTCGACAGGCACCCGCGAATCGGAACACGCCAGCACTGCTGCGTACGGTTCTTGGCCGGCGCGCAGTTCTTGGAGGCGGGCGCTGTTGTTGTTTGGACGCTCAGAAGTTTCAGTGGCGAAACGCTCATTTCCTTCGAGCAGGTGCTGCCAGGTCTCTCGCGGTATTTTTCGGAATGCCATGGCCACTATTATGGCACTGTGATTGATCCCGCGAAAGTGACCGAGTGGTTCCGCGCGAACGCCCGCGATCTGCCGTGGCGCGAGCCGGGCACGTCGCCGTGGGGCGTGCTGCTCAGCGAGGTCATGAGCCAGCAGACTCCCGTCGCTCGCGTCGCCCCCCAGTGGCGTGAGTGGATGCGGCGCTGGCCCACGCCCGCGGATCTCGCCGCCGCGCCCACCTCCGAGGTGCTGCGGGCGTGGGGCACGCTCGGGTATCCGCGTCGCGCGTTGCGGCTCCAGGAATGCGCCGCCTCGCTTGTCGACGTTCACAACGGGCAGGTGCCCAGCGCCGTCGATAAGCTGCTGGCGCTACCGGGGATCGGCGACTACACCGCGCGGGCGGTCGCGTGCTTCGCGTTCGGGCAGGCAGTGCCCGTGGTGGACACGAATGTGCGCCGGGTCTACGCCCGCGCCGAGCTGGGACGGCCGGTGGCGAAACCGCAGAAGGCCGAGCTGGAATGGGTCGCGGAGCTGCTCCCGGACACGGACGCGGATGTGTTCTCCGCGGGCCTGATGGAGCTCGGCGCCCTGGTCTGCACTGCGACGAACCCCGCGTGCGAGTCCTGCCCGCTTATCAGCGACTGCGCTTGGGTCGCCGCCGGCTCCCCCGCCCCCACCGAGGAGGAACTGGTGGGCAAGAAAGTGCAGAAGTTCGTCGGCACGGACCGGCAGGTACGCGGGAAAATCATGAAGGTCCTGCGCGAGGCCAATACGCCCGTCGAGCAAGGCGTGATCGACCTGGTCTGGCCAGACGCGCCGCAGCGCTCCCGCGCGCTGTTCTCGCTGCTTGAGGACGGGTTGGCCGTGCAGGATGCCAACGGCCGTTTCCGCCTGCCGTAGCCGCCTGAGCCGCCTGCCGCGTTCTCAGGAAACGTTTAGCATTGTCCGCATGGACCTCTACGAACTCAACTACAAAGCCCTAGACCTCAGCGAGAAATCTGCGGCCGGCATGCCCCATGACGAGTATCTCGCCGAGATCGATCCTCTCATCGCCCTGATGGCCCAAGATGGCACACCCGAGGGCGAGGAGCTGGCCTACCGCACCCGCCTCGATGCGATGTACGCACGGGCAGCGCACGATCCGGTCGGTTCAATAGACGAGCTCAAAGACCTGTATGCAATGCACCAACGCGAACCGGACCGCTTCCGCGCGCACCACTACGCCTCCTCCGCAACCACGGACCCTGCGCAACCTCTCAACGAAGACGGCACCCCCATGCCGAATCTGTTTCGGAGCTTTCTGGACTTCATCATCGCGCGCATTCCCGGCCGGGAGGACGGAACGGTTGAGAAGTCGGAGGAAGCACTCGCTTTCGCTGAAGAAGTCTTCGACGACCCGGACGACATCCTCAACCTGAGAATCGCCCACCACCAAAACCGCAACGAAAGCGACCGGGTTATTCCCTTGTTGGACGGGTACATTCCGGGTGCAGGGGACGTCGATAAGCTGGGGGCCGTCGAGTGGCTGCGACGCCACGACATTGCAGCCATGGCCTACCTCGAGCAAGGCATGCTGGACAAATGCGACGAGATCGTCGACATCATGGTGGACTCCGGACACGTCAGCACAAACCAGCCGGCAGCGATGATCGCCGAATCGCTGAGCCCGCTGGCCGCCCACATCGACTACGAGAAGTCTGTCCGGCGCGCGCAGATCGCTCTCCAGCTCGCCGTCGCAGACCCGGACCTGAACGAGGCGGTCATCCAAATCGCGACATTCCTGCTTCAAGGCGGCCTCGCTGACGAAGCGTTCGCGCTCGTCAGCGCCACGGAGCCGTTCATCGACGACACCGCAGGCGTCGCTGGAGCGCTGTTCATCTTCTTCCGCGCCGCCGCGGAGAACGGCCACGGCGAACGCGCCATGGTGCGCTACACCTCACCGCGGTGGCAGCGGTACGTAGGTGTTGGCCCGAACCCGACAGTGGCCGCACTCACCGATGACTTCGGCCGGGTGGCCCTGCGCGACGCCGCAGAAGGCGACGCGCGCAACGGCAACGACTTCTGGGCCCGTTACTACAACGAGCGCCACCGCGTACCCGCCCTTGACGCGGATCACTTTGAAGACACTGCTATCTCAAAGCTTGAAGACGACTCCCCGCGCGACATCTGCTTCCACCCCGTCGATGCCGATTACGACCCAGAGCTGATCACCTACGCCAAAGCCCGCATCGACGGAAGCTACGACGGATCCCAATACCCCACCCGCGCCGACGCCGACCCGCGAATGTCGGAGATCCGCAGCCGCGAGCCGCAATCCATGGACGACATCACCCAGATGTTCCGGGACATGATGGCTCTCGCGCAGGACCCCACCGTCGACCCGCAGTTGCGCAGCACCATCGAGATCAATTTCCTCTTGGAGGGGCTGTTCCCGGAGGAGTACCTCGGGGACGTCGGCAAGCACGCGCTGCCGTTCGTGGCCTCGTTCGATCCAGACACGGCTATCGAGAAAACCTGTGGCCTGCTCGCACGACTCATCGAGCTCGACGAGGAGGACTCCGGCCGTGCCCATGAGCTCCTCGATTTCGCTGTTTCACTCGCCGCCGCAGAGAAGATTTCCTACCCGCTGCTGCGCGACCTGACGTCCGGCACGATTCAAACAGGGCGCCAAATGGATGCCATCGCGATGATCGACAAGACACTGACTGAACAGCGCGTCCACCCGGACGTTATCGACGACCCGGAGGCTGCCGAAGTCATGCTGCGTCCACTCAAGGGCATTCGGCTCGGACGCCTTGGCAGTGAGCTACGCGGTGCGCAGGAAATCCTCAGCGCCGCCTTCCTCGCCGAACGCACAGGCGACATCACACAGCACGTCGTGCTCATCGGCACCGCGCTCAACCTGCTTATCGACGCCCAACTCGCCTCCGCCGCCGAAAACCTCGCCGGCACCGCCGAACATCTCCTCAACACCACCGCAGACACAGCGGAACCGTGGGCCCGGCTCGAAGCTGCGGCAGCAATGGCACGCTTCATCACACGCACCGGCGACGACTTCTTCGCCCAAGAATGGCCTGCCACCAGTCAGCGCTTCCAATCCCTCACCGAGCAGGTCTTACGCCACGACGAGGACGCCCCGCAGCTCCTGGTGAAAAACTACGATTGGATCTCCGACCTGGTCGAACTGCTCAGCAGCACCGGCCGCCATGCAGAGTCCATCGCGCTGACCACCTGGGCAATCCCCGTGCTCACGGAGGTGGGAAACCCCATGGTGTCCACACTCATTCGCGGCCGCAACGCCTTCGCGCTCGGCAGCGCCGGCCACCACGACGAAGCAGCGCTGGTCTTCGAGAACGTTTGGGAGCGCGCCCGCGACATCGACCGCTCCGACATGATGCTCTGGGTGGAACTCCACCTTGACGAGTTCAGCGACCGCACCGGCGCACCCGCCTACGGCAACCTGCTTGCCCGCCTGCGCAGCGAAGGCAGCTACGGCGGTTAAAGCCGCGTTATTTCTTCCAGCGGCCGCGGTAGGTCAGCCCGCCGGGCAGGTTGACCCAGACGCCGCCGCGCGAGTTCACGGTGACAGGTCCGAACTTCTTGGACAATGATGCGCCCGAGCCCGACGTGTTCACCCAGGTGTTCTTGTTCAGCTTCTTCTTGCCGCGGTACGTGATTCCCATGGGTCATGATCGTACGAGACGTGGCGGCCACCGCGCCCGTCAACCCGCACTCTTTCTCGATTTTCCAGCGGGCGCGTAAGGGGCCTAGCTAGGATCCTGGAGTATGACGCATATTTTCCCTCGGCTAAGTTTCAAGGCGGCGGTTGCAACTGCTGCTGCGGCGGTGGCGCTTGCGGCAACGGGTGTGCCGGCGGCGGGCGCTCATGCCGCGGTCGACCAAGCGCATCGCGGCCTGCAGCACGCGGCGACCACTCCGGCCGGCAACCCGACCAACACGTATGACCCGTTTTACGACGACCCGGTGCCCGCCGACCAGCTCGACCGGCCCGGCAAGATCCTGCGCACCCAGCCGGCACCACACCTACTGAACATTCTCGGTCCGGAGTTCCCCGGTTACGCCGAGCGGATCCTCTACACCTCCACGACTGTCGACGGCCGGATCGTGCCGGTCAGCGGCGTGGTCATCGAACCGGCTAATCCGTGGCAGGGCGGCGGCCCCACCCCGACAGTCGTGTTCGGCCCCGGCACCCGCGGCGCCGGCGACACCTGCGCGCCGAGCCGTGGGCCATGGATGCTCGGCCAAGTCGACCCCAACCTGCCGGCTGTGGCGACGAACTACGAGATCGCCCACTACCACGCCGCATCCCTGCTGGGCATGCGCGTGGTGGTCACCGACTACATCGGCCTGGGCACACCCGGCGCGCACACCTACGTCCTCCACGACGAAGAGGGCCACGCCATGCTCGATGCCGCCCGCGCCACGACCACGCCCGGGGCTCCGGTCGGGTTCTGGGGTTACTCCCAAGGCGGCGGTGCCTCGGCGGCCGCGGCGGAGATGGCCAGCACCTACGCGCCGGATCTCAACGTCAAAGGCGCCTACTCTGGCGCGCCGCCGGCGGACCTGATCGAGTCCATCCGCGGAGTCGACAACTCCTCCATCGGCGCCGTTATCGGCTACGCGTTGCATGGGTGGACGGAGAGGTATCCGGAGTTTGGGGCGGTCGTCGATAAGCATGTCAATGCGCGTGGCCGCGAGTTCATCGCCACCACCCGCGACTCGTGCATGCCTGACGGCGCGCTGCGCTGGGGCCTGCAGGATTCGCGCACGATGACCACCTCAGGGCGCAGCCTGAGCGACATTGTCACCTCGGAACCGGAGATCCGCCGCGAGCTCGAAGCGCAGAAGCTCGGCCGCCGCAAACCCGCAGCCCCGATCATGGTGTCCACACCCGGCAACGACGACCTTGTGCCCAGCAGCCAGGTAGTGCAGATGGCGCGCGACCACTGCAGCCTCGGCGCGCAGGTCACCTTGCTTGACGACGCCCTACCCCCACTCACCCCGGGCGTGAAACTCGGCGCCAACCACGCCGTAGGAATTTTCAGCCAAGCTCCCCCGTCCATGACCTGGCTCATGGACCGCTTCAACGGTCTGCCAGCCGGAACGAATTGCGGCACATTCTAGATCTCCTGGACCGCCCTAAGGGCTGGGTGAGTCCTGGCGCAGGGTGCGACCGAGGCCCAGATATAGATTGCATGTGGGCGTCGCACGGTGCCTAAAACACCAGGTCATTTTCTCTTGCCACAGTAAGGATGCAATCTATATCTTGCGCGGGGCGTGAAACGCCGAAACCCGCGCTTCCCCTCTCGCGGTGTGAGGGGATGCGCGGGTACTTCGGCTCGGGCTGACGGCCCGACGGCTTAAGGGTTAGGCCTTCTCGCCGTCACCATCGGACAGATCGTCCGGGTCCGGGCCGTCAGTGTTGTCCGGGCCGTCCGTGTGGTCACCGTCATCACTGTCGCGACCGTCACGCGGGCGGTCAAGCAGGGCGGTGCCGGGGGCGCCGTCCTCACCGAAGTTGCTCTCAGAGTCAGCATCGGCGTCAGCGTCAGCCGCAGGGTCCGAGTCCGGGCCGGGCTCGTCGGTCTCATCCGGGTCAACCGGCGTGGTCGCGCGGACCTGGTAGTCCTCCTGGCCGTCCTTCGGAGCGATGTCGCGGACATCATCATCCTCAAGCTCACCGAAGGTGTCCTCCGGCAGCGGCTTCGGCTTCGGGGTGAAGGTGAACTCGGCCGATTCGTAGTCGCGCGGCGAGTCGGTCTTGCCGTCCCAGTTGGTCACACCGACCTCAATGATCTCGCCGGCACCGATCTCGCCGAAGAGGATCTTCTCCGACAGGACATCCTCGATCTCGCGCTGGATGGTGCGGCGCAGCGGGCGCGCACCGAGCACGGGATCGAAACCGCGGGCTGCCAGAAGGTTCTTGGCATCCTCGGACAACTCGATACCCATGTCCTGGGTCTCGAGGTTCTTCGCCAAGCGTCCAGCGAGCAGCTCCACCATCTCGACGATCTGCTCCTGGGTGAGCTGGTGGAAGACCACGATCTCGTCGATACGGTTGAGGAACTCGGGGCGGAAGTGCTTCTTCAGCTCGTCATGAACCTTCTGTTTCATGCGCTCGTACTGGGCATCCGAGTCGGTGGCGCTGGCGCCACTGAAGCCCAGTCCGACAGCCTTGGAGATGTCAGACGTACCCAAGTTGGAGGTGAAGATCAGCACCGTGTTCTTGAAGTCCACGTTGCGGCCCTGGCCGTCGGTGACGTGGCCTTCTTCGAGCACCTGCAGGAGGGTGTTGTAAATCTCCTTGTGGGCTTTCTCGATTTCGTCGAAAAGCACGACGCTGAACGGCTTGCGGCGCACCTTCTCCGTGAGCTGGCCACCCTCTTCGTAACCGACGTATCCCGGAGGCGCACCGAACAGGCGCGATGCGGTGAAGCGGTCGTGGAACTCACCCATGTCCACCTGGATCAGGGAGTCCTCGTCGCCGAAGAGGAACTCGGCGAGCGCCTTGGACAGCTCCGTCTTACCCACACCGGACGGACCGGCGAAGATGAAGGAACCGGACGGACGCTTCGGGTCCTTCAGGCCGGCACGCGTGCGGCGGATAGCGCGGGAGACTGCCTTGACGGCGTCGTCCTGGCCGATGATGCGCTGGTGCAGCTCGTCCTCCATGTGCAAGAGGCGCGAAGACTCGGACTCGGTGAGCTTGAACACGGGGATGCCGGTCCAGTTGGCCAGCACGTCCGCGATCTGCTCCTCGCCGACCTCAGCGATGTCCTCGAGCTCGCCGGCGCGCCACTGTTTTTCCTTCTCAGCACGCTCTTCACCCAGCTTGCGCTCGGTGTCGCGCAGGCCGGCAGCCTTCTCGAAGTCCTGGGCGTCGATAGCCGCTTCCTTCTCGCGGCGCACCTCGGTGATGCGGTCGTCGACATCGCGCAGACCCTTCGGGGCGGTCATGCGCTTGATGCGCATGCGTGCGCCGGCCTCGTCGAGGAGGTCGACAGCCTTGTCCGGCAGGAAACGGTCGTTGATGTAGCGGTCCGACAAGTTCGCAGCTGCGGCGAGCGCGTCGTCGGTGTAGGAGACGCGGTGGTGCGCCTCATAACGATCACGCAGACCCTTGAGGATCTGGATGGTGTTCTCCACCGACGGCTCGTCGACCTGCACCGGCTGGAAACGACGCTCAAGGGCGGCGTCCTTCTCAATGTGCTTGCGGTACTCGTCGAGCGTGGTGGCACCGATGGTCTGCAGCTCACCGCGGGCCAGCTTCGGCTTCAGCAGCGATGCAGCATCAATGGCGCCTTCTGCGGCACCCGCACCGACGAGGGTGTGAATCTCATCGATGAACAGGATGATGTCGCCGCGCTGGTTGATCTCCTTGAGCACCTTCTTCAGGCGCTCCTCGAAGTCACCGCGGTAGCGGGAACCAGCCACGAGGGAGCCCAAATCGAGCGAGTAGACCTGCTTGTCCTTCAGGGTCTCCGGAACCTTGCCGTTGGCGATGTCTAGGGCGAGGCCCTCCACGACGGCGGTCTTACCCACACCCGGCTCACCGATGAGCACCGGATTGTTCTTGGTGCGGCGCGACAGCACCTGCATGATGCGCTCGATCTCCTTGTCGCGTCCGACGACAGGATCGAGCTTGCCTTCCTTGGCAGCGGCGGTGAGGTTGCGGCCGAACTGGTCCAGCACGAGCGAGTTGGAGCGCTCGCCCTGGTTGCCTCCGCGACCGGAGCCCATGCCACCCATGCTGCCGGAGCCAGCACCGGCGCCGGTCAGGCCCGGGCCGCCCTGCTGGCCTTCGGCGATCTCGGGGTTCTGGCCCTCGCCGCCCTCATAACCAGACAGCAGCTGAATGACCTGCTGACGCACGCGCGGCAGATCCGCACCGAGCTTGATCAGCACCTGCGCGGCCACACCTTCACCCTCGCGGATGAGACCGAGGAGCAGGAACTCCGTACCGATGTACTTGTGCCCCATCTGCAGTCCCTCACGCAGGGAGAGCTCCAGTACCTTCTTGGCGCGCGGAGTGAACGGCACGTGGCCGGTGTGTGGCTGGGAGCCGCGGCCGATGATCTCTTCGACCTCACGTCGGACGTCGTCAAGGTTGATGCCCATGGATTCAAGGGCCTTGGCTGCAACGCCCTCGCCCTCTTGGATCAGGCCGAGCAGAATGTGCTCAGTACCAATGTAGTTGTGGTTCAGGTCGCGTGCTTCCTGCTGGGCCAGCACGATCACGCGCCGTGCACGGTCTGTAAACCGCTCGAACATGTGGCAACCCCTTTATGGCTAAAGACAGCTAATTTTTGTTCCACCCACCATAACGCGCAGGTGCGAAACCCCTTCCCTGCTTGCAGTCTCATTCCGCCACGGAGACACAAAAGTCCAGCTCACAGTAGTGTTCGCCAGTAGCGAACAGCCCTCGATTGCCTTTTAGCAGGGATCCAGGGCGAGACGGTCTTCATCGACGTCGACATAGGCGTTGGCGGGGAAGTTTCCGTTGACAAGCGGCCGCGCATTCCCGCCGTACCGCGACTTCGCGTCGCACACCCCGGATTTGTTGGCGCCGTAATCGAGGTAGACGGGATAGATGTCGTACCCGTGGACGCGCGGGCGTAACGACGCACAGTGGCCCGGCGTGGTGAATTCCGCCCCGCTCGGCGCGGACGCGAGCGCGTCGGCGAGACGCTGGCTGGGGTCGCCTAATGACGGATCCGCAACGATCGAGTCGATGATGAGAATGTACCGGCCGTCGCAGTTCGGCTGGGACGCGCGCGTTCCACCAGCCGTGGTGATGTAGTTCCCACCGTCATCGCTCGGCTCGTTGGCCGCAGAAGAGCTGGACGATGGGGACTTCGTTTCCGTCTCCTCCTCTGTCTCTTCGGTTTCACTTCCACGGTCTTTCTTCTCGGTAGCTTCCTTCTTCTCTTCGTTCGCGGACTCAGTCTGCGTGGGCGCCACTGTTGTGAATGCCACTTCGTCTTCAGTTGAGACATCGCCAGAGCATCCGGCCAGACCGGTAGCCAGCGCGAGAATCCCGCACGCCGCAGCAGCGCGGACAGTGCGAACTCCACGGGTAGCGGGCACATTCTGACGGGAACGCATAGAGGTCATCATGGCTCATACCTTATTCCCGCAATCGAGCAGTGTGGGTGAGGCGTGGACCAGTCCCCAGTTTTGCTGTGAGTGAACTGCCAGCAAGCTTAAAGTCTGGATGTACGCTGAATTGAGCACGACAGACAGGATTTTCACATGACTGGCCCTCACGGTGATTGGCAGCCGACTCCGAACTCGGGCGGCAGCTACAACTGGCAACTTCCTCAGCAGCCTCAACAAACCCAGCAAGTCCAGCAACCCCAACAAGCCTGGCAACCCCAACAAGCCTGGCAACCCCAACAAGCCTGGCAACCCCAACAAGCCTGGCCGTCTCAGCCACAACCGGCGCCGGATGGAGGCCCCGCCTCCAAGCGCACCGGAATATCCCCGATTGCGAAGGGGCTCCTCGCTGTACTGGCAGCCATTGCAGTGGCGTTGGCGGGGTTGTGGATTTTCCAGTCCACCCGCTCGGAGCCCATCGGCCCGCTGGGGTGGAGCAACGAGACACTGATGTCCAAGCTCAATAGCGGCATCATCACCGACTGCGCCGTGGGGCAGGATTTCTACGACTCGGTGGGTGTCCATGACGTCACGCGAGATGCGGGTCGGTGCACCGGGTTCATCACGACAGCGGACGGCAGCAGGGTGAAAGCGGAGATCGGAACGACCGATTATCCGTCGGGGGATACCACCGCACCGTCCGATGAAGCCCTTATGAGCTGGGAGGAAACTGCCGACCCGGAAGCGGCGCTTGCTGAGGATGTCTTCTCTTTGGCCAGCTACACCCAGTCCGGAATGCGGTGCACCATGACTACGAGCAGTAGCATGCTCAAGTCTTTGGAGCTGTCCGTCGCTGGCCCATGCGAGGCGCTGTACCCGATGGCGCGGCAGTTCCAGAACTTGCAGACTCAGTTCGACGCAGCGCGGGAAGACCGCGGACTGTTCGATTTCTCCAGCCCGGAGTTCCTCGATGTCGAACCCGCCACGCCAACGGTGCGGGCGGCGCTGTATGCAGAGGAGGACTCGGAACTCAGTGAGTTCGGTGAGGAACTGCCGGTCGACGACGATCAATTCGACAGCTCCTACAGCATCACGGATGCCACAGTGGAGCTCTCCGAAGACGAGGGAGAGATCTGCGTTGAAAGCACTTTCCACTTGCATGAGCAACTTGACAGCACCGCGACAGAGTTCGCCATGCCCATGGAACCCGTGGCACTGTTTCCCAACGGCCAACTGGTCGTGCTGCAGAACCAGGATTCAGGCTATGTCCGCTTGGCGGAAGGTGACTCGATCGACGAGAAATTCTGTGGCACGTTTCAACCGGAAATGCTCGACTCCGAGGTGTTGATCATCTCGGTCGATGCGCTGAGCTACGCCTCGTTGAAGATCGAGAAATAGCTGTTCCTCACTAGCCCGCCGGTTACGATGAGGCGCCAATCAAGGTCGTCTAACGAACGCTTGCTCCAGGCGCGCGCGATACAGTCACCAGATAAGGTGTCCGTTATCGCGTGAAAGGAGTCTGGCTCGTGCTGCCGAAGGGGCATTTGCTTATCGACGACCTTGTCGGCCACGCCATTTCCCTCTCCCCCGACCGCGAACTCACACTCGGCCGGGCCGCGGCATTCCCCGTCGGTGAGGATGACCCCGCTATGCACCGCCGTTTCCTGCACATCTGGAACACCGGTGGTGCGTGGATGATCAAGAACACCGGCTCTTTCATCACCGCCCGGATCATTGCGCGCGGCAGCAACCGGTTCAGTCCCCAACGCTTGGCACCTGGGGCGACATTGCCGCTGCCGCCGGGTGAGGTGTCGTTGACGTTCGACACGAAGAACATGGCCTATGAGATCGCTCTGGTCAACGCTGCTGCTGGTCGCAGCCCGGACCTTGGCCCGGTTCCTGACGCACCGTTCACAGCCGAGCAGTTCGAGCCGTCCTATGAGCAGCAGCGCCTCCTTTTTGCCCTGGCTGAACCGCTGTGGAAGGACCCTTCCGCGGAACCGCACCTAGTCGTGCCCAGCAACGAGGAGCTCGCCGCGGAGTTGGGGTGGACCCCAAAGCAGACCAACCAGCGCATGCAGCGCATCGTCGAGGCTCTTGAGCGCGCCGGTGTGCCCGAGTTCCGCCGCGGCCCCACACAGGTGCCGCGCCGCATCCAACTGGCGCAGTACGCCTCCGAGCACTTCACCCAGCCCGACGCGCATGACGTTCGCCAGAAAGACGTGCGCCGGTGACCGCAGCCGAATACCCGCTGAACTCCGCGGAGTACAACAGGTTCGTCGTCGAACTCGCAGGCCTCGGTTACGAGATCGAGAGCATGATCGGCCGCGGCGGCATGGGCACGGTCTTCCGCGCCCGCCAGCGCCACTTGGACCGCACTGTGGCAGTCAAGGCCATGTCGCGCGACCTCATCGCCGATCCCACCGCCCGGATGCGTTTCGATTCAGAGATGCGCACCATGGCCGCCTTGAAGCACCCCGCTATCGTGCGTGTCGAGTACGGCGCGATCACTGCCTCCGGCATCCCTTTCTTCGTGATGGAGTTCATCGAGGGACAGTCGCTGGACAAGGCGCTCGCTTCTCGACGGGGCCGTGGGTGCGGGGTGGCGGCGACCGTCGATAAGCTCGCGCCGATTGCTCGTGCGCTGGACTTTCTGCACTCTGAGCGCAAGCCCATCGTCCACCGCGATGTGAAACCCGCGAACATCATGATGTCTCCGGATGGGGCGGTGCTGACGGACTTCGGGATTTCCTACATCGCCGATGACACGCGGTTGACGCAGGAAGGCACGATTATCGGGACTGACGCGTACCTCGCGCCGGAACTGTTCTCCGCGGGCGCGTTCCGCAACGGGTCGGCGCCGCAGCCGACCCCGGCAAGTGATAACTACGCTTTCGCGCTCATCGCACTGGAAATGATTTCCGGGGTCACCCTGCGCTCAACCATGTCCGGACAGGCGTGGCGCGGGTCCCGCGATCTGGGGGCGCTGCGCGACGTGCCGGCCGCCGACGTTTTCGCCCGTGCCCTGTCGAACAACCCTGGTGAGCGGTACGATTCCGCGTCAGAATTCCTCCGCGCGCTAGCGAAATCGGGCGGCCGTGGCTTGACCAAAACCATGCAAACGGCGGCGGAGCGCGCTGCTTACGATCCAACCAAGCGCACAAACCGCGTGGCGCGCGCCATTGCGGCGCTAGCGCTGGTGCTGGTTGTCGGAGGGGCCGGTACGGCTGTGTGGTTCCAGACCCAGCGCTCCTGGAGTAGTGCGGACCGCGTGCTTGTCGACGCCTTCCCCGGCCTTTTGCCCAGCCACAACAATGCGGCAGGATGGCGCGGCACCAAGTGCGCTAGCGCGCAGCCCGATGAGGGCCAGCAAGCCAAGATCGTCTGCCGAGGCGACGACCTGGTGTACGTCATCGCGGACTTTGGCACGTCGGAAAACCGCGAGCGGTTCACCCCCTCCGACGACATGGGAGCGTTCGAAGCTGGCTCTTGCCGGATGCGCACCGGCAGTTTGACGGGCAGCGACGGCACATTCGTGGTGGTGCCGTCGGCACCTCGCGACTTCGCAGCGGTCGTGCTCAATGGAGCGGACGCCGATGACGCCCGCTTCCACATCCCTATCTGCCGCTAATCCTGCAACCCTGCGCTAGCAGAGGTTCAGGTATGCGCGATCTTCCTTCGCCGACTCGCCGTAGATGACGCCGAGGAAGGACGCCTTGTCGCCCTGCGGCGCCTGGTAGAAGGCGGGCGGTTCCTCATCGGGCATCTGGTGGGAGTGGATCTGGCAAGAGCCGTCGCGTTCGAGCACATCAAAGTCGGAGTCCGGGAGCGCGGCGTCGCGGTCCTCTGGGGAGTCGTACTGGATGAGCGACACCCCGAGCTCGCTGTCGGCGCAGCGGATCCGCGCCTTCTGGTCGCCCTCTGGTTCGACCGACTGGCAGGTCAGACCGCGCCAGCCCTTTCCGCCATCCTTCTCGGAGACGATGTCCGGGTACGCCTCGGCGATCTCGGCCTCGGGGCCGGACCACGGCTCACCTTTGCCGTTGTTGGTCCACCACCAGTAGCCACCGGCACCAGCTGCGGCGAGAAGCAACAGGCCGGCAAGCGCGAGCGCAATGCCTTTGCCGGGGCCATTTTTCTTCGGCTGCTGCTCCTCTGCCTCGTATTGAGGCTCGTATGTAGCGTCGTAGTCAGAGTCGGATTCCCAGTCGGAGCTGGTGTACGCGAGAGTGCTGCCGCCGCCCTTCTGCACTTCGGGTGCAGTCGTGGACTCATTGGGCACAGCCGCCCACGACGTTGTGGGAACTTCAGTTTGCGCGGCATCACGGCCCCAGTTGTCTCCCTCGGCTGCGTCAGGGGTCGGTTCAGACTGCGCAGTTGCCTGCCACTCTGGGAAGAGATGACGGTTGAGGTAGTCGGCAGCACTCTCGCTTTCAGCGAGCAGCGTGCGGTCCACCGGCGCACCCATCAATTCACCGACGAAGACGGCGAGCTTCTCGCGGTTCTCTTTTGCACTCACGTCACCGTCATCGACCACCGGGCCGACCTGCGCGAGCTTGATCTGGCCGTCGCTCTGCTGGAGCATGTTGTCAGGATCCAGCGCCCGGGACACCCACGATGCTTTACCGGAAGAGTTGAAGGTGTCCACCGCGTCGGCCACGGGACCGAGAAGTGCTGCGACTTCTTCGCGGCTGTAGGGGTTGCCCCACTGCATCCGGTTGGCCACCACCTGCGGCATCGGCGTGCCCTCGGCGACATCGCGGACGACGTAGAGCTTGTTGTCGCTCGTCAGCCCGATGTCGCGCAGCGTCACCACCGCTTGGTGGGAGTTCCACTGTGCAAACGCAGCAAGGTCTGCAACGTCCTCGCGTTGGAACTCCGGTACCTCCTCTTGAGATACCTCAACCTCGGCACGATTCGTCCCCCACGAGTTCTGCACCCGGTAGATCTCCGCACCGCCGATTTCGATCGGATCACCCACGGGCGCGAGCGCGTACCGTTCCTTCAACAGTTGCTCGAAAGACTGGTCAGTCATGTGTCACCTCGACCGGGTAGGACTTAGAAGTCCAGGTAGTAGTCGCCGATATCCGTGTGATCGATCCCGAGCAGCTTCGGCTTTCCGTCGATGATGCCGAACAGCAGGATGCCACCCGTGGCGGTCCCGTCCTTGTTGTCGACAGCGACAAAGTACATTTCGCTCATGCCTTCGCGTTCAAGTTCTGCCCTGTAGGCGTCTTCGTCGTAGTAGGACAAGATCTCCGCGAACTCGGTGCCCGGTGTCACTCGCCCTGCACGGGGATCGCGTGCGTCGAACTCGTTATCCACGCCTGAGTAGTCGTCGCCAATCTCGAGGGAATCCTTCATGTCGGAACGGTAATCCGGCGCCGCGTTCTCCACCAGCCACTGCTCGGTCTCAGCATCGGTGCGCATGTTGAGGAACTCGTTCGCTTTCGAGCGCACCTTCCGCTCTTCAGAGAAACCCCACGAGCCCAGGGCAATCAGGCCCCACACCAGCAGCATCGTAAGCACCGTCAGCAGCGCGGTTGCGGCAACAATGCTTTTCGACGACCGGTTGAACTCCGACCGCGTCCGCGTCACAACCGGATTGAACTTCTCGGAGAAGTTCTGCTTCGCGGCCGACACATTGGCGAACTTGCCTTGCTCCGGCTGACCCGGCTGCCCGGGTTGGCCTGCCCCGTACTGCGGCTGCCCCGGCTGTGCAGTCGGAGCGGCCTGTCCCGCCTGTCCAGCACCACCGGTCGTGTCGAGAGCCGCGAGTTCGCGGAGTGCAGCAACGTCGATGTCCGGCGCGGTCGGGTCGTCGAGACGCTGATCGTACATAGCGCGACGCTGCGGGTCGCCGAGAATGCTGCGTGCGATCTTCAGTTCCTCGATGCCGCCAGGGTTAGTTGCGACGCCGGATGCGATGCGCTGATCCAACTCAGCAGCCAAGGACGCAGCGTCCTTCGAGCGGTCAGAACCGACCGCGTTGTACAGGTTGTAGTGGGGCATGACAGCAATCACCTTTCTCGGTCACGGGATCAACAGTTCTCATCGTATTCAATGCCGACTCCATGCTCAGCCGAAGGAGGGGATCACTCCCCACACTTCGGTAAGTGTGACCCTGCCGACATGCCCCCTACTCCAAGGGCACACCATTACCGTCGCGGTCGTAGCCCGCCGCGCCAGTGAGGACCAAGATCATTTCCACCAACGGCCAGATCGCTAACGCAATGCCCATAGGGATAGCTACGACGAGCCCGATGATCGTGATCGCGAAGAAGAAGGTCGCGGCAAGAAGGACCAGTTTTGCTACTCCTCGGCCCGTCTGCCCCATGTAGAAGTTTCCGATCCCGAACTCCCCGAGAAAGAAGAACAACAGAGCAGCGATGACCTTGTTCTTCGGCTTAACGGCGTACGGATACGGCTGAGCCATGTACGGTGCCGGCGGATGATACGCCGGCTGGACGTAATGCTCCTGCGCATACGGTTCGGAGAAATATTGCGGGGATTGACCGTAACCGTAGCTCTCGTAACCCGGGTGAGCGCCCGTGACAGGCAGGCCATCACGATCATACTGCTGGCCATAGGGGTAGCCGTTCCACATGGAGCTCATGGGGAGAACCTTTCTTGAATCGCTGACCGTTTGAAAGTGACTACTTGCGACAATATCCCATCTCGGGAACGCCCACCGGCACGCTCTAGCAGGGATCGAGAGCAAGACGGGCTTCGTCGACCGATTGGTTGTTGCCCGAGGCGAAGTCGCCGTCGATAAGCGGGCGGACGTTACCGCCGTACCGTGACTTCGCTGAGCACGCCGCGGACTTGTCTTTCCCGAAATCCAGGTAGACGGGATAAATGTCATGGCCGTCAACCTGCTTGCGCAAGGAATCGCACTGGCCGGGCACGGTGAACTCCTTGCCCTCCTCACCGTCGGGCCCGACGAAAGCGACAGCTTCGGTCAGCCGCTGGCGAGTGTCGCCGAGCGACGGATCGTCGACGATCGAATCCAGGATCAGGATGTAGCGACCATCGCACTTCGGATAGGAGACCGGGAAGATAGCTTCCCCGAGGCCAACCGACGTGATGTACTCGGCATGGTCGGCGGGGACAGCGTCGTTATCGAACGTGGTGCCGGTGGCGCAGTTGTACATGTGGGACCGAACCTTCGGACCGATGCCCAGCCTGTCCACAGTTGACTGGTCGTAGCAACCCGACAACAACGCATTCTGAAGCTGACCGTCTTCCGGGATCACCTTCCATCCCCCGTTCTCCCAGATGATCGGGACCAGGTAATCGCTGGACTTGTGGGCAACAAACGCAAAGTCGCCCTCGCACTCGAGGATTGTCCACCCCAGCGCGTTTCCTTCACCGAGATCTCGCTCGAGCGCGGCCTCAGTACACTCCGGTGCAGACTCTTTGGAATTCTCTTGGG
Organism: Corynebacterium sp. CCUG 70398; assembly: GCF_024454055.1. Classification (NCBI taxonomy): domain Bacteria; kingdom Bacillati; phylum Actinomycetota; class Actinomycetes; order Mycobacteriales; family Corynebacteriaceae; genus Corynebacterium; species Corynebacterium sp. CCUG 70398. The sequence goes on from NZ_JAGPYZ010000008.1 coordinate 70,851, forward strand.
TAGCGGAAATGTCTTCCTCTTCCGCGGCTTCCTCAGTGGTGGAGGGTGACACGGTTGAGAATCCCGGCTCTTCCTCCCCCTCTTTGGAGCAGCCGACAACAGTGACGGCGAGCAGAAGGGCACCGCACACGGCGGCCACGGAGCGGGTCAATGAGCGCATGGGCTCAGACTAACCCGGTTCTCCCTGCAAAGAGGTGCTTTTCGGCGCGAGCCGCGAGGTGGTTTAAGCCTCGGGGCGCACCATCGGGAACAGGACGGTCTCACGGATGCCCAAACCGGTCAGGGCCATGAGGAGACGGTCGATACCCATGCCGGTGCCGGCGGTCGGCGGCATGCCCTGCTCCATGGCGGCGAGGAAGTCCTCGTCGAGAACCATGGCTTCGTCGTCACCGTCGGCGGCCAGGCGGGCCTGGTCCTCGAAACGCTCGCGCTGGATCACCGGGTCGACCAGCTCGGAATAGCCGGTAGCCAGCTCGAAGCCGCGGACGTAGAGGTCCCACTTCTCGGTCACGCGCGGTTTCTCGCGGTGGTCGCGGGTCAGCGGGGAGGTCTCGACCGGGAAGTTGATCACAAAGGTCGGCTCATACAGCTGGTCGGAGCACAGCTCCTCCCAGATCTCCTCGACGAGCTTGCCGTGGCCCCAGCCCGCGTTCTCCGGAACCTTCAGGCCAATCGCGGCGGCGATGCCCTTGAGCTCATCGACGGTGGAGTCGATCGTCACCTCCGGCTGACCCGGGAACTTCCGCGCCAGCGCCTCATTCAGGGACGGGTACATCTCCAGGACTTTCCAGTCGCCGCCGAGGTCGTAGGAGGTGCCGTCGGCAAGCGTCACCGTCGTTGAGCCGAAGACTTCCTGCGCGCAGAACTGCACGGCGCCCTTGATGGTCTCCGCCCCATCTTTGTAGGTGCCCCACGCTTGGTAGGTCTCCATCATGGTGAACTCCGGCGAGTGCGAGCTATCCACGCCCTCGTTGCGGAAGTTGCGATTGATCTCGAAGACGCGATCAATGCCGCCGACCACACAGCGCTTCAGGTACAACTCCGGCGCGATGCGCAGGTACAGGTCGATGTCCAGGGCGTTGGAGTGCGTCTCGAACGGACGCGCAGCGGCACCACCGTGCAGAGTCTGCAGCATCGGGGTCTCCACCTCAACGAAGTCCAGGCCCGTGAGGTACTTACGCAGCGCAGCGATCACCTTGATGCGGGTCAGCGCGTTCTTGCGCGCATCGTCACGCATGATCAGATCGGTGTAGCGGTAACGCACGCGCTGCTCTTCATTCATGTCGGCGAAAGCGACCGGCAGCGGGCGCAGCGCCTTCGACGCCATGTGCCAGCTGCTCGCCATCACAGACAGCTCACCGCGTTTCGACGCAATGACCCGGCCCCGCACGGAGACAATATCACCCAGGTCGGTATCGGCCTTCCAGTTCGCCAGCGACTCCTCGCCGACCTCCGCCAGAGAGAGCATGACCTGGAGTTGGGTGCCGTCACCTTCCTGCAGCGTCGCAAAGCACAGCTTGCCGGTGTTGCGCTGGAACATGATGCGGCCTGCGACCGCAACCTCATCCTGCGTCTCCTCACCCGGCTCCAGCGCGAGCTCCCCCTCAGCGGTGGAGTACTTCGCACGCAGGTCCTTCAGCGACGTCGTGCGGTCGACAACGACCGGGTACGGCTCATGCCCCTGTGCAAGGAGCTTCTCACGCTTCGCGCGGCGGATCTGTTGCTGCTCTGAAAGGTCCTGGGTAGTCACGCTCTCCTACCGTAGTCGTTTACATGAAACTAGTAGTAGTCAGGCAACGTCCAGAATCAGCGCTCAGTCACTCGCGGGTCTTATCGCACATATTGAGGTGGAGGCGCTTGTTCTCTGCGTCCTCACCGTTGACCACGAGGAGAAACTGGCCATCCTGCCCCTGCGGCGCGAGGACATAAGCCGGCGGGCTTTGACCCGCGCGTTCGTACGAGTGCACTTCGCACTCACCCTGGGTGAGAACGACCGGATCCGCATCCGGAAGCATCCCGTCACGAGCCTCCACCGTGCCGTAGTCCATGACGCTCACGCCGAGCTGCTTGTCGGCGCAGCGGATCCGGGCGTCCTGGCCCTCCTCCGGTTCCTTGGACGTGCACCGCATCCCCAACCAGCCGCGCTGGCCGTTCTCCTCCCCGATGATGCGCGGGAACGCGTCAGCGATGACCTGGTCCTCCGGCTCCCAGGGCTCACTCTGGTTGTTCCAGAACCACCAACCGCCGGCACCCAGCGCGCCGAGCAACAGGAGAACACCCAGGATTACCGGCACTGTTTTTCCGCGGCGGGGCTTGTCAGCGCCCTGCACCTGCGGCGGGTAATACCCCGGCGGCGGGCCCGGATACTGTGCCGGATATGACTGGACCGGGTACTGCTGCACAGGGCTGACTGCCTCAGCATTCGGGTCTGTGTCCGGGTAGTACTGCTTCGGCTTGGGTTTGACCTCCGTCTTAGGCTCCTCATCGGCTGAGGCCTGCGGCGCTTCAGGCTCCGCCGCCGGGGCCGGTGCGACGGGGATGCTGGTGGTTGCAGTCTCGTCCGCCGCCTCGCCAGCCTCGGCCGGGCCGAAATCGATATTGGCCAGTTCGCGCAGGGAGGCGACGTCGATGGTCGGCGCGGTCGGGTCGTCCAAACGTGCGTCGTACAACGCTCGGCGGCGTTCGTCACCCAGGATTTTCTGGGCTACCTGCAGCTCATCACGCTGGGCGGGGCTGATGTTACTGTCCGCAAGCCGCCAGTCGATCGTCGCGGCGAGACCCGCAGCATCGCGGTCGCGGTCCAACCCGAGGGATGAATAGAAATCATGGTGGGGCATGCATTAAACATACCCCGGCGTTTTACGCGTCAAGGTTTCTAAAACCCACTCCGACCGGCACACCGACGTTGTCGATCAAGCGCACCCCACCCACGGTCGCAGCGACGAGCAGGCGGGCATCCCCAACACTTGGCGCTGGGCCGAACGCGAGCGACCGCAGCTCCACATATTCCGGGGTCACACCGCCAGCCTCGAGCACTCCCGACACCGTCTGCAGGATCCGCTCCGGCCCGTCTTCGGCGACATGCGCACCGGCGGTCAACGCAGCGCCAATGGCAAGGGCCGCGTCCTGGGATTCCGGTGCGACATGCTCGTTACGCAGTGACATGGCGATGCCGCCGCTGGCACGAACCGTCGGCAAGCTATGCAGCTGGACCTCCATGCGCAGCGCGGTGACTGCGTGCTGGAGCGCGACGAGCTCCTCGAAATCCTTCTCCCCGACCACCACATCCGTCGCGTGCGTGGCGTTCATCGCAGCGACAGTGCGCGTGACGGCACCAGCGATCGCGTCCGGGTCCTCGAGATGGTCCAGTTGCGGCGTGATGCGCACCGCCGGATCGAAGCTGCCGTGAAAGACCACGTCCACCCCCTCGCGGGCGAAGTCTGCGGGAACCTCCGCGCCGGAGTAGGTGACTATGACCATGCTGCCCAGCAGCGACTTCGCGGCGCGAATCAGGGAAATGTGGCCGGCGTGAATGCCCTCCCCCAACGGGACGAGCGTGACGCGCTTGCCCGTCTTGCGGAACGCGCGGCCGTAGGTGGCCAGCCGCGCTGGATCGGTGACAACAGTGGCTGTGCCCGGCGTGAACGTCATGGGACCCAAGCGTACGGGCCAGCGGATGCCGGGCCTACATCGGGCGTTTGCCCAGCGCCCACAACTCTTGGTCCGCAAGCTTGTTGCGCGAGGCGTAGCGGCGCTCTAACGCGGCGTACAAGGTCGCAATATCCGTGCTTTCAATCGCGCCGTAAATCGACTCGAGCTCTTCGACGTCGATCGTGTCTGCCATGGGCTCATCCTCTGGGCCCCAGAACTCGACCGCGTCCGGCTCGATCGCGCGAATGTTGCGGCGCAGGATGTTGTAGGCATCCATGTTCACCTCGTAGGACAGCGCCCGCATCCGCTCGGCGGCCTTGATCGCCGGGCGCTGGCGGTCCTCAATCAGTGTCACGTTGCCGCCGATTTCACTGATGAGCAGGTTGACCACGGATTCGCCGACTTCATCCGCCGCCGAGGTCACCCAGTAGTTCTTCCACACCCGGTGCGCCGCCATGACAATCGCGCCGTTGACTTCGAACGGATCGAGCGCCTGCACCCCGGTCTCCACCGCGGTGTGCAGCACCATCTGACCTTTGCGGATCCGCTGCGACATCCCCTCCGCAAGCACCGGAATGGCCCACCAGACTTGCTCGATGACGATGAGGTCGAACGGCTCCAGCGACTCCCCACCGGTAATCGGAGTGGTCCGGTGCCCGACACGAGCCAACTCATCGGCCAGGTCAGTCTTGCCCATATACCCGACGTGCAGGCGCGGTGCTGGCATTACTGGCCCCTGCTGCGCGCGAGCAGCTCAGCGACGGTCAGCGATCCATCGCCGCGCTCGTCTGCGCGGCGACGTCCGCGCGGTTCATCTCGTTCGCTGCGGGTCTCTGCGGCGGCACGTTCTTCCGCTTCTCGACGTTCACGAGCCTCCATCTCAGCCCGCTGCGCCTCCTGCGCCCGCGCCGCTTCCTCACGCTGGCGGCGTTCCAGCTCCTCGCGGTGGCGACGTTGCTCTTCTTCCCGCTGGCGGCGCTGGGCCTCCTCGAGCTGGCGGCGCTGCTCCGCCTCGTGTTGACGCTGTGCTTCTTCGCGCTGGCGGCGCTGCTCTTCTTCCCGCTGGCGCTGCTCGCGGGCTGCGCGCTCGCGGCGCTCAGCCTCAGCCTTTTCTTGCGCCTCGCGCGCAGCCTGCTCGCGCTCGATCTCTTCCTGACGCTCGCGGATCAGGTCGGTCAGCGGATTGCGGCCCTCCGGAGCGCGGTGCGATCCGACGCGGCCGGCGACAGCATCCGAGGACGGCGCGCCGAACAGAGAGGAGGAGCCGGGGCCAGTCTGGCGCGCGGTCGCGCGCGGCGGTTCAGGCTGCTCCTGGACGCGGACCGGCTCGATGCGGGAGGTGTCATCCTCTGCACCCGGGCCCTGCCAGCGGCGGGACGGCGTCTGCTGTGCTGACTGCGGGTGCTGCTGCGTTGGGCGCTGCTGCTGTGCGTGAGCCCGCGGCGGTTGCTGCTGCGCCTCGGAGCGGACAACGTGACTGGTGCGTGACTCGATCTCGCGGACGCGCCGCGCTTCGGCTTGGAGGGCAGCCGGCTCGTAGCCGAATTCCCGGCCGGAGAGGTCCTCAAGCTGTGCCCGCAGGTTCGCTAGCTCCTCGCGGATCTCGCGCAAGATCTCCGCATCGGCGGTGGTAGGCGGGAGGCCTTCGGCGGCACGGGCGGCTTCATTGCGGGCGTTGAGGGCGTCGATTTCGGCGGCGTGCTCGCGACGCTCAGCGTCGAGAAGCGCTTGGGCAGCGTCGCGGTCGTGTCGCGTGCGGGTGACCAGCAAGAAACCGAGGATTGCGGCCCATAGGGCGGCGAGCAGGGCGACCTGGAGCCAGACGGAGGAATCGCTGATCAGCATGATCACAGTCGCAACCAGTGCCAATGCGATGAGGAGCATCATCCACAGATTGCCCCCGTCGCGCGATCGGGTCCGTCGTGCCTGTTCAGTCATGCCCTTTACCTTAACCCGCACCTTCACCCTCATTAGGTGGCGACACTTCGCAGGAACGCTCAAGAATAACACCAGCAACGCTTAAGAAAACTGCGCCTGCGAGTCCCGCGAGCACCCCGGGCGCGTCTGCCTCTGCCGCAGCAAGCATATTTATCCGCGGCACCACCCATAATGTGATACCCAAAAACCAGCCGCCCAGTACCGCACCTGCCCAGGCGCCGGACTTCCCAATCACCAGGAAGTTAGCCACCATCATTGGGTTGAGTTGGGAGCGGTCCAAGCCCACGCGGCCCTCATCACGCCGGCGGCGCACCATCACCGCCAGGAAGACGCAGAGCGCGCCGACCGCCCACAACGGCAACGCCCACACGATGGACACTGTCTGCCATGAGCCGTAGAAGCGACGCACCAGGATCAGCGCGGCCGCGGCGAAGAACCCCGCGGTTCCGATGAGAGCTGCGATGTCGGTGCGTTTCACGGCTCCACCTTCCGCACCTCGGCGACCTCCGCGGGGGCGAGCGCAGCCAGATGCTTATCGACGTCCCCGCCGACCTCCCTCCACGGCACCAACGCAAAGGCTCTTTCGAAAGCGCGGGGATGCGGCACGGTCAGCGTCTCGGTGTCGCGGGTGATCGGGGCGCCGGTGTCGTCGAAAAGCGCAATGATGTCCACGTCGAGCGTGCGCGGACCCCAGCGGACGTCGCGCACGCGGCCCGCTTTGCGTTCGAGGCGCTGGCAGCGGGCGAGCAGCTCTTCGGGCGACTCCTCGACCTCAACGATGAGCACTTGGTTGAGGAAGTCCTGCTGCTCCACCCCACCCCACGGCGGAGTGCGGTAGAGGCTCGAGGCCTCCACGAGTTCAGCGGCGAAGTCCTCGGCCACCTTGGCCAGGTGCGCGCGCGAATTCCCCATGTTGGACCCGGTGGAAATGACAGCGCGCATCACGGTCAGGCCTCCTCGGTGCCTGCGTGTCCAGGCGCGCCGGGGGTGCTGGGGCGCACCATCGTTGGCATGGACGCGGCGGTCTTGCGGGAGCGGCGGGAGGTGACGGCGACGTCGTCAAGCGCAACGCCCACAGGCGCATGCGGCTTGTGCACAGTGACCTCGATGGCGTGGAGCTGGGTGAACTCGGCGAGCGCGGCGTCGGCGATCTCGGTAGCGACGGTCTCGATGAGCTGGCGCGGGGTGCCGCCCGCAATGTCTAAGGCCAGCTGCGCCAGCGCGGCGTAGTTGACGGTCTGTGTCAGATCATCCCCGGCTGCAGCGGCCGCGAAGTCGAGCCAGCAGGTGATGTCGACGGTGAACGGCTGGCCGAACTCCGTCTCATGCGGCAAGACACCGTGGTTCGCGTGGACCTGGATGCCGGTCAGTTGAATGCGGTCAGCCAATGCTACCTCCTGGGGTGTTCTGCGTGCTGGCGTAGTCTGCGCCGAGGCGCCATGCGGCGGCGACGTCGACCGCGTCACGCGACACATCGACTTCGTGCACCCGGACGCCCCATGCACCCAGGTGCGCGCTGATCGCCGTCACCGCGCTCGTCGCGGGATCCGCCAGGCCCGGGTTCGCTTCCAAGCCGCGGTTGGCCCGGACTTCCATGAGGAAGCGCTTGCGGGAGGCGCCGACGAGGATCGGCAGGTCCCCTGCGATGAGTTCCGGCAGCGCCTGGAGCAGAGCCCAGTTGTCGGCGGCGGTTTTCGCGAAGCCCAGGCCCGGGTCCAGCACGATCTGCGAGCGGTCCACACCCGCGTCGACCGCGTTGTCAGTCAGGCGCTTCAGGGTGTCGCGCACGTCGGCCACCACGTCTCCGCCGTGATCAGCCGCACCGGCCGCGTTGCCGAACTCACCGCCATTCAGGGTCCGCCAGTGCATGAGGCACACCGGCAAGCCGGTCTCCGCCATGACGCGGTACATGTCAGGGTCGGCCAGGCCGCCGGAGACATCGTTGATCATGTCTACGCCAGCTTCGGCTGCGGCAAGCGCCGTCGACGCGCGCATCGTGTCCACCGACGTGCGGATTCCCTCCGCGTGCAGCGCCGCGATGACCGGCTTCACGCGCTCGGCTTCGAGGTCAGCCTCCACGCGGGTGGCACCCGGGCGGGTCGATTCGGCACCGACATCGATCATGTCCGCCCCCTGTGCCACCAGGTCCTTCGCGTGCGCGATGGCGGCGTCGCGGTCCAGCCACTTGCCGCCGTCCGAAAAGCTGTCCTCGGTGACGTTGAGGATTCCCATGACCATCGTCCGGCCCGGGGTGGTCAGCTCCTTCACCGTGGTCATGCTTTTTACCCCCTGATCAGGCTCAACACTTCAGCCCGCGATGCGGCATTACGCTTGAAACCGCCGCGCACAGCCGAGGTCGTCGTCGTTGCGCCCGGCTTGCGAATACCACGCATGGCCATGCACAGGTGCTCGCATTCAATCACGACAATCACGGATTGCGCCTGCAGCTTATCGACAAGTGCATCCGCAATCTGACTAGTCAACCTCTCCTGCACCTGCGGACGCTTCGCGTACATATCCGCCAACCGCGCTAGCTTGGACAAACCGGTGACATGACCGTCACTGCCGGGGATGTAGCCGATGTGCGCCACGCCGTAGAACGGCACCAGGTGGTGCTCGCAGGTGGAGTAGATCGGCACATCACGCACCAGGACGAGCTCCTCGTGGTTCTCCGCGAACGTCTTGTCCAGGACCTCCGTCGGGTCGACGTGCAGCCCAGCAAAGACCTCTTCGTAGGCGCGGGCGACTCGGGCCGGGGTGTCCACGAGACCTTCGCGGTCCGGGTCCTCCCCCACCGCGAGCAGCAGTTCGCGCACAGCGGCTTCGGTGCGCTCGCGGTCGAACGCGGGGCGCCCGCTGCCATCCCCGGTGCCGGGCTCGACGATCGGTTCCACTTCTTCATCGCCGGCCAACAGGCCAGGATTGACGATGTCGTCGATGTTGTCGACGTTGTCTTCAGGCTTGGTCACTGTCACTCCTCCGGCTTCAGGGGTCGGGAGTTGCCCGGGTCAGCGTCTGGGCGTGGCAACTGCTGGGTCGGATCAGAATCCTCCGACGTCGGCTCAGCCACGCCAGAGGCGTCCTGGCTCGGCGCCGATTCTTCACCCGGTGCATCCTTCTTGTCGTCCCACTGGTGGTCCGGCTGCTCATTTTCCGGGAGACGGAAACCGATCAGCTCCTGCTGCGGCGGCTGGCCCTGCGGGTGCGCGGGGTAAGCGTTCGTTCCCGGGTGCTGCGGCTGCGGCTGACCCTGCGGTGCAGGCTGCGCAGCGCCGAACTGCTCAGTCGGCTGGTTCGGCAGAGTCTGCGGCTGTGGCTGGGGTGCCGGCTGCACAGGTGGGACCGGCTGGCCGGGCTGACCAGGCTGGCCAGTGCGTCCGTCGCCGGCGTAGGACCAGTCAGCCGGGGGCTGGGGACCGTCGTAACGCGGGCGGGGTCCCTCGCCGCCGGGGTACGGTGCGGAACCGTTCGGGCCTGCACCATTCTGGCCGTCCTGGTTCTGGCCGCGACGCCAGCGGGAGGATCCACCCTGGTTGTAACGCTTGTTGTAGTCCTGGTCCAACTCAGCCTTGCGCTGCGCCTGTCGGCGTTCGCGTGCCTGCTGGGAAGCCTCGAGCAAGGAGAACTTCTTCGGCGGTTCCTCGCCGCGTTCCTTGGCCAGCTCCACCGGGGTCTTCACCGGTTCATAACCGGCCTGGCGGGTAAAGCGCGAGTCCACGATGGGCAGGTCCGCATCCTGCGGATCGATCCCGTCGAGAATGGCTTCCAAGTCGCCGCGGCGCAGGGTTTCCTTCTCCAGCAGCTTCGAGGCCAGCGTATCCAAGTAGTCGCGGTGCTCCGCGAGGATGGAGTAGGCGCGGGCGTGTGCGACGTCGATAAGCTCACGCACCTCGCGGTCAATGGACTCCGCAACCGCCGGCGAATAGTCCAGCGAGCCGCCGCCCATCGCGCGCGCGAACGGATCGCCGTCCTCGTCGCCGTACTTCACGGTGCCGAGAGTGGAGCTCATGCCGTACTCCATGACCATCGCGCGGGCGATCTTCGTGGCCTGCTCAATGTCGGCCGACGCGCCGGTAGTGGGCTCGCCGAAGACGAGCTCCTCGGCGGCACGGCCACCCATGGCGAAGACGAGGCGGGCATAAAGCTCGTCACGGTTGTACATGCCCTTGTCGTCTTCGGCGGCCGTCATGGCGTGGCCGCCGGTGCGGCCGCGGGCCAGGATGGTCACCTTGTAGACGCGCTCGATGTCCTTGAGCGCCCACGCGGCGAGCGTGTGGCCACCCTCGTGGTAGGCAGTGACCTTCTTCTCCTTCTCGGAGATGATCTTCGACGAACGGCGGGGGCCACCGACGACACGGTCGGACGCTTCCTCGAGAGCGTCGGCAGTGATCACGTTGCCGCCGATGCGGGCGGTGAGCAGAGCGGCCTCATTGAGGACGTTGGACAGGTCCGCACCGGACATGCCGGCGGTGCGCTTCGCTAAGGAACCCAAGTCGACATCGGGGCCGAGCGGCTTGTTCTTCGCGTGAACTTCGAGGATTTTCTTGCGGCCGGCTAAGTCCGGGTTGGTCACCGGGATCTGGCGGTCGAAACGGCCCGGGCGCAGCAGCGCCGGGTCGAGAATGTCGGGCCGGTTCGTCGCGGCAATGAGGATGACGCCTTCGCGGTCACCGAAGCCGTCCATCTCCACGAGCAACTGGTTGAGGGTCTGCTCACGCTCGTCGTGACCGCCGCCGGTGCCGGAGCCGCGCTGACGGCCGACGGCATCAATCTCGTCGACGAAGATGATGCACGGCGAGTTCTCGCGAGCTTGCTTGAACAGGTCGCGCACACGGGAAGCACCGACACCGACGAACATTTCCACGAAGTCCGAACCGGAGATGGAGTAGAACGGCACCCCAGCCTCACCTGCGACAGCGCGCGCCAACAGCGTCTTACCGGTGCCGGGCGGGCCGTAGAGCAGCACACCGCGCGGGATCTTCGCGCCCAGCTTCTCGTAGATCTCCGGGTCCTGGAGGAAGTCCTTGATCTCCTGTAGCTCGTCGACAGCCTCGTCCGCGCCGGCGACATCGGCGAACGTGTTCGTCGGCATGTCCTTGGTCAGCTGCTTGGCGCGCGAGCCACCGATGCCGAACATGCCGCCACCCGCCTGCATGCGGTACATGAAGAACATGATCAAGCCGAAGATGAGCAGCATCGGCAACATGAAGCCCAACATCGACAGCAGGAAGGAATCCTGCGTCACGTTGGTGGTGTAGGTCTCCGTCTCCGACTCGCGTACCGCGTTGAAGATGTCCGGAGTCGTGCGCGCCGGGTACTGCGCCTGCACAGACTCAATGCCTTCGCGCTCCTCGACGGTGATGGGTTCGCGCAGGTCCAGGCGAACACGCTGCTCACGGTCATCGATCTGAGCTTCTTCGACGTTATTGTCCGCCAATTGCTGCAGCGCGATGGAGGTATCTACCTCGACGTAGTTGCGAGACTGATCACCGATCAAGGTGGTCAGGTACAGCAGAATCAGCAGGACGGCACCGATGATGCCGTAACGCACGACCAGTTTGTTATTCATCTAGCCCTTTTGCTTGGTGGGGAGGGGGTGAATGGTTTCTAGCTATTACACCCTACTCACGGGCTGGACATTAAATTCCCGGGCGGAACGTTCGCTCACAGCGTCGCCGTGAACGACCGGTCAGATCTCGACAGATTCCGGGCCTTCTTCACGCGCAGGAACCGGTTCTTCGCCCACATCCGAGTAGACCCGCGGGTGCAACGTGCCGATGTACGGCAAATCGCGGTAGCGCTCCGCATAGTCCAAGCCGTAACCGATGACGAATTCATTGGGGATGTCGAACCCGACGTCGAAAAGCTCTACTTGCGCACTCTGCACCTCAGGCTTGCGCAGCAGCGTGACCACCCTCAAGCTCTTCGGCTGGCGGCCCTTCAAGTTCTTCATCAGCCACGACAGGGTCAGACCGGAGTCGATGATGTCCTCCACGACCAGCACGTCGCGGCCGGAGATCTCTTTGTCCAGGTCCTTCATAATGCGCACCACGCCCGAGCTGGTGGTCGAGTTGCCATACGAGGACACGGCCATGAACTCCACCTGCGCCGGAATCGACAGCGCACGGGCGAAGTCGGTGAGGAAGTAGACCGCGCCTTTGAGCACGCACACGAGGATGAGGTCATCGTCGGCGTCCCGGTACAGCTCGGAAACTTTGTCCGCCATTTCCTGGATGCGGTGCTGCAGCTCCTCCTCCGGGATGAGCACTGCCTCCACGTCGTTGCCGTAACGGTGGTCCGAGACGTTGAAGTCCTTCTTGTCGTGCAAGTCAGCCATGTGCGCTATTGTGCCAAAACTCTGGGCGAACGACCCACTATTAGGCGGGAGAAAGTTGGCTAGCTACTCAACGTACAGCCGCCCGTTCGCCCGCCCCACCCGCGCGCCGGCGACATCGACAGGCCCTTGCCCGCGCCACTCAACGCACAGCCTATCGACGCTTCCTACCTGCCCCCCACCCAACTCAACCCCGTAAGTCCGTAGCCACGCCCTGATGCGGCGCTGCCGAATCGGAGCGGGGTCGGCGGCGAGTTCAGCACAGTCGTTCGTCGGGCTGAGGTCGTACGCTTCGTCGACAAGCGCGTTGTCAGCGACGATCCGCTCTGCCGTTTTGGCCAGCGGTGCCGCGGCGTCCCCGCCGATGAGGTCACTGAGGGCGGGGATGATGGACTTTCGGACGGCTACTCGCCGATAAGCGGTGTCGTCGTTCATCGGGTCGTGCCACGGCTGCAGCCCCAGTTCGTCGCAGGCACCGGCGGTATCCGCTCGTCTGATTTGAAGGAACGGCCGCACGAGACGGCCTCCGGCTGCTTCTGTCACCGCCGGCATCCCCGCAGGGTTTCCGCGCAGAGCACCGAGGAGCAGGGTTTCGGCCTGGTCGTCGAGAGTGTGGGCAACCCACACGTCGCTGCCGTCCGCTGCTGCCTCAGCAAATAACGCCTGGTAACGAGCCTCACGCGCAGCGGCTTCGACGCTTTCCCCCGGCGCAGTCTCCACCTCGACCCGCGCAATTGTGGCCGGGACACCGAGCTTTTCCGCTTTCGCCCGCGCCTGCTCCGCCACGCTTGCCGTCCCCTCCTGCAACCCGTGATCCACCACCACCGCCCGCACATCGCAGCCTTCCGCCGCCGCAGCAGCGACCAACGCCAAGGAGTCCGGCCCGCCAGAGAGGCCGATGATGGCGGGGTGCGCAGCGTCGGTGTGAGGTCTCGCGGCATCGGTGTGAAGGCGCACAGCGCGCCGGCACGCGAGGAAGTGCGGTGAGACCCGCGGCCAAAACGGTTCAACCGGTGGCATCAGGCCGCCCCCGAACCCGATTGACTAGAAACAAACGACTGGAATGTTCCTTTTGGGCTCATATTTCCGGCATTCTAGTCACCTGTTTCTAGCTAACCGGGATTTTGAGGGGCGCGGAACGGCACGTAGCCGAAGGCCCGCCCCAGCGCGGCCCACACCGCCGCCCCCGCGCGCCCCGCGCCGCCCCGGCCCTGCGGCGCCCGGCTAGTACTCCCGCAGGGTGGAAGCGAACTGGTCGAGGGCGGCGCGGGCAGCCAGGAGTTCGGAGTCGTTACTGATCATCGCGAAGGTGTACACGTTGCCCGCTTTGGAGGTGACGGTGCCCACCAGCGCGGACGTCCCTGTCAGCGTTCCGGTTTTGGCGTGGACCCAGCCGCGACCGGAGAGGTCGCCGTACCTGTCGATAAGCGTGCCGTCACCGCCGGCGACAGCCAAGGTGGTTAGCAGGTCGCGCAGTTCGTTGGTGGAGGTGGCGCGCACCATGACGTCGTCAAGCAAGCGCGGAGGGATGAGGTCAAAGCGCGACAGACCCGACGAGTCCGCGAGCGTGACTCCATTGATGTTGAAGCCGTGCTCTGTGAGCGCATCGAGCGTGGCCTGCGGCGATGTACCTCCGCGTGCGCGGGCGATTTCTCGGCCGATCGCTTCCGCCATGACGTTGTCGGAGTCCTTCATCATGTCGCGCAGACGCTCGGTCAGCGGCGGCGACTCGACCGTGGCCACGACTTCGCCGTCCGCTGGCGCGGGACCGAAACCGACGGTCTCCGCCCCCACGCGGTCGGCGATGCTTTGCGCGAGGTCGAGCGCTGGCGTGTGCGTGCGCGGCACGTCACCAACCGGCTCACCGAGACGCCCGCCGTGCACCATGATCGGCTCCATCGGCGCGATGTAACCGCCGTCGATGTCCTCCGGGTCCCAGCCCGGCATGAACGTCTCCTCGGGCCAAATGCTCTTGTCCACGTACACGGCGGATGCGGAGCCGACCTTCGCCGCGAGTTCATCTACGTCGCTCGGCGTGAGCCACACGTCGCCCGCGGCCTTTACCGTCACGGCATCGCCTTTGCGCAGCACCTGCGTGCTCACAGTCGCGTCAGGCTCCAGCGTGTACAGCGCAGCGGCCGCGGTGAGCAGCTTCGTCGCGCTCGCGGGCTGCAGCGGCTCGCCCGCGCGCTGCTCGAAAACGGTCTCCCCCGTCAGGCCGTCGCTGATGCGCACATGCAGCGTCCCCAGCGCGGGATTCGCGGCTTGCGCCGCGAGCTTATCGACGAGCTCCGCCCCATCAACCCCCTCCGGCGATGCCTCCTGCACTGCGAGCGGAGCAGGCTGCGCCATGCTGTAGGCCGGCGCGTGGGTGAGATCCCCCAGCTCGTGCTGCACCCACACACCGGTGCCGGCCACTCCGACGACGGCCGCCAGCGCTGCCGCGCCGACGGCCCACGGCCATTTCTTGTGCTTCTTGTCGCTGCCCATCAGAGACTGATGGTATCGCGACAGAGGCTATTTACTACTTAGAGCCCTTGTACAGGACCAGGAGGCTGCTGAGGAAGGCCCACACACGGCCCCAAGCCAGCGCGGCCTCATCCTTCCTCGCGTCGCCGTTGTCCGAGCCCTTGTTCGGCTTTGGCTTCTCCGGTGCCGGGGCAGGCTTCTGCTCAGGTGCAGGCGCTGGTGCCGGCTTTTGCTCCGGAGCCGGTGCAGGCTTGTCTGCCGGAGGAGGCACAGGAGCACCCGGGTCAACCGGTACCGGTGCCGGTGCCGGTGCAGGCACTTCCGGCGCCGGAGCGGGCGGTGCAGGCGGTGCCGGCGCTGCGGAGCTCTTCATCTCGCGGACGCTGCTGCCGAGGATCTGCGCGAAGTCGTAGTTGTAGTGATCACCGCTCACCAGCTCCAGCGTGGTGTTGTCGAAGCCGGTCCGCTTGTACTCGGTTTCAGAACGCTCCGCTGCGTGGCGGGCAGAGAAGGTGGGCTGCTCCCGCAGCCAGGTGTCGTTGTGGCCGACAACCCAATCCAGTTTCGTGCCTGCCTTACCGGGCGCCGGCGGGTTAACGGAGTAACCGCCGATGCTGCCGCCACCGATCATGGTGAAAGAGGTGTTGTCGGGCACCCAGGTGGTGTCGTCGAGCATCAGGTGACGGCCGATGAACTCGGCTCCGCCGGAGTATCCGGCAACCTCGATAGCTGGGGTCTGCAGCGTGTTCAGGTACTCGCGCACGGCGTCGCACCAGGAATCGACATCGCGGGTTCGCCACCAAGAGTCCTGGTTGTTCGGCGGGAGCAGGAACAGACTGTCGACGTTCTCGTTCTTGACTTCGTTAACAATACCCTGAATGAAGTGGCTATCCGGCGTGGTGTAGCGGCGGGTGCCGTCACCATTCAGGAACACGAGCGTTCCCTGATTACCCTCGGATGCTTTGATGACGGGGATGGTCACCCCGTTGGAGGCGGTGAAGTAGTTGACGTCGTTAGCAGAGGCGTTTGGCGTAACCACCAAAGACAGCGCGACGGTGGTTGCAGCGGTGAGAGCAGTCAAACGTTTCATCGGAGCAAGAATCCTTATTCTGGGTTAGGAAGATTCAATCATAAGATAAATCCGACGTTAAGATTTGGCAACTGATTGATAACGGCTCAATCGCTCGGCCTGCAGGCTTCGCACTCGGACCGGCTGGTCAACCTCCGCCCACCCATGCGAAAGTGCACACTCCCCACTTAGCGAACTGATTTCTCGGTACTCCTAATGGGGAGTCCTCTTCTCCGTGCTTTTACACTGCGCTACATCGACGCACCGTGACCGCTCCCGCCAGCATGAGCACCAGCCCAAACAGCATCTGCGCGTAGACACCGTGACCACCGGTCTTCGGAAGGGTGCCACTCTTCGTGTTGGCGACCTTCATGGTCACCTGGACCTCGTTGCCAACCGTGGTCTGACCGAAGTGGGTCACCGGGAACGTCTCGATCCTGTCCGGGTCAGTCACTTCCCTGCCCGTGCGATCATCCTTACCTGCGAGGAGGTAGAGCTTCGTGAGCTCTCTATTCCCTTCCTTTGCTGTAGCGACGCGAAAGTACACCGGTCCGCCGAGCATGACATAACCGTTGTCAGCTGGTTTCGTTTCCCGTAACTCGTAACGTCCGGTGGCGAGCTTGTCCCAATGGAACTCATCTTTGCCAGCACCTGGAACCGTGATCGGCTTCTTTTCACCTGCGTTGTCCTTGTCCAGCCCAGTAAGCGTGAACTGGGCACCGTCAAGGCTGATGGAGTTGTCCGTGGAATCAACCTTGTTGAGCTTGAACTTGAACGGCTGCCCGGGCGGCTTGGCCTGGTAGTACACGATGCAGTGGGCTCCTGAAACTGGAACATTGGTCAGTGAGAAGTCATTTGTCAGACCATTGTCCTTTGTGTTCTTCGGGTACTGGGCGGGGTTTTCCCCAGCGGGGAGATTATTCACCGCCACCGGGTTACCCCTAGGGTCGAAGCACTGTGCGCGCTTGCCGCCCTCAGCATCCATGCGGACCCAGCCTTCTGGAATCTTCGAAGGGTCCTCGCGTATCACGACCTTCGGATAAGTAGCTTGCTCCTTCAGAGAAAACTCCGAAACGTAGTTGTCCCTGCGCTTGTTCCAGACACTGGGAATCTTGTCTTCGATTGCTACATCACGGCTTGGGGGTGTTTTCTCTGAATGGAACGACCATTGGCCAGACACCGTCTCCTCATTCGTCCCTCGAGTGTTTTCCGGCGTGGGAAGCGCATTCGGGTCCTCTCCTCCGTAGAACCGGCGCTCGACTGTGATTGCGCAGGAGTTGAGGGAGTTGATGATCGCTGTCTGCATGACCTCGCTGTCCTCAAACTGGGCGAAGTCGGCAGCGCGAAGATTGTCTTTACCACCCTGGTGTCCACTTCCACCAGAAATTGCCTTCAAGTTTTCGTCGGAAACAGCGAGCTGATCATCCCGGCTGGTGATCACGCCTCTCCAGTTGGACGGAATACCAACAGCCACGATGCGCGTGCCTTGAGCTTTCACCATGTTGGCTGCACCGATTGCACCCTCAACATCTCGAAACTCTGTTGCAGCACCATCCGGCGTCAGAAAACCTTCTCCGGCATCGGCATTGCCGAACGCGTCATCCTTTCGAACAGTTGGATTGCCGTCGGTGATCATGTACACGACGTCGTATTGGTTACTGGGATTCTGCTCGTTATATTGCGCTACCTGATATAGAGCTTCCTGCCAGTTAGTGGCCTGCCCCTCACGTTCGGTGGGAATAGCAAGCCCATCTACCCATTTCTTAATCGCGGCTTGACCGCTTTGCGTGCTCACACTGACCGGAGAACTGAGGTTGGATCCATTTCGTTTAGCGGGTGAGTTCTCAGCGAAGTTGAACAACCCGAGATTCGTATCAGTGCCCTGCAAACGAGAGGCCACGGAGTTGACTACACCCTTAATCGTTTTAAGACCTTGCGATCCCATACTTCCGGAAAGGTCAACGACTAGCGCTACATTCAACCCGCAGCGTTCGGGCATAGCCGGATTATCGCGCACCTGCTGGATAACGCCGAGGGAGCTTCGGTGGTTTGATCCGTTGCCTTGGACCTCGTACATGAATGCTGCTGAGTTGCCTATGCCCTGCCAGTCTGCACCGTAGCCAGTGTTGCGCGAGCGGGTGACGTTGACCCCTGAGTAGAACGTGGACCCTGGCGTTAAGTTTGGGGTGGCGTAGATGTAATGCATAGCCTGCCCGGTGCTCGTGAAAGAGTTACCCGAGCCACCGATTCTCACTAGTGGTTGCGCCGTGTAACCCGGCGAAGCTTTAGACATGCCAATCCAGTAGTAGGGTCGAGCATCCCTACCGGTAGCGGGAATATCGAAAACACACTCTCCGTTAGCATCAGCGGTGCACGTTGCCCATGGCTCGTTGATCGGAACGAGGGGGTCAGCGCTCGTCATCTCAGAGTGAGCCTCCGAATTGCCGAACCTACCGTCGCGCGGTGCGTAAAGCTGCAACTGCGCCCCCTCGCCGGCAGTGAAGCCGTAGGTACTCGGAAGTCGTCCTGGCACACGCGTGGCACCGTTGCCGTTTTGCTCCCAGTATGCTGCGTTTCGGCCGGAGGGTCCGTAGATCTGGTCCCCACCAACCTGCACGACGACTCGCGCGTGGCCTGCCGGGACAGCCCCGTACTCCGGAGCCAGACGCGCTCCCGAATCAACGGCAAAAGCGGCACTGTTGAGGGTGAAAGCATCAGCAGTACCTGTGTAGAGCTCCCACGTATACCTTCCGTCTACCGGAGTTTCTTCCGGGAGGTGCACCGTCATGGAGACTGTGAACGATTGGGGCAGGTCAATCCCGTGGGTGTCGACAGTGATCAGGTCACCAGTGACATCACTGGGAATGTCGACCGCGTAGTCTATGCCGGCTTCCGCGTAAGAATCTAAGTCCGGGTACTCGAACACCTCGGCCTTGTCGTCACTGAGCGACACACCGTTCACGGTGATGTCCTCAACCCACTGAGTGGGAACATCGTATTGGTTACGGACGAAAGAAAGACTGTCCAGGGAGATTGTCTGGTCGGGGTCCTCCAGGCCGGTAACTTCAATCTCCGAGCGCAACTCGAACTTCTGGGTGCCAGCCTCACTGGCTCCGACGTGTTTGAACGTGGTGTCGGCGCTTAGGGAGGATGCGTCGTCAAGCGTCTGCGCACCTTGAACTTGAGCAATCCTCCCGTCGGCCCGCTCCTGTAACCACGGAGTGTCGAGCGGGCTGGGTGACAGCTCGGCTTCGTCGTCGGGATGTGGTTGAGCATCAGCATTCGTCTCGCCGGAAACTGGGGCGGGCACGGAATCCTGCTCAACCGCCAGGTCCTGGGCTTGTACCGGGGCCAGAGGCATGACAAGGGCAGCAGTAGCGACGAGAGCCGACAGCTTAACTCCTGCTTTTCGGCAAACATTCCTCATTAGCTCTTCTTCCTCCTTGTCATGAAAACTCCGAGACCGAGGAGGATCAGGCCCGCAATGATGCTGAGCACAACATTCGCGCCGGTCGATGCCCCTACGCCTCGCGGTAAGCGCGGTCCGTCTTCAAATGGTTCCTCAGGCGGCTGTCCCGGGACTGGGCTCGATGAAGTTGTGGGGGTCTTGTTCGGCGGCGGTGCACCCGTGGTGGTTGTTGGCGGTGTGGTCGTTGTTGGCGGCACCACTGGAGGAGGAGTCGAGATGGGCGCTGGCTTGACCACGACAATGTTCTCGTGCTCGAACTCCTCCCCCATAGCGTCGGCCACCGGGAGCACGACCCAGCGCGGCGACGAGGTGAGATAGTTGTGCTCGGTATCCGGCCGGATCTCTTCGAGGAGGTACAGGCCGGGTTTGAGGTCCGTGAACGTCGCGACGCGATGAGCGTTCGTTTTCTCCCTCGCGACCTCGTAACGGTTGATCGCATCCCATTCTTCTTGGGAGCGGACGCGGCTGGCTTCTTTGCGCCCCTCATCCGTAGTCACATCGAAATCAGGCGCCAGGTAAAGCACGAAGGTGATGCCGGTGAGATCGCCTGGAGGGAGCGCTCCGGGGACTGGATCATCGAAGGCGTTGAACCCCTTCTTGCGCACTTCAAGCGTCATCCGTTCATCGGCGCTGACCTGCGATCCGTTCAGAGTCCGATCGTTGCCCGTCACAGGTCGAATCTGCGCCTCCGCGACCCCGCTGGACATCGCGCCCAGCACGATCATCACGGCGGCGCCGAGCGCCACCCCTCTAGACTTCATCGTCCGACTCACCTTCGACGTCAGTTTCAGCATTTGCAGCCTGCTTTTGCTTACGCAGCCACCACATGATTCCGATCAGTGCTGCGGCCGCGATCGCGAGGATGAGCCACATCCACCACTGCATGAGCTTGGTCGACTTGTCGAACACATTCTCTTCCGACGGATCCATCGGTACTCGGTGTGCATGCACGAGCAGCCGGTGCGTGTTGACGCCGTACGGGGTACAGGTGATCAGCGTCACCAGATCCTCCCCGTCGCGCGCTTTCAAACTGTCGGTTTCGTCCGGCAGAACAACTTCGATGTCGTGGACCTCATACTTCATCGCGCGTCCGAAGGTGTTGATGTAGATCGCGTCGCCTTCCTTGACGTCGATGAGGTTGTCCCAGAGCGTCGCGTTGGTCAGGCCGGTGTGGCCCGTCAGCACGGTGTGGTTGCCTTCCCCGCCGATTGGAAGCGCGGAGCCGAAAAGGTGGCCGATGCCCTTTTGCAGCACCTCTTCAGAACTGCCGTGATACACCGGCAGGTTAGAGTCAATCGCCGGGATAGCGACCTGGGACATGGCCGGGTAACCGCTGAGTTCCTTCAGATAGTCCTGGTACTCGACGTTGTCTTTGGAAATGCGCGCGAGCCACGGGTCGAGGATTGGCCCGTCGGTGTGCGTCTCATTGTAGTAGCGGGCGGATTCGAGGGCGCGCTCCATGGCACCCGGGTCCTCCTGTTCACCGTCCTGAATGTCGCTTTGGTACTCATCGACGGCGCGCTGCTGCAGCCAGTTGTTCCATTGCGTGGCGAACACCGGGTATACAAGCACGGCAAGCCCCAGCAACATGATCAGCAGCGGCATGAGAACACGGCGTGATCCAGCCGGCTTGGCTGCGCCTTCCTGGCCCTTATCGACTGGCACCAGCGTTGACATCGACTCTCCTTGAAAAATGGGTGGGGATACTTTGTTTTCGCTTATCGACGCCTCCCCACGTGGGTGCGCCCACCCCCGCCCGACCGCTCAAAGTCCGGCGGGGGCAACAGGTTTCTCAGTGATCCCTGTTGGGGTTGAATTACCTAGCACTTAGGCAGTCTTGCGGCGTGCGGCGTAAGCACCGCCACCCAGAAGTGCCAGACCAGCCAGGATCAGGGCAATGACACCCATGCCACCGGTGCTCGGCAGCTGCGGGATGCCACGCTTGACGTTCTCAACAGTCGCCGACTTGTTGAAGACGTACGTGGTTCCGCCGTCAGTCTCACTCGTTGCGGGACCCTTAACCTCAGAAACAGCGAGTTTGAGCTCAATCGGCTGCACCAACTTGGTGTAACCGGACGGAGCCTCAGTCTCCTTCAGGCAGTAGGTGTCGGTGATGGTCTCAGTGTTGTTCTGCAGATCGGTGACGTGCAGAGAATTGATCACGAACTTGCCCTGAGCATCGGTGACCAATTCACCAGTGTTCACCTTGTTGCCGTCGTTAAGGTCAGCGGCCGAGCATGTGGCGTTCTCGCCAGAGATCTTGTGCAGCTCGAACTTGGCGCCCTCGAGCTTCTCCTGGTTCTCACCGGTCTTGACGATCTGAACTGCGCCGAAGTAGCTCTTGGTCTTGGACGGCGGAGTGTCGAACGGCTCGTCCTCGTTCTCGCTGCCACCCGTCGGCCTCGTAGTACCGCCAGTGTCGGCGCTGTTGATGACCTCGCCGTCCTTCAAGCCCTTGCCGTCTGCGTTCTGTGCCGCGGTCTTGGAGATCTTACCGCTGAGCACAACCTCAACCTTCGCGCCCGGGTTGTTCTTGATCGTAGCCAGGCCTTCTCCGGTGAAGTTGACAACGATCTTGGTGTCGGCGTCCGGAGTATTACCCTGTTCATCAGCAGCGTTGATGCGGGCCTTCTCTGCGTCAGTCATAGGCGCAGCAGCTGCGGACCAGCCGCCATTCAGTGGCGTACCGTCAACACGCACCTCGGTGACGTCGAGCGAGTCGAACTCATCGGCCTTGTGGTAGTCACGCACGCTGAAGGAGGTCACCTCACGCCCTGCCGGAGGGGTCGGTGCGGTCGCGTTAATGGTGTAGGTCACCGCGTGGTCGCCGTCAACCGGGTGCTGGTTCGCATCGACAACCGTCTTCTCGGTCTTCGTGGTGGTGTTCTTTGGGTAGGCGTGGACAGTCTTGTTCCACGTCTTATTGGTTGCATCCGGCATCGGGGCGAAAACGATGAACGGAGCCGAGTTGATGTAACCAGCCGGAGTCTTCGTCTCGGTGATCAGGTACGCACCTGCAGGAAGATTCGTGAACGTCACGTCACCGCCCTGAGTCGCCACCGGATTCAGGTAGTCACCAACAGCCTCGGTGCCGTATTTGTCCAGCTCGACACGATTCACGCCGTCCGCAGTGGTCTGCAGCTTAACAGCGTTAGCGAAGCCCTCATCAGTGGTCATGTCGATCTTGACACGCTCGATCTTGAACTCAGCACCATCAAGTGGATTGCCCGGGGCATTGGAAGCAGAACCGTCTGCATTCGGGGTACCGGTTTCGGTACCGGCACGCTTGTGGACGATGATCGTATTGTCCTTTTTGAGGACCTTCTCATTGTTATCGTTAACGGTGTACAGGTCGGAGAGCTGCTGCGCCTGCGCGACCGGCGCAAAAACTGCCCCGGCCGAGCCGGAGAATGCCAAGCCTGCCGCAAGGGCGATCGCGGCGGTCTTCTTGGTGAAGGTGTTTGCCATGTGTGTCTGCCTTTCAGAGACGTTAGTTGTGTGCCGCCCAGCAGGCTTGCCGGCGGCAGGCGGTGCCAGGAAGTTCAACGAGCTTGAACAAAGAATGCTCCCGCTTATACCCAAATGTGGGATGGTTCCTAGCGCCCTTGCGGGCATGTGCTCCTGTGAAGAATACTTTTGAGAGACAATGCAGTTGACAGCTATCTCCCCGGACTCTCCGAGCAAACACACATATTAAACCCATTACTTAACGCGTCAACTTTGAAGGATCAACTAACCCGTTTGGACGTAGTCGGGTCCCTCTTTTGGGGTTAGCCGGTGAGAGTGGCTATCAGCGACTGCACTTAACAGCCACACGAATGGGGCGCGCTACGATGGTGGACGTAAAACCGATCAAGCACCACCAAGGAGCAACCATGGCTGAAGTGACCATCGAGATCCCGAAGGGTTCCCGCAATAAGTACGAGGTCGACCACGAGACTGGCAAGGTCTTCCTTGACCGATACCTGTTCACGTCCATGGCCTACCCGCTCGACTACGGCTACATCGACCACACCCTCGGTGATGACGGTGACCCGTTGGATGCCCTCGTAATCACTCCGGAGCCGGTTTTCCCGGGTGTCATTGTCAAGGCTCGCCCGCTCGGCGTGTTCAAGATGACCGATGAGGCTGGCGGCGACGACAAGTTGCTCTGCGTGCTTGACGACGTCCGCTACGACAACTACCAGGACATCAACGACGTCTCCGACTTCCTGAAGGACGAGATTGAGCACTTCTTCGTCCACTACAAGGACTTGGAGCCCAACAAGGACGTCACCGGTTCCGGCTGGGGCGACAAGGCTGAGGCAGAGAAGATCCTCGAGGCAGCCATCGCCAACTACAAGGGCTAAACCTAAGGGCCTAAAGCCGAGAAGGGGCTCAGCCGCAGTGGCTGAGCCCCTTCTCATCAAGCGCTAGGTGCGAGCCCTACGCCCGGAGTAGAACCCGACCGATCCCATCATCACCGCGACCAGCACAGCGACCATTGCCTGAGCGGCATCATTGGAACCGGTCTGCGCATTGACACCGCGGTCGGTGGTGGGCTTGTCATCATCGCCCACAACACGCACGCCTGCTGTTTCCGCAGCCAGCGGGTCAGCGGCCTCGCCCGGGTAATTGGGATCTTCCATTTTTTCGAAGTGTTCCTGGGCTCGCTTTGCCTGCTCAAGAACCTCGTCGGCATTAGCGTTGAGCACACGTTCAGAAGCTTTACGCTCCGCTGATGTCGGCTCTTCATTCACGCGCTTGGCATCGAGAAGGTAAGTGGACCCGTCCTTGTTCAAGTGCCACTCTTCACCGTCGAGCTCGAGTGTCAGGGGCAGAAGGCCAAGAGTATCGGTGACTGAACGGGACTCTTCGGCCACGGCACCCTGGCCGACGGCGAGTGCCAGTGCGCCTGCCACTAGAAAGGGAGCGATAGCGGAGCGGATGGTGGTGCGACGCATAGTTCCTCCAGCTTCTAATCAATTTCTCAGCTACCACATTAACTCCTAATGCCCCCGTGCGCACTATGCGCGCACATTTTCTCCGGACACAACCTCTTGAAGTTGCCACCCCACCACCGCATTACGCGTTGATTGCTGGAACGGATTGTTTGGTTGCACACAGGAGATAGTCAACAGCCGTCCTGGCATTGGCGCGTCGCCCCAGATCTCCGCAGCTTGAGACAGCCCTTCTTTCTCCGGGCTGTGGAGGTCGGTCGCCTGGTATTTCAACCATTTGTCACCCGATTCCTCGGTACGCAGATATAGCGCGTCGCCGGGAGCGACGGTGTGACGGTCGGCTCGCACGTCATAGAGCGCGTCGAAGACCGCGGGCACTCCGGCCGCCGCGTGTCCGGCGATGACCACAATGTCATCGGCGTTCGTGCCCGGCAGCGAGTAGGGTTTTTCCTCCGTAGTGAACGCGCAGGCTTCGGTGAGGGATGCAGGATCGATGGCCCCATCCATGAATCGACAATCGGCTTCCTCAAAATTGGCGTTCAAACCGATGGAGGGAATGGTCATCTCAACAGGTCGCGACACCGGGATATCCTCACCCGCGACCTGGTTTTCCTGAACCACGGACGGTATTTGCGACTGCTCTTGCCACGCTTCCATCTCCCGGTCGTGCTCGCTCGGCACGCAAGCGCGGATGAACGCAACGACAAGGAAGAGGAGGATGAGCACGGCCCCCCAGCGCCTCATTTTGTACACCCACATCGGCTTCGGCGGGTACTTGCGCGGGGGTGGAGCGGGCCGCGGCTGCACCGGCTTGCGCCGGCGGTCGTCGTTACGCTGCCCAGTCATACAGGGAACTTTACATCTACACTGGGCGCATGCAGTCAGTTCAGGTCACCGATGTCCCCAACGACGCACAGCTTATCGACGTCCGCGAGCCCGACGAATTCGCCGACACCCACGCCGCCGGCGCCGTCAACCTGCCCCTGTCCAACTTCGCCGTGCTGGCGCAGCAGATCGACACGACCGAGCCCGTCTACGTAATCTGCCGGTCCGGCGGCCGTTCCGTTGAGGCGTCCCAGTACCTCGAGGAGATCTTCGGCGCGGATGTCTACAACGTCCTCGGCGGCACACAGGCATGGGTCAACGCTGGCCTGCCCACCGAGTAGCCCCTCCCATCTTCGGTTAGCTAGTTCCAGACGACTAGAACGTCGGTTTCTGTGCCGAATAACGAACAATCTAGTCACTTGCATCTAGCTAAGCGCCGCCCCGGCGTGCAGCTCCCCGTTAGTCCCCCACTTCAACGATGGGCGTACCCCACGGATGCTAGATTGGGTACATGCCCGAATCGCTCGACCTTCCTGACGCTCTGCTGCAGTCGCCGTCTTTCCAAATCGAACGCATCCGCCGCGCGACTAAAGACACGGTGGAGACCGAGCTGACCAAGCGCGGCACGACCATGCGCGAGTTTTGGGTTCTCACCTGCACGATGACGCACGCTGCCAGCCAGACGCAGCTGTCGGAACTTCTCGCGATCGACGCCTCCGACATGGTCCGCCTGATCGATTCGCTGGAAACGCACGGTTGGGTCGCCCGCGAGCGCGACGCCAAGGATCGTCGCCGTCAGATCATCATCCCCACGAAGAAGGGGCGCAAGATCCAGACCGATCTCGCATCACTCGTGGCTTCCGCGGAAGAGCGCGCGCTTGACGACGCTTCCAACAAACAGCTCAAGCACCTCCGCAAACTCACCAAA
The DNA here is from genome assembly GCF_024454055.1 of Corynebacterium sp. CCUG 70398. Classification (NCBI taxonomy): domain Bacteria; kingdom Bacillati; phylum Actinomycetota; class Actinomycetes; order Mycobacteriales; family Corynebacteriaceae; genus Corynebacterium; species Corynebacterium sp. CCUG 70398. Next base: position 96,474 of record NZ_JAGPYZ010000008.1, read on the forward strand.
GCCATTCTCAATGGGCACGATGCTCCTGCCCCCGCTGGAGCAGGTGCCACGACTGAATAGGCCGCTACTCAGGAAGCCGCTACTCGCCGCGAAACTCGGGGGTGCGCTTCTCGGCCACAGCCCGGGCGGCTTCCCGGATGTCCGCCGAATCCCAGGGGGCCTGGCGGGCGGACTCCAACTCGCTCTCACTGAACCGCTCGCCCGAGGAATGCGCGAACTCCATCTTCACGTTCCGCATCGTCAGCGGCGCCTTGCCCGCGCATAGCTCTGCAAGAGCGACGGCGAACTCGGCGGAATCATGGGCCTCGCTCCCCACGCCCCCGCCCGGGAGCTCAAGCCGCGGGAACATCGACGGCCGCACAGCGAAACCGGTGGCATCGGCATCGGACGCCGACATGGTCGCGCCGGCGAGCTGCATCGCCCGCGCCCATGATCCGCCCATCTGTAGCTCAAAGGACTTCACCAGGACGTCGTTGACGCCGATCGCCATGTCGGCCACCGGGACCATGAACCGCGCGGTCGGAGACACGACCCGCAGGTCACACACGGCGGCGAGCATCGCCCCCGCACCGATCGCGGGGCCGTTCACGTAGGCGATGACGGGAACGGGTGCGCGGCGGATCGACATAAAGAGCGACTCCATCGCGGGGTAGAACTCGCCAACATCCCCGCCGCTCAGATCCGCGCCGGAGCAGAAGGCGGAGCCGGCGCCGGTGATGAGGATGGCGCGGGCGTCGATAAGCGAATCGTTCAGCGCGCGCTCGAGTAAGGTGCAGACTTCCGTATTGAGCGCGTTGCGTTTTTCGTCGCGGTCAATGGTGAGTTGCGCGACGCGCGGCACCGGGCGGGAGACGCTAATAGTCACACCTTGAGGTTAAAGCCCCCGGCCGTTCCGCACAATGGGAAATTAGTCCCCGATCTGGTCGCGGCCGCGCTTGACGATCAACGGGTCCGGCTCGCCCACAACATCGTGATCCTTGTTCGTGTACTCGAACTTAGACAGGATGTAGCGCATCGCGTTGATGCGGGCGCGCTTCTTGTCGTTGGACTTGATGGTGATCCACGGGGATTCGTCGGTGTCCGTGTAGCGGAACTGTTCTTCCTTGGCGCGGGTGTAATCGTCCCACTTGTCCAGGGAGGCGAGGTCCATCGGCGACAGCTTCCACTGGCGCACCGGATCGACCTGGCGGATGGCGAAGCGGGTGCGCTGCTCCTTCTTCGTCACCGAGAACCAGAACTTGGTCAGGGAAATGCCGGAGCCGAGAATCATGTTCTCCAGCATCGGCACCTCGCGCAGGAACTCGGCGTGCTGCGACTCGGTGCAAAAGCCCATGACGCGCTCAACGCCGGAGCGGTTGTACCAGGAGCGGTCGAAGAAGACGATCTCGCCGCCAGCCGGGAAGTGTTCGATGTAGCGCTGGAAGTACCAGGAGGTGGACTCGCGCGGGCTCGGTTTCTCCAGGGCGACAGTGCGCGCACCACGCGGGTTGAGGTGCTCATTGAAGCGCTTGATGGTGCCGCCCTTACCGGCTGCGTCGCGGCCCTCGAAGATGATGATGTGACGCTGGCCGGTATCCTTCGTCCAGTTCTGCCACTTCAGCAACTCAATCTGCAGAGCACGCTTGACCTTCTCGTACTCGTCCCGGCTCATGCGCTCGTCGTACGGGTAGTTCTCGCGCCAGGTCTCAATTGGGGTGCCGTCTGCCTTCAGGAGCACCGGGTCGTCTTCGTCAGAATCGTCGACGTAGTATCCCTCGGTCTCCGTCAAGTCGATCATGGGCATGTCATCATCGTTTGCCATGCGGTCGAGTGTAGTCGCGCACGGGCAGGAGCGCTCGGCATGCATTTCGCTTATCGACGCCCCCATCTCATTCCCAGCGAACCACAAACACTGGGGAAACCTTGGGGATCTATCACCGTACGCTTGTTGACGCATCCATAGTTTTGCTTGCATGAGTCAGGGCCTGTTGTTACGTCTATTAGTTTGACTGCATGAATAGCGCGAATCGATTAGGTACGAAATGCAAAAACCCTGCCGCTGAAGCGACAGGGTTAGTGAATCCCGCCCAAGCGGGAAGGAAGCTACTACGGGAGCAGCTTGAGGAGCTTCTCAGCACCCTCAGCAGCCTTGACGAGCGGCTCCATGAACTTGAAGATCGGCTCCCAGATGGCGCCGAGTGCGGATGCGAAGTCGGAAGAACCTGCGAAGAATTCCATTGTTTTTCTCCTGTGATGTGTTAGGGCTGGTGGGTGAAATTAGTTGTTAGAAGACAGGGACTCGAAAGCGCCCTTCAGCTTCTCAGCGTCGTTAGCGAAGAGGTCAGCGATGTCCTGAATCGGGTTGCCACCGAAGAACTTGGTCAGGTTCTCGATGACCAGGTTCCAGCCCTTCCAGGTGTCCTGGAAGTTGGACAGGTGGGTGATGATTTCCTTCACGTCCATGTGAAAATCTCCTTGAGTTCACCGGCTGACGCCGGATGAGGTTTCTGGTGTTCAGACACCCCGATCGGGCGTCACAAGAGCAATATTGCCATAGATCTCACAGCCGTCAACACATGCAATTCATTGCCATGACCAGCACATTATTCCTTAAGCTCGCCTTAAAACATTAACGGTTGGTTAAGTGATGGCGGTTATGTCAAACTACCTGCATATTTTGACGGTCAAAAATTTACTTTTAAGCGAACAACCCCTCAGTCTGTAACGCGTTTTGCAAGGCGTTCGATATGCCGAATTCAGCAGGAAAATTCTTTTCCTGAAAGTTTGGACACCCCTATTCCGGGGGTGCCTCACAGCTTTACTCCAGCCACACTGGCCCGGCGCCGAACTGGAGCTCACAGCGCAGCGTTGCCGAAACGAGACCTAAGAAACCTGCTGGTTGCACGCAAAATCCCCACCGTCCAGGCTTGCGCCTAGGGGTGGGGATTCAAAGGGACGCGGGAGGGTGCGTCGATAAGCGAGAAAGCGTGCCTACATCATGCCGCCCATGGCCTCCGGGTCCATTGCGGGAGCTGCGGGCTCCGGCATCTGCGCGACGACAGCCTCTGTGGTGAGGAAGAGGCCAGCGATGGACGCGGCGTTCTGCAGCGCGGAACGGGTTACCTTCGCAGGGTCAGCGATACCGTTAGCCAGCATGTTGACGTACTCGCCGGTGGCGGCGTTCAGGCCCTCACCAGCGGGGAGGTTAGCAACCTTGTCAGCGACAACGCCCGGCTCGAGGCCAGCATTGAGCGCGATCTGCTTCAGCGGGGCGGAGAGGGCTTCGCGGACGATCTTGACGCCGGTAGCCTCGTCACCCTCGAGGCCGAGGTCGCCCTCGAGCTCCTTGGATGCCTGCAGCAGGGCCACGCCACCGCCAGCGACGATGCCCTCCTCGACAGCAGCCTTGGCGTTGCGGACAGCGTCCTCGATGCGCAGCTTGCGCTCCTTGAGCTCGACCTCGGTGGCAGCACCCACCTTGATCACAGCGACACCGCCGGCGAGCTTAGCCAGGCGCTCCTGGAGCTTCTCGCGGTCGTAGTCGGAGTCGGAGTTGTCGATCTCAGCGCGGATCTGCTTCACGCGGCCCTCGATCTGAGCCTGGTCGCCAGCGCCCTGGACGATGGTGGTGTCGTCCTTGGTCACAACGACCTTGCGTGCCTGGCCGAGCAGGGAGATGTCAGCGGTGTCCAGCGACAGGCCAACCTCCTCGGAGATGACCTGGCCGCCAGTGAGGATGGCGATGTCCTGCAGCATTGCTTTACGACGGTCGCCGAAGCCCGGCGCCTTCACAGCCACCGACTTGAACGTGCCGCGGATCTTGTTGACCACGAGGGTGGACAGAGCCTCGCCCTCTACATCCTCAGCGATGATCAGCAGCGGCTTGCCGGACTGCATGACCTGCTCCAGAACCTGCAGAAGCTCCTTGACGTTGGAGATCTTGCCGGACACCAGGAGGATGTACGGGTCCTCCAGGACAGCCTCGCCGCGCTCCATGTCAGTGGCGAAGTAGGCGGAGATGTAGCCCTTGTCAAAGCGCATACCTTCGGTGACCTCGAGGTCCACGCCGAACGTGTTGGACTCCTCGACGGTGATGACAGACTCCTTGTTCACGGAGCCGTTGCCGACGGCGTACATCGCCTGGGCGATCTTCTTGCCGATCTCCGGGTCAGACGCGGAAATGCCGGCGGTGTTAGCGATCTCCTCCTCGGTCTCGACCTCCTTGGCGGAGTCGAGCAGGACGGTGGAGACCTTCTCGGCCGCAGCCTGGATGCCGCGCTTGATGCCCATCGGGTTGGAGCCGGCAGCGACGTTGCGCAGGCCCTCACGGACCAGTGCCTGAGCCAGCACGGTTGCGGTGGTGGTGCCGTCGCCAGCGACGTCATCAGTCTTCTTGGCGACTTCCTTGACCAGCTCAGCACCGATCTTCTCGTACGGATCCTCGAGCTCGATGTCCTTCGCAATGGTCACGCCGTCATTCGTAATCGCCGGCGCGCCCCAGGACTTCTCCAGGACAACGTTGCGGCCCTTTGGGCCCAGCGTCACCTTCACAGCGTCAGCCAGGGTGTTCAGACCCTGCTCGAGGCTGCGACGTGCTTCCTCATCGAATGCGATCATCTTTGCCATGTGAGTTTGTTGCTCCTCTTTTTAAGGTGGCTGTTTTTTGCTTTACGACGCCACTCTCACGCCTCAAAGTCCCAACCCGGCGCCCGCGACGGCACGGCTGGCGAGTGCTGCTCGGGCGCGTTGTCTTTAGCCCTCGCAGACCAGCCTCATCCCGGTCAGGATTGACGTTCTTAGCACTCACTTGGCGGGAGTGCTAAAGCCATTTTTAGCAGTCAGGGGTAGGGAGTGCAACGTCGGGGCCCGCGCGTGGAGTGCGCTTTGAGCGAACATGGGTGTCCGACTTTTTCACGTCTGCTGCCGAGCTCCGCTTGAGTTGCGCTCGGGTTGGGCCTGGCCGGGGAAATATGTTTGTGAATATTTTCGAACAGTCTTGCGCTCATGGTTTGGGGGTGGGTACAATGGTGGCATCGGTTGATACGCTGCACACAGTATCGAGGGGAGGGGACCATGGCGGGGCGCATCGCACAGCTTGTGGACACTATCGGCGATGCTTTAGCGCAGCTTCGCGACGAGTTCGCCGACCCGTCTCTACTATCGCTGCATGATGTGGCCGCCGAGATGGAAAAGCTCGAGGAGCACCTTAACGCCAAAGCGCTTATCGACGCTTCATTCGCCTACCTGTGCGACCGTGACAACGCCGGACGACTCGTCGGGGCAGTCCACCCCAACGCCTACCTGACCACCCGACTAGGGCTCTCGGCCGGGGAAGCCTACGACCGGCTCGCCCGCGGACGCGACCTCTTCGCCCCACCAGTGACACCTGATCCTGAACCGGCTGACATCAGTGGTGACGACGACGGTTCCGGTGGTTCAGGGTTTGAGCTCGAGTTCGGTACGGATAATGAGGAAACCGAACACGCTCGCCGTGAGGCTGAAGAGCAAGCCCGCCGCAGCCAGGAAGAAGCACGCACCAAAGCAGCTGGCGTGTCCGCGGAGAAGCAGAACATCATCCGCCGCGAACTCGACAAGCTGCTTGCCCCCGCCCGCGGGGACCGCACCCGCATCCACGCCCAAGCCATGGATGAAGCCGCCACCCGGGACGTACAAGACCTCCGGATGTTCGTGCGCCGCAACGTCGACGCCGCCAACCGTAAGCACGCCCCACGAAACAACCCGAACGCAGGCTTTGCCAACCGCGCGGTCCACATCGGGCACCGCAAAGCTGACGGCACCCACGAGATCACCATCACCGCCACCGCCGGTGATACCGCATTGTTCAAAGCGCACCTGGATAAAGGACTCGCCCCGAACACCAACACCGGTGATGCTCAGCGCGGCACCGATGGCGCCGGCGAAACCGGTGGTGTGGCGGATTACCGCACGCCACCCCAACGCCACTACGACCAATTCACCACCATCCTCAAAGCTTTCGAATCAGGCCAGCAGAAGCTCAGCGGTGGTGCGGCATCTGTCGTCATCGCCATGACAATGGACGATCTTGCCGATGCTGACGGCTACGCCGCCGGCGGTGGCCTGTTTGCCACCAACACAGGTATCGACATTGATGTCATCGACATGGCCCGCCTCGGCCTGGGCACCCTGGACACCGCTGATTCAGACCAGGCGAACTTCATCCTCCAGCTCGACTCCGTCACCGCAGTCCCGCTGTCGATGGGTAAAACCCGCACTGCTTCGATCGGGCAGCGCATCGCGATGCTCGCCGTCCAAGGCGTCTGCTCCTGGACCGGATGCACCAAACCACTGACCGAATGCGAAGCCCACCACATCTTCGCCTGGATCCTGGGTGGTTTGACCACGATGGATAACCTCACCGGATTATGCCGGCAGCACCACAGATGCAACAACGACAACCGCGACGGCACCTGGGGCAAAGGACACATGGACTACGACCCCGACACCGGACAAGCAGGACTTGTCACACCCGGGGCTACACACATGCAGTTCAACACCACAGACCCCGCCCACCACTGCGCAGCCAACCGCATCCGCCGCAGAACCACCACCACCAACACCGGCACTGGCACTGGCACTGGCACCAGTGGGCCCACAACACCCACACCCAAAACCAGACCCGACCCACCCCTGTTCCCACCAAACAACACACCAACCCGCACCCGAAAACAGCCCAGACCGCGAGCACATACCCATGCCCGCGAATAGAGAAGCGCTTCTCCCGATGCCACGCCCAAACCCGCATGCTCCAGCGCCGCGGTTCGCGCAGACGCGCACCGTGGACACAGGCATGCCTGCACCTACTTCTCCTTCTCGGCAACCATTGCGGAAGCCGCACACCGTCGGCACCGCGAGTACGGTCGCGAACATGAACACCGACAACACCACAGCACAGCTCGACCCCAACCGCGACAGGATCTTCAAGGACCTGTCCGGCCTCGTGTCGTTCAATTCCCCGCACTCCACACCGGAACTGGCCGACCAGCACTCCGCCGCCGCGGACTGGGTCACCGCCGCTGTGGCCGAGCATGGATTCGAGGTGGAGCGGCACCCCACCGTCGATAATGCGGACGTCATTATCGGCCGCCGCGCCGGCACCGATGGTGCGCCGACCGTGTTGCTGTACTCCCACTACGACATCGTTCCGGCCGGCGACCCCGCCGCTTGGACATCGGACCCGTTCACCCTCACTGCGCGCGACGGTCGCTGGTACGGGCGCGGCGCTTCCGACTGCAAAGGCAACATCGCCATGCACCTTGAAACTCTGCGCATGCTCGAGGCCGCCGGCGGCACCGACGCGAACCTGCTTGTCGTGGTCGAAGGCTCGGAAGAACTCGGTGGCGGTGGCCTGGAGAAGCTGATCGATGAGAAGCCGGACCTGTTCCGCGCCGACGTCATCCTGATCGCTGACTCTGGCAACGTTGCGGTCGGCACGCCCACCCTGACAACCGCCCTGCGCGGCGGCGCCCAGGTACGCGTGACCATGAAGACTTTGGAAGGCGCGATCCACTCCGGCACCTTCGGCGGGGCCGCACCCGACCCGGTGGCGGCGCTGATCCGGACGTTGGATTCGCTTCGCGACGAGCACGGCCGGACCGTCATCGACAGCCTCGACTGCACCCAGACATGGGAAGGTGAACCATACACCGCCGAGACCTTCCGCAAAGACGGCGGCGTCCTCGACGGCGTGGGCTTGATGGGCGATGCCGAGGCCGGCGAGCAGCCTTCCGACCTCGTATGGGCCCGCCCCGCCGTGAGCGTCACTGGCTTCACCTCCACCCCGGTGGACCAAGCCGTGAACGCGATCGTCCCCCAGGCGCAGGCGCAGCTCAACCTGCGCGTGCCCGCGACGATGGATCCGGCCGAGGCCGCCGAGGCCCTGAAACAACACCTGATCGACCACACTCCGTGGGGCGCGCATGTGGAGGTGGAGATCTTTGACATCAACCACGGGTTCGCCACCGACCCGGACCGCCCGGCCATTGGGCTGCTTGGCGCGTGTCTCCGCGAGGCCTACGCCGAGGACGACCCCGCCGTCGAGCTGGCCGTCGTCGCCTCCGGCGGATCGATTCCGCTCACGGCGACGTTGCAGAAGCACTTCCCCGACGCCGCCATCGCCATGTTCGGCGTGGAAGACAACGCAGCCGGCATCCACTCCGTGGACGAATCGGTGCACCCGTACGAAATCGAGCGGGTCGCCGTGGCGGAGGCACTCTTCCTCCAGCGGGTCTCACAGCTCTAACTCGCCCGAAACCACGCCACCCATCCCGCCCCACGGAACATTCTCGGGCCTTTTCTGCGAGAGTTTTACTCGAGAACCGAGACCGCAGAAACAGGGGCTGAGATGGGAGAACGGCGGGCGGGGGCGTCGATAAGCGAGTGGCGCGCGGATATGAATCGGCGAAATGTGTTGCGCGTCACGTGAAGCTCGCTTAAAGTGACTGTCATGCAAAAGCGCATTCTTCTACTAGCGGTACTACGGGCCACGGACCCCGACGCGGAGTAACCGACTCCACGCGGCACGGGTGAGTGGTCGTTAGCCAACCAGTACAAGCGAGTCGGTACTCCTCCCCCACACAACACCGCGAAATGTAGAAGGACTCGACATGTCGAACACGACCGCCTTTGCCACCCAGACTCAGACCCAGCAGACCCGCACCGGGGAACTCGATCCGTTCCAGCTGCGCTTCGAATCCCCCCGCCGCCTCCCGCGCGAACTGCGCGAGGAAGCCATGGGCATGAGCTGGTCGCTGTTCACCGCCACCTACGCGCCGACCCCGACGCTGCGGATCTCCGACATCCACACGGATAAGGCGAACTGGTGCTACAACAGCTACTCCGCTGACGTCACCAAGACCTCCAAGACGTTCCCGCCGCAGACGACCCACCACGAGGTCACCGCCTCCGGCCCGGCCCACGCGTTCGCTGCGATGCTGGCGACCGAAGGCCGCTACATCGAGATCCTCGAATTCCACCAGATCGAGCTGTACGAGGCAACGTTCACCGCGATCAAGGTCGCCCACCAGATCAACGAGCGCAACACCGCGTGGGCCATCGGCTTCGGCCCCACCTCCGAGGCTTCCATCGCCGCCGCCATGTCCTCTGGCGCCCAGCGCATCTACGGCTAACCCGCGGTTCTGCGGCTAACTCCGAATCTACGGCTAACCCCGATATCCTCGAATCCACGTCGAACCTCCGGATTACGGCCGCGGCAATAAACCGGTAAAGTAAATCCCGTTGGCCGCGCCAGCGATGACGCGCCTTTTTTGATTTGGTCTCATTATTTCCCAAGTTGAGCTGGGTGTTTCTGTCCTGTCAGCGCGCCGGAAAAACGTGCGAAAACTAGATTCGAATCTTGGGAGGCCCTGTGATCACGCTGCTCTTCGCCCTCGTCGCAGCCACCGCGGCCGCCCCGTTTTTGCTTCGCGTGTTCGGCCGCCCCGCCTTCGGCATCCTGGCCCTGGTTCCCGGGGCCGGTTTCGCGTGGATGGTGTACCAGTTCGCCGACGGCACCTTCAAAGATGGCGGCGAGATTCTGGCCAGCTATCCGTGGATGCCCGGGCTGTATCTCAACCTGGAGTTCCGGCTCGACGCCCTAGCGGGCCTGTTCTCCCTGATCATCCTCGGCGCGGGCGCCCTGGTGCTGCTGTACTGCTGGGGGTACTTCGACACGAACCCGATCCGCCTGAGCATCTTCGCCTCCCAGCTGACTATGTTCGCCATGGCGATGTACGGCTTGGTCATCTCCGACAACTTCCTGGTCATGTACATCTTCTGGGAGATCACGTCGGTATTGTCGTTCCTGTTGGTCTCCTACTACGGTGAGCGCGCGTCGTCACGCCGCGCCGCCAACCAGGCGCTGCTGGTCACCACTTTCGGCGGCCTGGCCATGCTGCTGGGCATCGTCCTTTTCGGCACCCAGACCGGCATTTGGCGGCTGTCCGAAATCCCGGCCCGCACCGAGCTGGCGGACGTGCCGTGGATTTCCGCCGTCGTGGTGCTGCTACTCCTTGGCGCCCTGACCAAGTCCGCCCAAGCCCCGTTCCACTTCTGGCTGCCCGGCGCGATGGCCGCCCCGACACCGGTCTCGGCCTACTTGCACTCCGCAGCCATGGTGAAGGCTGGCGTCTACCTCATCGCCCGCCTCGCACCCGACTTTGCACCCCTCCCGGCCTGGCACGTGGTGGTCATCCCGGCCGGCATCTTCACCATGCTCCTCGGCGGCTGGATGGCTCTGAAGCAAGTCGACCTGAAACTCATCCTCGCCTACGGCACCGTCTCGCAGCTGGGCTTCATGATCGCCGTCATCGGCATCGGCTCCCCATCCGCCACCATGGCGGGCCTGACCTTGGTGTTCAGCCACTCGCTATTCAAAGCCGCCCTGTTCATGATCGTCGGCGCCATCGACCACACAACCGGCACCCGCGACATCCGCGAACTGTCCGGCCTGGGCCGGCGCGAACCACTGGTCGCCATCCTGGCCACCATCTCCGCGGCGTCGATGGCGGGCATTCCGCCGCTGTGGGGCTTCGTCGCTAAAGAAGCCGCCCTCGAAGCGACCCTGCACGAGGAACTGCTGGTCGGCATGCCGCGCAACATGATGCTCGTGGCGTTCGTGGTCGGCTCCATCCTCACCATGGCGTACTCGCTGTACTTCCTGTGGGGCGCCTTCGCCCGCAAAAAAGAGCACGAGCTCAGCGAAGACACAGAGCTTATCGACGGCTCCACCCCCGCCGTCCGCGACCGCGACCCCATCCAATTCCTCCAGTGGTTGCCTCCTGCGGTCCTGACCGTCCTGACGGTTATCTTCGGACCGTTCCCGGGCCCACTCTCGGACGCGTTCAACCAGCACCTCGACGTGCGCTTCCCCGGCGACCCCGGCGAAGACCTGAAGCTGTGGCACGGCATCACGGTGCCGCTCATGCTCACGATCGTCATTGTGCTGGTGGGCACGATCATGTTCCTGCAGCGCCAGCTGGTCGCCCGCGCTCAGTTCGACCGCCCGGCGCTGGGCGATGCAGATGCTCTGTGGGACAACATGCTCAAGGCGTTGCGTCAGGCGTCGCTACGCTTGACCGCGTCCACGCAGCGCGGATCGTTGACCATCAACCTGGCCACGATCTTCGCTGTGCTCATGGTCGTGCCCATCGGCGCGCTGATCATCGGCGGCGCCAACGACATCCGCATGATCCTGTGGGATTCTCCATGGCAGGGCATGGCCGCGATCATCCTGATGATCTGTGCTGTCGCCGCGACCCGCGCCCGGAACCGTTTGTCCATCGTGATCTTGGTGGGCATGACGGGCTACGCCCTGGCGTTCATGTTCGCTCTGCACGGCGCGCCGGACCTGGCGCTGACGCAGGTGCTTGTGGAGACCATCGTCATGGTCGTGTTCATGCTCGTCCTGCGCAAGCTGCCCACCGACGTCGATGTCCGCAAGGACCTGGACAACCGCCTGCGCGCCTGGCTGTCCGTCGGCACCGGCCTGTCCGTCGTGGTCGTGGCCATGGTGGCCATGTCCGCCCGCACCGCCACGCCGATCTCCGAGTTCATGCCCGACCTCGCCTACGACATCGGCCACGGCCGCAACACCGTGAATGTTTTGCTGGTGGACCTGCGCGCCGCCGATACCCTCGGCGAGATCAGCGTCCTGGTCATCGCCGCGACCGGCGTGGCCTCCCTGATCTACCGCACCCAGTCCTTCCAGCGCAGCTCGCGCCGCCCGACGCTGAGTTCCCGGCAACCGCGCTGGCTGGCCTCCGGCGTGGACACGGAGAAGTCGCAGAACCGCTCGATCATGGTGGACGTGGTCACCCGCATCCTCTTCCCGTCGATGATCCTGCTGTCGGCGTACTTCTTCTTCTCCGGCCACAACGCGCCCGGCGGCGGCTTCGCCGGCGGCTTGGTCGCTGGCCTCGCCTTCACGCTGCGCTACCTCGCCGGCGGCCGCGAGGAACTCGAAGAGGCCCTGCCGGTCGACCCGGCAAAGATCCTGGGCACCGGCCTGCTGCTCTCCGGCGCCGCGGCGATCATCCCCATGTTCATGGGCTACCCGCCGCTGACCTCGGGTTATATTGAGCCGGAGCTGCCGCTCATCGGCCCGGTCACCATCCCCAGCGCCCTGCTTTTCGACGCCGGCGTCTACGCCATTGTCATCGGCCTGGCCATGCACATCCTGCATTCCCTGGGCGGCCAGCTCGACCTGGAAGAGGACGAGCGCAAGGAGCGCGCCCGCGACCGTGCCCGCGCCCTGCAGCGCAAGAACGAACAGCGGCGTGCTGCCCGCGAGGAAACCCTCGCCCAGCGCGAACGAGAACGGGAAGCCGAGAAACAGAAGAAAGCCGAGACATCTCGTGGGGGCGGCGAGGAGCGAAGCGAGGGCCGGCCCCACGCGTCGATAAGCGGAAAGGAGCTGTAGGTGGAAGCGAACCTATTTTTGCTCATGGCGTCTGGCGTGATGATCGCGTGCGGCGTGTATCTCATGCTGGACCGCGCGATGACGCGCATGCTGCTCGGCGTCATGCTCATCGGTAACGGCGCGAACTTGCTGCTGCTGCAATCCGGCGGGCAGGCAGGCTCGCCGCCGATCAAAGAGCGTGAATCCTTCATCTTCGGCGACGTGATTGCGGATCCGTTGGCGCAGGCGATGATTCTCACCGCGATCGTGATTTCGATGGCGATGACCTCATTCATCCTCGCGCTGCTGTACAGGCAGTACCGCTACCGTACTGACGACGTGATTGAGCACGACGCCGAGGACCAGGCGATTGCGGCGCGCCCCGCGACGCCGTCTGCCGCGCCGGACGCTGACGCTTCCGACGACCCCGAAACCGGCCGCCTGTCCCGCGGCGGCGACGCCTTTGGCCCCCGCTCCTTCGAGGAACCTGTGAAGGAGGCGCAAGATGGGCGCTAACGTCGACCACACGTGGTACACGTCCTACGTGGACTGGCTGATGCCGTACATGCCGTACATTATCCCGCTGCCGGTACTCATTCCGGCGCTGGCCGCGGCGCTGATTCTGCTGGCCGGTAAGCACCGCGTGCTGCAGCGCAACATCGCGTTCTTCACGTTCCTGGTGCTCGCCGTCATCGCGGCGTCGATGATTCTGGTGGCTGACATCGAAGGCATCCAGACGGTGCAGCTAGCCGGGTGGGACGCACCGATCGGCATCACCTTCGTCGCCGACCGTCTTTCCGGCATCATGCTGTTCGTCTCGGCGATCGTGCTGTTCTGCGTGATGTGGTTCGCCATCTCGCAGGGTATCCGCGACGGCAACGAGAACGACCCCGTGGAAGTCTTCCTTCCCATCTACATGCTGCTGTCCATGGGCGTGAACCTCTCGTTCCTGGCAGGCGACCTGTTCAACCTCTACGTCGGCTTCGAGATCTTCCTCGTCGCGTCCTACGTCCTGCTCACCATGGGCGCGTCCCCGCTGCGTGTGCGCGCCGGCATCGGTTACGTCATGGTATCCATGGCGTCATCGATGGTCTTCCTGTTCGCGCTCGGCTTGGTCTACGCGTCTGTGGGCACGATCAACATGGCTCAAGCAGGCATCCGCCTCGAGGAGCTTAACGACGGCACACGCGCCGCCATCTTCGCAACCCTCCTGGTCGCCTTCGGCATCAAGGCTGCGATCTTCCCCCTCGACGCCTGGCTGCCCGACTCCTACCCCACCGCCGCGTCCCTGGTCACCGCCGTCTTCGCCGGCCTTTTGACCAAGGTGGGCGTGTACTCCATCATCCGCGTGCGCGTCACCATGTTCACCGACGGGTCGTTGGACATCCTGATGATGTGGGTCGCGCTGGCCACCATGATCGTCGGCGTGATGGGTGCACTGGCCCAGAACGACATCAAACGTCTTTTGTCGTTCACCCTGGTCAGCCACATCGGCTACATGATCTTCGGTGTCGCCCTGGGCTCCCAGCACGGTCTCAACGGCGCGATCTTCTACGCCGTCCACCACATTCTGGTGCAGACCTCGCTGTTCCTGGTGGTCAGCCTGATCGAGCGCCAGGTCGGCTCCTCGCAGCTGCGCCGCCTCGGCTCGCTGCTCTACACCGCACCGTTCATCGCCATTTTGTACTTCATCCCGGCGCTGAATCTGGGCGGCATCCCGCCGTTTTCCGGCTTCCTGGGGAAAGTCATGCTGCTCCAAGCCGGCGCCGAGGACGGCACGTGGCTGTCGTGGGTGCTCATCGTCGGCGCCGTGGTGACATCACTGCTCACCCTCTACGCCATGATGATCGTCTGGTCGAAGGCGTTCCTGCGCGACCGTTCCGACGCCCCCGAAGGCAACGTCACCAGCGTGCGCGTCAGCCCGCTGGCTGACATTCACGACACCGTCGACGCCTCCGAACGCTCCGACGTCGGCCGCGTCCCCTTCGGCATGATGGCCTCCACCACCACGTTGATCGCCGCGTCCGTGAGCATCACGATCCTGGCCGGCCCGATCTCCGCCATCACCAGCCGCGCCGCCGACTCCGCGATGGACCAATCCATCTACCGCACCGCCGTGCTCGGCAACGACTGGTCGAACCCCTCGCGCACCCTCGAGCAAGACAGGCTTGACGACGGCTCCGACACCATCGACCAGCGACGCCACGACATCCGCACCCCCGACGCCGGTGTCTCCACCACCCCCGTGCCCTCCCCAGCCGACACGGGCGCACGGGCTGACAACGGCGGCACCAACCCCTCGTACAAAGAGGAGAAGGCCAGCGGCGGGGTGCGCCCCGAGCGTGAAGACTCTTCCGTTGTCGGGGAGGCTGAGAACGAATGATGCAGAAATTCCGCAGCCGCTTCCGACCCTGGTTCATCATCTGGCTGACCCTCATGTGGATCCTCCTCATGGGCGAGCTGAGCTGGGGTAACTTCTTCGCCGGCCTCGCTTTAGGCATCCTGATCACCGTGCTGCTGCCCCTGCCGCCGCTGCCCACCGGCGGCATCAGCATCGACTTCTGGGAGCTGAGCAAGTTCGGTATCCGCTGGGTCGGCCAGCTCTTCACCGCCGCCATCCAGGTGTCGTGGCTCGCCATCCGGCCCGCTGACCCGCCGAAGAGCGGCATTTTCAAGGTGCCCATGCGCTTGGGGTCCGAGCTGGAACTCTACTTCGCCACATGCGCCTACAACCTCCAACCCGGCGGCTGCGTCACCGATATCGACCTGGCTAACCGCATCTGGACCATTCACGTGCTCAACGCCGGGTCCCAGCAGGCCATCGAGAAATCCCTCCAGGACGTTCGTGACTTGGAGGCCTCCATGATCGCCATCTTCGAGAAGAGAAAGGCCCACTGATCTGCCATGGACGACACGATCTACAACTCCGTGCTGGCCGTCGCGGCCGCGTTCCTTGTCGCCGGGTTCTTCGTCACCACCTGGCGCCTCGTGGTCGGCCCCAACTCGCTCGACCGGGTCATCGCCATGGATGGCGTTGTCGCCTCACTCCAGTGCGCGCTGGCCACCTACATCTGCTGGACCCTCGACACCACCGTGGTCAATGCGATGTTCGTCGTCGCCCTGCTAGGCTTCATCGGCTCCCTGTCGGTGGCCCGCTTCCGCAAGAGGGACGGTGCACTCTAATGACCTGGGAATTCATCTCCGACGTCCTGTCGCTCATCTTCATCAGCTTCGGCGCCCTGCAGGTCTTCTTCGCCTCCGTCGGCATCGCCCGCTTCGGCAACACCCTCGCCCGCATTCACGCTGTCACCAAACCTCAGACTGTGGGGCTGGTGCTGGTGATCATCGGCGTCATCTTCCGCCTCACCGGCTCCGACAGCTTCGGGCCCGGCCAGCGCGGCGACATCGGAATGCTCTTCCTCCTACTCCTCTTCGCCCTCATGACAAACCCGGTCACCGCGCAGCGCCTCGGCCGCGTCTCCCGACGCGAAGCCCTCTACGGCGGCGACGACCAGATCGCCGTCAACGAGAACCCCGCGAAGTACTAGCCGCGCAGCTCAGCAACCGTGGCGTCGACCACGTCGCGCCAGTCCCCCGTCCGCTCGTAGATCGCGCGCTGACGCTGATACGCCGCGCCCTGCTCGATGATCCCCGGCACCAGATTCAGCTCATCAACGCACCCCAAACGCTGCGCCACCGGCTGGAGCTCCTCGACCATGTCATACAGCTCATCGGTGACGAGGCGCTCATCCGTCGCACGACTCGTGATCACCTCGGCCTCCAGGCCATAACGAGCGCCCCTCCATTTGTTTTCTGCGACGTGCCAGGGTTGGAGGGTGGGCAGGTCGCGGCCGTCGTCAAGCATCGCGTCGTAGTGCACCACCAAACAGTGCGTGAGCGCCACAACCGCCGCGAGCTCGCGGAGGGTCGGCGATGCGTCCGAAATACGCACCTCGATGGTGCCCCACTTCGCCGCCGGGCGGACGTCGAAATGCATTGAGCCGGTGTGCGACGTGACGCCCGAGGTGGTCTGGTCGCGCATGAACTGCACCCACTCCGACCAATTTTGGAACTGGTACGGCATGCCCGCGGTGGGAAGCTGCTGGTACAGCATCGTGCGGTTCGACGCGTATCCCGTGTCCAGGCCCTCCCACGCAGGGCTCGCCGCGCTAATCGCCAAAAGGTGCGGGTACTTCGTCATGATCGCGTTGATGATCGGCCACACCCGCTCCTCATGCTGAATGCCCACGTGAACGTGCGTACCCCACAGCAACATCTGCTGGCCCCAGTACTGCGTGCGGTTAATGATCTCCTGGTACGTCGGCTTATCTCCCACCGCCTGCTCGCGGAAATCCGAGAACGGGTGGCCGCCGCTCGCCCACAACTGCAAGTTCTTCTCGTCCGTGACGGCCTGAATCTTGTCCTTCGTGGCGCGGAGATACTCGATCGCCTCCGCCGTATTGCGGCACACCGGGGTGACCAGCTCGACCGTGTTCTGCAGAAACTCCTTCTCCAGGTGCACATCCGGCCAGCGATCGTCCACCGCCTGGATCACCTCCGGGCCCCGCGCCACCAGGTCGCGGGTGGCCGGATCAATCACACCAATCTCCCACTCCACGCCCAACGACGGGCCCTCCGAGCGGTTGAAATCGCGGAACGGGTCCATAACGGAGTGGGCGGCGGGGTTGTGCGTGGGGTTCGCGTTGCTCGCGGTGTTCGCGTTGGGCTGCATTGTTTCTGAATACGTCATGCGGGGCGGTTTTACAATTTTAATACCGCCTTCTGGCGGATTTCAGCAGCATTTTCCCAGGTCGGATCTTAGCGAACTCAGTAGAAGGCGATACTAAAACGACAAAACCGGCCTTTCGGGCGGTCGGGCGCCGCCACAAGGCCGGTTTTCGTGAACTTTGTCGGCTAGAGGTTCACCGGGCCGGTCAGAACCAGCGTCAGGGAACCAGGGTTGTTCGCTTCGCTCGGCACGGTCGGGTCGTTCGCCCTAGCGACGCCCCCAACCCGGTCCGCCAGCACCCGCGCCCGCTCCTCCGCACCCGGGGTCGCCGGGTCGAAGAAGACGGTGTTCTGCTCGAGGACGGCCTGCTGCTCACCAATGTTGCCGACCTCACCGACCTGCACACCCTGCCCCTTGAGCTGGTCAGACACCTCGGCTGCGAGGTTCGGGACGGTGGAGTTGTTGTAGACGTTGATCGTCTCGTTCTCAGCCGTCATCGCCTGGCCGCTGGCCGCCGGCGCAGCGCCTTCCGGAGTGCGGTTGTCGGCCTGGTTGGTCTGGGCGCTGTCGTTACTCGCGTTCTGCCGGCTGTCGTTCTGCGCAGCCGGATCCAGCTCGTTGCCGTCGTGGCCGCTCTGCACGTTCGAGCTGTTCTGGCCGTTCGCGTTCTGCACCTGCTCCGGCGCCTGCTCCTGCGCGACGTCACCGGAATTATCCTTCTGCATCATCGCGTAGAGGCCCCACAGTCCGAGCAGCGCGGCAACGGCAATCAGGATCATCGCGAGACCACGCTTAGGCACACTGCCTGCGGCGACAGCGGAGCTACCTGCCCTTTCGCTTCTCGACGCCCGCACCGCCGGCACCATCACCGTCCGATCGTCATACGCGTCCTCGTACTGGTCGACGTACTCGTCAGCAGCGTAACCGTCTGCGTACTCTGCCTCCGGGTACTCTGCCTCGGCGTACTCGCCGTCGGAGTAATCATCGACGTAATCGCGGCTGCCGTATCCGCGGTCGCTATAAACGGTGTCGCCGTAAGTAGCGTCACGGGTGTGGAGGTCACCGCTGGTGTACGCGCTCGCACCCGCTACACCAACGGTGCCAGCAGCGCCAGCCGCGCTTACTGCTCCAGCCGAGGCGCCGAAGTCATAATCGTCCTCGTCGCGGCGGCGGTGCCTACCGCCCGAAGATGCGCGCTCAGCCGGAGTAGCCGGCGCGTCCGGTTCTAGAGGGGTGTCGTAGTACTCCTCGTAGGCTTCGCCGAAGGAGCCGTCGGAAATTTCGTCGTACCGGTCGGAGTAAAGGTTCGACGAACGATCGAAGGTGCCAGGTTTACCAGAGTTCACATTAGTCACAGCAGTCACCCTAGTTGTCTCTTTTGTCTCGAAAGGTTTGCGACGCGCCGACTCTTTCAATGCGCTTTGCAGAAAAGTTGACAAACCCGATTTTCGCCTAGAACCGAAACAGCTGGTGAGCGAGTTTTGGTGTCATACAGGCACCTCGAGCTCGTCAACTTTTCCGCAACACACTGCCACTGAAACCCCGAACGCAGCTCAGACACAGTGTAGAACGCGTTCCCCGTAGGCGCTTGTGCAAAAGATGACGAACTCGATGTCGCTCTGGAAATATCACTGCAGGTAAGAGCATTTTCAGGCAGCAAACCGAAATCGGGTTTGTAAACTTTTGCAGCGCGAACTGCGAGGGCTGGCCAGGCGAGCTCGCCAGCGCGGGCCAGCCAAGACCACCACACCAGCCCGGCCCACCAACCAGGCCCGCGAACCCCTACCCTGCGTCGCGGCCGAGGGCGCGGGCGTCGCGCAGCCTCTGGAGTCTGCGGATGAGTTGGGGGTTGTGGGAGAGGGCGGTGGGGTCGTCGATAAGCGTGTTGAGCTTTTGGTAGTACCTGAACGGCGACATGCCCAGCTCAACCCGGATGGCTTCTTCGCGCGCGCCGAGGCTGCGGGGCGCGCGGTCCGCGAAGTCGAGGATGGTCAGGTCGGTGGGGTCCATGCGCGAAACTATACTGGTCGCCATGATCCGACCGATTGTCATACACGGTGACCCCGTCCTGCACACGCCGACCGAGCCTGTCACTGAGCCGGTCGCGGAGCTCAAAGAGCTCATCGCCGACATGCACGAGACGATGGACGCGGCGAACGGCGTGGGGCTGGCCGCGAATCAGATCGGCGTGAATAAGCGCTTGTTCGTGTACCACTGCCCAGATGGCGATACGATGCGCCGCGGCACGGTGATCAATCCGGTGCTGGAGACCAGCGAGATCCCGAAGACCATGCCAAAGGACGACGGCGAAGACGACGAAGGTTGCCTTTCCGTCCCCGGCGAGTCTTTCCCGACGGCGCGTGCCGAGTGGGCGAAGGTCACCGGCCTCGACGAGAACGGCGACCCGGTCGAGGTCGAGGGCACCGGTTTCTTCGCGCGCTGCCTGCAGCACGAGGTCGGCCACCTCGACGGGTACGTGTACCTGGACGTTCTCACCGGCCGGTACAAGCGCGAGGCGAAGCGCGCGGTGAAGGCGAACGGGTGGAGTGAGGCCGGCAACACGTGGCTGCCGGGCACCGACGAGGACCCGTTCGGGCACTAGAAGAGCACTAGTGTTCCGCGCTGAACCCCTCTCCCCGGGCGACCGGGTGGTGGTGCGCCGCCGCTTCGGCAACCACGCCACCGATGTCATCGGCCACATCGAGGCGCTCGACCCGCTGGTCATCCGCCCCCAGAAAGTCGGCGGCCTGCCGTCTGACGCCGCCGCGCTGACCATCCCCGCCGAGGACATCCTGGTCATCCGCCGCCTCAGCCCGCGCCGCATCCGCAATTCCGACATCCGCGCCGTCGAAACCGCGTACGCCCGCGCGTTCCCCGGCCAAGAGCGCACGCTTATCGACGGCTGGCTCACCCGCTCCGGTTCCTCCATCGCCGAACGCTCCAACTCAGCCACCCCGATCGGGCATTCGGCTGGTTTTCAACCGGTCCCGCTCGCCGAGATCACTGCGTTCTATGCCGAGCGGGGGATGCCGGTGCAGTTGTTGATTCCGGAGCGCATCGGCAAGCCGGCGGCCGACTTGGTCGCACGCGAGCAGGGTGCGGGTGGTGCGGGCTGGGAGCTCGGGCCGGAGATCATCACGATGACGCGCGAGCTCGCCGGCGAAGACGCGGAGACCGAGCCCGGCGCGCTGGCCAGCGGGTTCACCTTCCGCATCGACTCCCAGCCCTCCGACGACTGGCTGTCGATGTACCACTTCCGCGGCCAACCGTTGCCGCCGGAAGCCCTGGCAGAGTTGCGTGACGGGATTGAGGGGGAGATGGGGTTCGGCTCCCTCCTCGACACGCAGGGCAACGTCGTCGCGGTCACCCGCGGCACGATCACCGAGTCCGATGACGGCCGCGCTTGGCTGGGGTATTCCGCAGTCGAAGTCGCGCCGGAGTACCGCAGACGCGGGCTGGGCACGCTGCTGGGTGGGCGCATGCTGGAGTGGGGTGCGCAGCGCGATGCGGACGCGGCGTACCTCCAAGTGCTCGCGACCAACGACGCTGGCATCGGCCTTTACGACAAGCTGGGCTTCACCGAGCACCACCGCCACCGCTACGCCCGGCTAGGGTAGATCGCATGCGAGTAGCTACATGGAACATCAACTCGGTACGTACCCGGATCGACCGGGCCGTCGCCTTTCTGGAGCGCAATGATGTCGACGTCCTGGCCATGCAGGAAACGAAATGCTCCGACGACAAGTTCCCCTACTCGGCGTTTGAGGCCGCGGGGTACGATGTCGCGCACGTCGGCTACCACCAGTGGAACGGTGTGGCGATCATCTCCCGCGTCGGGCTCGAGAACGTGCGCGACGGGTTCGACGGCCAGCCAGGCTTCAACAAGGACCCCGACGCCCCGCAGGACCGCGAGGCCCGCGCCGTCGCCGCGACCTGCGGCGGCGTCGAAGTGTGGAGCCTCTACGTCCCCAACGGCCGCGAGATCGGCGACCGCCACTACGACTACAAACTCGAGTTCCTCTGGCGCCTCGCCGAGCAGATCGACCCCTCCACGCCCCAGGTCTTCTGCGGCGACTACAACATCGCCCCGACCGACAAAGACGTCTGGGACCGCGCCTTCTTTGAGGGCAAAACCCACGTCACCGAGCCGGAGCGCGCCGCCTTCGAAGCCCTGCTCGAGGCCGGCCTGAACCAGGCCACCCACCCCGAGCCCTACTCCTACTGGGATTACAAGGGCATGCGCTTCCAAAAGGGCGAGGGGATGCTCATTGATTTCCAGTTGTCGGGGTTGGAGGGGGCTGGATTCGTCGATACGCATGAGCGTGAGGGCAAGGGCGCGAGCGACCACGCACCCGTCGTCGTGGATTACGACCTGACGCGGCTGCAGTTGGATGAGGTCCGATGAGCCTCGCCACGTGGCAACTCGTACTGATGGTGATTGACTACACCATTAAATTCGCCGTCATCGGCGTCATCCCGGAAAACCGCAAACCGTCCAGCGCGAACGCGTGGCTGCTGGTCATCCTGCTCATTCCGTTCCTCGGGCTGCCGATTTATTTCTTCCTCGGCTCGACATTTCTGTCGCGGCGGCGTCACCGCATTCAGCGGGAGGCCAACGCGATGCTTAACGACGTCCACACCTCCTTCCCCGACTACCCCTCCGCCGCATCAGTATCCGGCGAGGTGGCGACGATGGCCCACCTCAACCGGACCTTGACGGGCTTCCCAGCGCTGGACGGCCACGTCAAGCACCTCTGGTCCGACTATTCGGCGACAATGCGGCGGCTGGCGTCGGCGATCGACGGGGCGACCTCGCACGTGCACGTCGAGATTTATGCCATGGCCTGGGACAAGACGACCGGGCAAGTGTGGGAGGCGATGGAGCGGGCAGTCGCGCGCGGCGTGAAAGTCCGGGTTCTGTTCGACCACATCGGCTCCTGGAAGTACCCCGACTTCCGCACATTCAAACGGCGGATGACGGAGGCTGGGATCGAGTGGCACATGATGCTGCCGCTGCAGCCGCTGCGCGGCAAATTCCGCCGGCCGGACCTGCGCAACCACCGCAAACTCATGGTCATTGATGATGAGGTCGCGTTCATGGGGTCGTTCAACCTCATCGACCGGACGTACCTCATGCCCGGCCACGTCAAGCACGGCCGCCAATGGGTCGATGCGTTTGTGGAGCTCACCGGGCCGATCGTCGCCTCGCTCGAGTCCATGTTCGCCGTCGATTGGTACACCGAAGCCGGCGAGATCCTCGAGATCTCCGCCCCGCACGACCCGGACCCCGCCACCCTCGAAGACCAGAACGTCCTCCAGCTCATCCCCTCCGGCCCCGGTTACACCACCGAGCCGAACCTGCGGATGTTCAACACCTTGATCCACCACGCCCGCCACCGGCTCATTCTCTGCTCCCCCTACTTCGTGCCCGACGATTCCATGCTCGAAGCCATCACGACCGCCTGCTACCGCGGCGTGCGCGTCGACCTCCTCGTCGGCGAGAAAGCCGACCAGTTCATGGTCAACCACGCTCAATCCGCCTACTACCAGCAGCTTCTGGAAGCCGGCGTGCACATCTGGCAGTTCCCCGCCCCCTACGTGCTGCACACCAAGTTCGCCATCGCGGACCCCGTCGCGCTGACCTATCCGGACGCAGGCGAGCCAAAGCCAGGCACTGCCCGGGCGGGGGATGTTGCCAAAACCCCTACAGAATCGGCTGACCTGCCGCGCGGCGCATCGGTCGAAGCTCACGCCGCTACGAGTGGGGCCGACCATGCGGGGCATGAGGGGGGTGCTGGGTCGGAGGCGTCGACAAGCGGAAATGTGCAACGGGCGCCCGACGCCGCGCACCTGAATGAGATCGCGATCATGGGCTCGTCCAACATGGACATGCGCTCGTTCTCGCTGAACTACGAAAACAGCCTGTTCATCCTGCAAGGGCCGCTGATCACCGACCTCTGCGAGCTCGCCTCCGCGTACCTGTCCGTGTCCCGGCAGCTCACGCTCGACGAGTGGAAGAAGCGGCCGTGGTCGCGCAGGTACATCGACAACGTGATGAAGCTGACCTCGGCGCTGCAATAGACAGCTAAGCAACCTGCGCAAGAGCACGGCGCACCTCCGCGATGAAACCGGCGGGATCCTCCTCAATCTCCGATGGATTATAGCGCAAGAACCGATAGCCGAGCCGCTCGATCCGCTTCTGGCGAGTGCGTTCACGCTCCGTTGCTGTGACCGGATCGTCTTTGTACTTCACGTCGCCATCCACCTCGACAATGAGCCACTCACCGATGAGTAAATCCACGCTATAGGGGCCGAGGACCTGTGCCTGCGGAGTCAACGGGCCGATGTCCGCTTGGATGAGAAGGGCGCGGGCGAAACTCTCGCCAGCGGATTGGGAGTTGTCGATCGCATGCTCCAGACTGTCCCGTGCGATGCAGATGCCGCGGCAGGGGCTAGCGTCGACAAGCTTGTCCATTAACTCGACGCTTTCGAAACCATTCGCAAGTAGGTAGTCCGCTGCGACCAAGCCGGCCTCAAAACCCTGAGTGCACGCGATATCGAGCCAGGTAGAAACTGGGTCCAGAAGGTCGACGCCCAGAAGCGTGACAATGCCATCCGGGCTGGTCTTGACTTTCCGGAACACACTGCCACGCGGCCACTGCTTTCGGGGAGGGAGTGCCCCACTGCGCGTCGCCAACTCCACCCGCGCTCGGCTGTTCTGCAGCAACCATATGCCGTGGAGGGCGGCAGCGGACTCGCCAATCAAGTACGACGAGCGGGCCGACTGCCCCACAGCCAAAGCGAAAAGAATGCGGCGCTGATGCTCCTTGAGGTTCACCAGTTTCTGGGTTTGAACCGCCCGGCGGCTTGCAAGGCGGTAGAGATCGCCCGAATCGAAACGAGCTTGCAGCGCGGGCGGGGTCTTGTGACCGATGGGTATGAGGAGCTGGTTGAGCATGGGCAAGTCTGCGTGCATACCGCTACGGTGCACCGAATCCAGCCGGCCGTCTATCGCGTGCTCCCCGCTCTGTGGAGAACCACTGTTTTTGATGACGTGTCACTACTGACCTGTGGATAGATTCGGGGTGGAGTTCCCAGTTGTGCGCACTGCGGTGAGCGAAGGGGTTGACAGTGGCGGGTTCTATTGGGTGCGGGCGACGTGGCGGCGGTGAGATCCCGAGGGTCTCCGACGGAATACATTTTTAGTATCGCCTTCTAGTGAATTTCTACCGCGTTTCCGCAGGTCGGATTTCTTCGAACTTGGTGAAGGGCGATACTAAAAATGTAGAAGCGGGGCTACCGGCCCGAGTGAACCGGAAAACAGACGCGAGCCAGGCCCCAGGGCCCCAAAGAAAAAAGCCGGCCCCGTCTGGGACCGGCCTTACAAGCGCTCAGCGCTTCAGCGAGAGAACTAGGCGTCGCGCTTCTCCAGCAGGATCAGCCCGATCACGTAGAGAACAACCGCCCATACTGCGAAGAGCACGAACGACTGCCACAACGGAAGGGCACCTGCCGTGTCGAGCGGATCCGGACCCGGGTTGTTCATGTTCGCCGTGAAGAACTGCAAGTTCATGAACGGGGCGTAGGTCTGGATGTTGCGGCCGACCCTCGGGATCATGGCCAGCGCCGGCTCCAGCACAAGCTGCCAACCAAGGTAGATGGCCAGCGCGCCGGCGGTGGCGCGGACGATCCAGCCAATGCCCTGGACGAGCATGACCGCCATGAACGTGGTGAGCGGGATGACCCACAGCGACCGGCGGACGAAGGGGTTGTCCCACCACTCGATCGGGTTGGCGGCGATGAGGTCGCCGACAATGAAGCACAGCAAGATCGCCACCACGGAGAAGATCGCTGCGAAAATGCCGTACACGAGCAGCTTCGCCAGGCCGACCTGCCATCGCTGCGGCGTCAGTGTGTAGTTCGTCGAGTTCACCTTGAACCGGTACTCGGTGGTGACCACCATGATGGCCTGGATCAACAGCGTCATCAGGCCGAAGGAATTGAATCCCATGATGGCAGAAGCGCCGCCATATGTCGGGCTGTCGGGGTTGTCCAGGCTGGCCATGAGCACAGCCCAAGCAATCGAGAACAACAGCGCCAAGCCAGAGGTCCACCAGAAAGAAGCGGTGGTGCGGAGCTTTGTCCACTCCGAAAGCATGGTCTTAAGCACGGTGGGTGCCTCCTCTACGGGTACGGTCATGCGGCTCACGCGGCGCAGGCTGCGAGGGCCGCGCAGGTGCAGCACCAGCACCAGGCACGGCACCACGATCCGGCGCACCAGCGCCAACACCCGGCGAACCAGCACCAGCGCCAGCACCCTGCGGCACAACCGCCCCCGGCGCCGCCTGGTACTCCACCGCCCCTTCAGTGCGGCGGATGTAGGCGTCCTCGAGGGAGGCGCGGCGCTCGGTGAGCTCGGTGACCATCACGCCGACGGAGAAGGCCAGCTGGCCCATCTCCTCGGACGACCGTCCGGGGATCTCCAGCACGGGGCGGCCATCAGGGTCGGCAGCCTGGTGGAACTCGACACCCTCGCTGCTTAGGGCGGCGGAGAACTCGGCCAGGTGCGGGGAGCGGATGACGGTGGTGACGGCGGAGTTCTCCTTGATGAAGTCGTTCACGGAGCCGGAGGCGACCAGCCGCCCCTTGCCGATCACTACGAGCCGGTCCGCGGTCTGCGCCATCTCGGCCAGCAGGTGCGAGGACACGAGCACGGTGCGTCCTTCGGCGGCGAAGCGGCGCAGCAGTTTACGCACCCAGCGGATGCCTTCGGGGTCGAGGCCGTTGACGGGCTCGTCAAGAATGAGGTACTCGGGGTCGCCGAGCATCGCCGCCGCGATGCCGAGGCGCTGCCCCATACCCAGCGAGAACCCGCCGGCTTTCTTCCCGGCGACGCTGGTCAGACCGACGAGGTCAAGCACCTCGTCAACACGGGACGCCGGAATCCCGGACGCCTGCGCCTGCCACAGCAGCGAGTTGCGCGCCGAGCGGTTCGGGTGAATCGCCTTCGCATCCAGCAAGGCGCCGACCTTGCGCAGGGGGTCGCGGAGGGAGCGGTAGGGGGAGCCGTCGATAAGCGCGGTGCCTGACGTCGGCTCATCCAGGCCGAGGATCATCCGCATTGTGGTGGATTTACCTGCGCCGTTCGGCCCGAGGAAGCCGGTGACCACCCCCGGTTCGACTGCGAATGTGAGGTCGTCGACCGCACGGACCTGACCGTACTCTTTAGTCAGGTGAGAGACTTCAATCATGCGCTTTAGCGTGCCATAGAAGCACGCTTAACGACGACTCGAACCCCGCATGAAGCGGAAACTGACGGATTTCATTCAGCGGAACCCAACGCAACTCCATAGATTCCGCGTTGGGCTCGAGGGGAATCGGTCCGCCGGTGGTCGTGTGGGCCAGCACGGTCGTGTAAGTCCAGCCGGGGTCTTCGCCGGCGGTGACGATGGCTTGCTCGACCTCGATGAGCGAGGTGTCCACGCCGCACTCCTCCACCGTTTCGCGCAGCGCTGCCTGTTCGACGGTCTCGTGGGAGTCGCGGGCGCCGCCGGGCAGGGCCCACGTACCGCCGTCGGCAACCCAGTGCGCACGGTGTTGCAGCAGCACCGCGTCCCCGGCGCGGAGGAACAGGCCCGCCGCGCCGTGCTTGCCCCACACCGGCTTACCGCCGGGGCCGTCAACCCATCCGTTTCCGTCGCCTTCCATGTGGGCCAGTGTAACCAGATGCCACCAGTGTGGTTGCCGCCGTGGGGGCGTGCGGGGCGCTATTCTGGGGCAATGGCGGTACGGGAGCGTTCAGAGGAGGCAGCGGAGTTCGCTGCCGACGCTGACGTCGCGATGCAAGAAAAAGCCGAAAAACGCCGCCTTCCCCGCTTCACTCCCCGCAAAAGCCGCAAAGACCCGGTGCTGCCGGAGCAGAACGAGGACGCCTGGCTGGACTCACTGGAGGAGGCCCCGCCACGCACCGGTTTCAGCGGCTTCCGGGACAAGATCTACGACTCGTTCGGCGGCACCGGGCGCTGGGTCGTGGAAGCGTGGGGGTTCCTGCTCACCACGCTGGGCCGGCTGATCGCGATGATGGTGGCGCTGACTCTCCTGCTGCTAGGCACCGGCTACCTGATGAGCCAATCCAGTGCGAACCGCGAATCGGCCCTCGACGGAATGCTCACCGCCACGGAGCCGATGAGCAACTCGGCGCACATCCTGTACACGAGCCTGAGCCAGGCGGACACGCTGGCCACTACATCGTTCGTGCAGCCCGGTCTGCAGGACGCGGAATCGCACCGCGAGTACATGGCGGCGATCGATGAGGCGGTCATAGCGGCGGACGATGTGCTGCGCGGCAGCGTGGAAACGCGTGTCGACGACAGCACCGACGTCCAAAACCACGTCCGCGAAATCCAGCGCCTCCTGCCCCAGTACACCGGCCTGATGGAGCGCGCCCAGGCGAACCAGCGCACCGGCAACCCGCTCGGCGTGGCGTACATGACGCAGGCCAGCACGATGATGCGCGAGGAGATGCTGGTCAGCGCCGAGGAGATTCTGCAGCTCACCCGCGCGCAGCTCGGCGGCGAGATGAAGCGCTTGTCCACGCTGCAGTTCGGCCCGCTGTCCGGCCTCCTCATCGCTGTGCTGGCCCTGCTGGCTGCGCAGTGGGCGCTGTGGCGGATGTTCCGCCGCCGCCTCAACCGCGGTTTCCTCGTCGCCACGGCATTCCTGCTGATTGCAGTCGTGTGGGTGGGCGTGTCCAACATCGCCGCGTGGCACGCCGGCACACGCGAGTTCGAAGCCGCAGCTGGCCCGTTCGAGCAGCTCACCGGCGCACGCATCTCCGCCCAGGAGACGCGCACGAACGAGACATTGACGCTACTGACCCGCCGCTCATCGGAGGGTTCGCCCATGGCGGCGACCGTCGAAGAGGTCCGCGACGCGCTCGACGCGATCGAGAATGAGGACAACGCCGGCGAGGTCGACACAGCCCGCACCGCGCTGAGCGAGTGGCGCCGGGCCCACACCCGCATGATGAACGCGCTGCAGTCGGGTGATTATGAGCGGGCGGTGGACATTGCGGCGTCGACAAGCGATGAGGACAGTGCCGCGAGCGCTTTTTCGCTTCTCGACGACTCCTTGACCGACCTCATCTCCTCCTCCCGCGAAGATCTCCGCGCGGACATCAATGACGGCCTGTCTGCCTCGCGCGCCGTGGCGCCGGGTGTGATGCTGCTCGTGTTCGCGGCTGTGATCGCGATGTGGTTCGGAATCCGTCCACGGATGCAGGAGTACATGTGATGGGCGCGCGGAAGGTCTTCAGTGTCTCGGTGCTCGCCGCGCTGGGCGCGCTCACTGCGTGCACCCCTGCTCCCCCACCGCCTCCGCTGCCGGCGCCCGACACGGTTCATGATGACGTTCCGCTGCCGCCCGGCGCGGACATCGACATCCCTGGCCTTGAGCCGGAGTCGGCGACAACGACCTTCGAGTGGGAGGGCTCGCTGCGTCCGGATGACAAGAAACCGGAGGAGCGTGTGCCGGACATCGTCAAGCGCGGCCGCCTCATCGTGGGTGTGGACCAATCGCAGTACCTGCTCAGCTTCCGCGACAACGCCACCGGTGAGTTGCGCGGCTTCGAAGTCGACTTGGCACGCGAGATCGCCCGCGACATTTTCGGCGACCCCGACAAAGTCGACTTCCGTTTCGTGGAATCCACCATGCGTACCGAAGCTCTGCAAAGCGGGCAGGTGGATGTGGTGATCCGCACGATGTCGATCACGCGCGAGCGGGCGGAGAAGGTGGATTTTTCGGTGCCGTACCTGGATTCGTCCGTACGCATGCTCGTGCCCGCGGCCTCCGGGATCGAGTCCGTGGAGGATGTCGGCGATGAGCGCGTGTGCGTTGCCGACGGTTCCAACGTGGTCGACATGGCGCGCAGCACCTTCCCCAAACAGGAGGTTCTGCGCACGCGCACGTGGACCGACTGCCTCATGGCGATGCAGCAGTTCCAGGCCGGGTTCATTCTTGGCGACGAAACCATCCTCGCCGGCGCCGCCGCCCAAGACCCGCTGACCACGGTCACCGGTGAGGCTGTGGCGGAGCAGCAGTACGCCATCGGCATCCCCAAGGGCTACGACGGGCTGACCCGCCAGGTCAATTCCACGTTAGAGCGCGTGCGTGACGACGGCACCTGGAACCGCATCTTCGACGACTGGCTCGGCCCCCACATCGCCAGCCGGTCCGCCCCCGCTCTGCGATACCGCCCGGAGGACCCCACCGAGCCGGACGCACCGGCTGACACGGAGGTTGAGAATGACTGACGCACCCGAGCCGACCGAGCGCGCTGAGCACCCCGAGCCGACCGAGCGCGCCGAGCACCCCGAGCCGCTTTCCCCCGCCAAAACCCACGCGGTGAAATTCGACCCGTCCGCTGACGGCTTGGGCACAGAAGACCGCGATCCGGATGATACCGAAAGCACCAGCGCCGTCGCCTTCGACCCCTTCGCCGACGACGATGCTGATGATGACGAGTGGGGAGAGGACTTCGACCCCTACTCCGGCACCGGCGAGTTCGAGGGCATTCTCAAGGACTTGGACAAGCTGCGCAGCGGCGACAGCGGGGCGACCGGCCCGACCACCGGCCCCGGCACGGATCCAGCCACCGCAGCAGCTACGGCTGCCGCCTCCGGTCCGAGTTTCACCGGCTCATCCAGCACCGGCCCGGCCGGTCTCACGAATGCGCAGCTGCAGGAGCTGCAGAAGAGCACGTCGGAAAGGTCGCGCAGGCAAGCGCTGGAGACGTTCATGGAGCGCCGCGCGACAAAGCGCAAGGGCCGCACAGTGGCCGACGGCATGGTGGAGCTGCCGTGGATCCCGCCGACGGACCCGAAGGATGCGATCAAGGATCCGACGAACGCCGTGGTGAACAAGGGCATCCCGGAACCGCAGCTGCACCCCGGCGATGTCGTGGCCGGCCAGTACGAGATCCAGGGTGTGATCGCCCACGGCGGCATGGGCTGGATTTACTTGGCGCAGGACCACCACGTCGCCGGCCGCGTGGTGGTGCTCAAGGGCATGCAGGCGGAAAAGAGCGTCGACGAGACGGCTGCTGCCGCGGCGGAGCGCGAATTCCTGGCAGACATCACGCACCCGGGGATTGTGAAGATTTTCAACTTTATCGACGATCCGCGTGTTTCCGGTGGGTTCATTGTGATGGAGTTTGTGGGTGGGCCGTCGTTACGCGAAAGACGCAATGAGCAGCGCAATCACCTCCTCCCCATCGACCTGGCAATCGCGTACATCCTGGAGGTGCTCCCCGCGCTGGGGTACCTGCACGCGCGCGGGGTGGTGTACAACGACCTGAAGCCGGACAACATCATTGTGGCCGAGGACCAGGTGAAACTGATTGATCTGGGCGCGGTCAGCGGCATCGGCGCGTACGGCTACATCTACGGAACGAAGGGCTACCAGGCTCCGGAGGTCGCGAGCCAGGGCCCGAGCATCACCAGCGATATTTACACCATTGGCCGCACGCTCGCCGCACTCATTTTGGACCTGCCGAAGGAAAACGGCGTGCTCACGATGGAGCTGCCCACGCCCACGCAATCGCCGACGCTGCGCCGCCACATTTCGCTCTACCGACTGCTCGTGCGCTGCTGCGACCCCGACCCGGCGCAACGTTTCTCCAGCGTGGGTGAGCTTCAAGTCCAGCTCCTCGGGGTGTTGCGCGAGGTGCTCGCCGTGCGCGACGGTCTCTACTTCCCGCAGCAGCATTCGCTGTTCTCGCCGCAACGTACGACATTCGGCACCAAGCACCTGGTCTTCCGGACCGATCAGCTTATCGACGGCATCGACCGCACCGCCGAAATCACCCCGTCCGAAGTCGTATCCGCGCTGCCCACGCCCCTGATTGACCGCAGCGATGTCGGTGCGGGCATGCTCACCGGTTCCTCCTACGCCGAGCCGCAGGAAACCCTGGAGACGCTGCGCCAAGCAATGCAGACCCCGGAGTACGAGCACTCCGCCGAGATTCCCTTCGGTGTCGTCCGCGCGATGCTCGACTTGGGCCTGACCACGCAAGCGCGCCACTGGCTCTCCCAACTCAACGAGCGGCTCCGCGAAGACTGGCGTTTCCACTGGTACAGCGGCGTCACTGAACTCGTCCACGGCGACTTCGTGGCAGCGCAGCGCGATTTCGCGCAAGTCCTCGACATCGTGCCGGGCGAGGCCGCGCCCAAACTCGCGCTCGCAGCCGTCGATGAGCTGTTATTGCAGGAAGCTGGCCTGCAACAGCAGCAGCTTATCGACGCCACCTTGTCCCGCCACCTCGCCTCCATCCGATCCGACTTAGGCGAGTTGCCGGACTCCTACTTTGTCCGGCTGGAGAAGGATGGCGACATCACGCCGAACTGGTCGCACATCTCGCAAAAACCGGAGACGCTGCGACTCAATGCAATGCGCCTGTACGCCCTGGTGTGGGCGGCGAACCAGACCACTGTGTCGTCCGCGTTCGGGCTCGCGCGCCAGCTCATCTTCGAAGGCGAAGTGGAAATGGCCGTGGCTGCCCTGGATAAGGTGCCGATGTCCTCGCGCCACCACCGGATGGCCAAACTGACCACGATTTTATATCTGGTCAGCGGGGACCTGACCGAGTCGCGCATTCGCCGCGCGGCCCGGCGCTTGGAGGAGATCCCGACCAACGAACCGCGGCTGTTGCAGATCAAGATCGCTGTACTGCGCGCCGGCCTGACTTACCTGATTGAGCAGGACGTCCTCGAGGCGGCATCGCGCAACCAATTGTTCGAGTATGACTTCACCATCCACGGCCTCCGCCGCGGCCTTGCCATTACCCTGCGAGAGCAAGCCCGGCGCGCACCGTTTGCCCGCCACCGGTATGCACTGGTGGACACGGCGAACCAGGTGCGGCCGGCAACCTGGTTTTAGCCGGGGTTAAATCTCCCTCAGCCACTCACCGAGCCGCTTACCGAAGCTGCGCGCGTGGTGGGTCAGCATGCCCAGCTGGGTGTCGGTGGCGAAAATGCCCATGACCAGGTGGCCGATCGGCTCGTGCTCGATCCTCACCAGTGCCATGAGGTTGTCACCGGGGAGCTCAACGATGACGCTGGTGCTGTGCTCATCACCCAAGACCGGGTCAATGACCTTTGCGTGGGCGGCGGCCACACCGAACATCGACGAGTTGAGCGCCGTGATACGCGATGCGTCGATGCCGTCTTTCAAGCCGATGGAGCACACATGCAGGCCGTCACCGGTGCCGAGGACCACCGAGTGCACACCGGGCACCTCGTTGCGCAGATTCGACATGATCGGCAAGCACGCCTTTGCCAAGTCGCTGGTGGAAAAATCTGTGCCGCGCACGCGACGGTGGCGTCCAATCTGGGTGGACCACTCGTCGACGCCAGCCGTATCGTCGTCTGCGATTTCGGCATCTACTATGTCCGCGTCCGCTATTCGGGCATTAGCGTCCACGTTTCGGTAGAAATTCGCGTCGGGGTTCACAACGTTATTGTCGCCGGGAAAGCGGCGGTTATTCAAGTAAGGGTTCGGTTCGCTCATGGAATTCGCATCGGAGGTCAAGGGATAAGGTGCGTAGTGCTGGGTGAACGTCATGCTGTGGCTCCCACTCGGTTCAAGGCTGCGTCCACAACAGCCGCTACGTCGCCCGCCTTGCGGGGATCAGCGGACATGATCGGCACATCGGGGAAACCGAATGCCGGGATGAGGTGGCGCAACTCGGTCACCGGATCAGGCTGGCCCGGCTCTTTGAAGTTCACCGCGACGACGACGCGGTTCGTCGCCTTCATGTCGTGGATAGCCATGATCCACTCACTAACCTGGTCTTCAAGCAGGTGCTCGTAGCCGAACAGCCAGAGAACCAACCCGGCCTCCGGGTTCATCGCCGGCCCGCGGGCGGCCTGGAAGCGTTCCTGCCCAGGGGTTCCGTAGAGGCCGATGGTGCGGCCGTCGGGACGGTGCCACATTCCGAAATCGATGCCCACGGTGGTCGTCGTTTTAGTGTGCACGTAGAAGTCATCCGATGCTGCTGCGTACACCTCCGTTTGAACGGGCGCAAGCGTCGACAGAGTAGAGATCGCGGTCGTCTTTCCTACTCCCACGGGCCCTAAGAAAACGACCTCACGGTCGACATAAGATCCGACCAGGGCTTCCTTCTCCCACGGCTGCTCTACTTTGGTAGCGCGGCGCGGTCGGTTCACGTCACCAGTTTGACGCCGGTGAACGCCTGCGTACTCTTCCACGGCATTTATCTCCTTGCTTTCTCAACCTAACATTTGTTGTCGCGTCATCATAGGGGTAGCCGCTTTACCCTATTTCTTCCAAATCGCTGTGCGACACTCCCTAGATTGCCGATAATAATGTAACCTACAGAGAAGTAAAGTGACTTTTCTGCTTGATGTGGAAAACCAGGAGTTACTTTCAGTATTGGGTTTCCTCCAAGTTGAGTGCTAACTTTCTCGATTGGATTTCCCGCAAGTACAAACAGATAGGAAGAACATGTCCCACCAAGAAACTCTGAACAACTACCTCAATGAGATCGCCAGCGACCTCGGCGGCTTCATCGGCGCATCGATCGTCGACCTGGACACCGGCATGTCCCTGGCCACCAACTCCCGTTACCCGAACTTCGACCTTGACGTCGCAGCGGCCTACAACTCTGAGATGGTCAAGTCCAAGTTCAAGGCAATGGACGCTTTGAGCATCTCTCGCACTAACCTGCAGGACATGCTGCTTACCCTGAACGACCAGTTCCACCTGATCAAGATGCTGGACAACAACCTCTTCGTGTACGTGGCTGCGTTCTCGGACCAGACCAACCTCGCGCTGATGCGCAACGTGGTCAAGTCCGGCTTGAACAAGCACGGCCTCTCCTGAAGAGCTCGCACTGATAGCGGAGGAGACTCGTCCGCAGGCCAGCCTTTGTGGTCCGTGATCGCGTCTCAGCCCCCATCCATGGACTTCGCGCAACTGCGCGCCATCCAGCCCATGCCTGTGGAGGGCGACCTCCTCTTCGCCGTCAGTGCAGCTGACGCGGGGACTGATCCGCACACCTGAAGAACACCACAAAACCCACGGCTGGGAACCGTTCGCATGAACTGCCCGCCGTGGGTTTTGTCTTGCCCGGGGGCGTAAGCGCCCCAGCCGCTTAAGCCCCTTGCGCGATCTGCGCGGACTTCTGGGCGATGGCCAGCTCCTCGTTCGTCGGAACCACGAGGACCTTGGTAGCGGAGTCGTCGGTGGAGATGATACGGGCGTCGCCGCTCTCGGCATTCTTCGCCTCATCTAGCTTCACGCCGAAGCCCTCGAGATTTGCCAGCGCGTCGGCACGAGCCTGAGAGTCGTTCTCGCCGACACCGGCGGTGAAGGTGATGGCGTCAACACGGCCCAGGGCGATCATGTAGGCACCGATGTAGCGGCGCAGACGGTGAATGTAGACGTCGTAAGCCAGTTTCGCCTCGGCGGAGCCTTCCTCGATCATGGTGTGCAGCTCGCGGAAGTCGTTGACACCGGCGATGCCCTTCACGCCGGAGCCGCGGTTGAGCAGGTTATCGATCTCGTCAATGCTCATGCCGGCCTGGCGGTAGAGGTGGAAGATGACACCCGGGTCGATGTCGCCGGAGCGGGTACCCATGACCAGGCCTTCGAGCGGGGTGAGGCCCATGGTGGTGTCGATCGGCTGGCCGCCACGCACAGCGGAGACGGACGCACCGTTGCCCAGGTGCAGCACGATCTGGTTAGTCTCCTCGAGGGGCTTGCCAATCAGGTCCGGGACCTGGGACGCGATGAACTCGTGGGAGGTGCCGTGGAAGCCGTAGCGGCGGATCTTCTGCTCCTTGGCCACCTCCGCGTCAATGGCGTAGGTGGCGGCGTTGGCCGGCAGGTGGTTGAAGAAGCCGGTGTCGAACACACCGATGTGCGGAATGTTCGGCAGCAGTGCGCGTGCCACCTCGATGCCGTCAATGTTGGCGGGGTTGTGCAGCGGGGCCAGTGGAATGAGGTCGCGGATCTGCTCGACCACAGTGTCGTCGATAAGCACTGGCTCGCTGAAGGTCTGACCACCGTGCACGATGCGGTGACCCACGGCGATGATCTCCACCTGGGTCGGGCCAGCGCCGTTGGCATCCAGCATGGCGATGGCCAGCTGCAAGCCGCCGCGGTGGTCGCGGATCGGCATGGAGGACTCTACCGCACGACCCTCGATCTTGATCTTGATGTGGCCGCTGGGTTCACCGATCTGCTCAACCAAGCCGGAGACGAACGGGGTGTCTGCGGCGGAGGCGGTCGGGTCGACGATCTGGAATTTGATCGAGGAGGACCCGGAGTTGAGAACGAGTACGTATGCCATGAGTTAGTGTGCTCCTTGTGCCTGGATAGCGGTGATTGCGACGGTGTTGACAATGTCCGGGACGGTCGCGCCACGGGACAGGTCGTTGACCGGCTTGTTCAGGCCCTGCAGAATCGGGCCGACAGCGAGCGCGCCGGCGGTGCGCTGAGCTATCTTGTAGCCGGCGTTGCCTGCCTCGAGGTCCGGGAAGATGAACACGTTGGCTTCACCGGCGACCGGGGAATCCGGCGCCTTCTTCTTGCCCACGCCCGGGTCGCATGCGGCGTCGAACTGCAGCGGGCCGTCGATGGCCACGTCCGGAGCGAGCTCCTTCGCCTTCGCGGTGGCCTCAACAGCGCGGTCAACGTCCGGGCCGGAGCCGGAGGTGCCGGTGGAGTAGGACAGCACGGCGACCTTCGGGTCGATGCCGAACTGGGCGGCGGTCTGCGCGGAGACGGCAGCGATCTCGCCGATCTGCTCCGCGGTCGGGTTCGGGTTCACGGCGCAGTCGCCGAAGGCCCAGAGGCGGCCGCGCATGACCATGAGGAAGATCGAGGACACCACGGTCGCGCCTGGAGCGGTCTTGATGATCTGGAAGGACGGCTTAATAGTGTGCGCGGTGGTGTGCGCGGCACCGGATACCATGCCGTCTGCCAGCCCCTTGTGGACCATCATGGTGGCGAAGTAGGAGATGTCCTTCATGGTCTCGCGGGCCTCCTCGATGGAGATGCCCTTCTTCTTGCGCAGCTCGGCGAAGTCTGCGGCGAACTCTTCCAGCAGCTCGGAGTTGAGGTGGTCAATGATGTTCGCCTTGGATAGGTTCAGGCCCTTGCTGTCAGCGCGGCGGGCGATATCGTCGCTGTCACCCAGGATGGTGATGTCGGCAACGTCCTGCGCGAGGAGTTGGTCAGCGGCCTCGAGAATGCGGTCATCCTCGCCCTCCGGCAGGACGATGTGGGAGCGCTTCTCTTTGGCACGATTGAGCAGCCAGTTCTCAAACACGGCTGCGGACATGACCTGCTCGGTCTCGGTGGTCAGTGCGGTGTTGATGGCAGCAGCGTCAACATCGGCCACCACGGCGGCGACGGTGGCACCGAGCTCATCGATGCGTTTCTTCGCCAGTTCTGCGACTTCCTCGGCGGCAGCGACGACGAGCACGGGAACGCCCAGCGCGGATGCGGCGTCAGCGTCGTAGTTGTAGTCGCCGGTACCGACGATCAGGGAGTCGCCTGCGGACAGCAGGTCTGCGGACACGACGGCGGAAACATCAGCCTCGTGCTCGCTGAGACGCACGGCGGTCAGGTTGGATTCCTGAGCCAGCGCATCTACGTCGATGCCGTCGAGGGTGCGGCCTACCGTGGTGATCAAAACGGACCTGTTAGCCATGGGGATCCTTTCGCGTGGGTTGTGCACATTTGACGTGCGTTGTGAGCCGTCGCGCAGTCGTCGCCGCGCGCGACATTGGTCACCAGTGTAGCCACGGCCATGGGCGCGTGCCTGAAAAAGTCCGCAGGTGAAACGTGATTCACACTTATCGCGCAGCAGCAATTCACGTGCGCACGCCGCGAGCCCCCGCTCGTTGCTTTTCGACGTCCCATCCCCCGCACCACTCAGTACGAATGTAATAGAACGAGCGGTCTAGGTATTATTAGCCAAACCGCTACAATGGCAGGTACTAATAACTATCCATCACTATCACCCCCGAGAAGGACACAGCAGTTTCTATGAGCACTCCCCAGGATTCCCTCCGCGTCGCCGTCGTCGGCTCCGGCCCGGCCGGCATCTACGCCTCCGACCTGCTGATCAAGTCTGACCTCGCCCAGTCCGGCGTAGACGTGAAGGTAGACATCTTCGAGCGCATGCCCGCACCGTTCGGCCTGATCCGCTACGGCGTGGCGCCGGACCACCCGCGCATCAAGGGCATTGTCAAGTCCCTGCACAACGTGATGGACAAGCCGGAGATCCGCCTGCTGGGCAACGTCGACGTAGGCACGGACATCACTGTCGAGGAGCTGCAGGAGTACTACGACGCTGTCATCTTCGCTACCGGCGCTGTCGCCGACCGCGACCTGAACATCCCGGGCGCGGAGCTTGACGGCCACCACGGCGCCGCCGAGTTCGTCGGTTTTTACGACGGCAACCCGGACTTCACCCGCGACTGGGACTTAACCGCAGAGAAGATCGCCATTGTCGGCGTGGGCAACGTCGCCCTGGATATTGCGCGCGTGCTGGCCAAGACTGCAGACGAGCTCCACGTCACCGAGATCCCGGACAACGTTTATGAGAACTTGGGCCGCTCCGCCGCGAAGGAGATTCACATCTTCGGCCGCCGCGGCCCGGCGCAGGCGAAGTTCAGCCCGCTGGAGCTCAAGGAGCTGGACCACTCCCCCACCATTGAGGTCATTGTGGACCCGGAGGACATCGACTACGACGAAGCGTCCGAGCAAGCCCGCCGCGACTCCAAATCCGTCGACCTGATCTGCCAGACCCTTGAGGGTTACGCGATGCGCGACCCGAAGGGCGCCCCGCACAAGTTGTTCATTCACTTCTTCGAATCACCGGTGGAGATCATCGGCGAGGACGGCAAGGTCACCGGCTTTGTCACCGAACGCACGGAGCTCGACGGAAACGGTGGCGTGACCACCACCGGCGAGACCACGACCTGGGATGTCCAGGCGGTCTACCGCGCAGTCGGCTACCGTTCCGACGCTGTCAACGGTGTTCCCTTCGACGACTACAAGGCCGTGATCCCCAACGACGAAGGCCACGTGCTTACCGAGTTCGGCGGCGACATCGTCCCCGGCCTGTACGCCACCGGCTGGATCAAGCGCGGCCCCGTCGGGCTGATCGGCAACACCAAGTCCGATGCCAAGGACACCACCACGATGCTTATCGACGACTTCCGCAACGGCTCCCTGGAACTGACCGACAAGCGCGACCCCCAGGACATCCTGGACCTGCTCGCCTCCAAGGGTGTCAACGCGACCACGTGGGAAGGCTGGCACAACCTCGACGCCCACGAACGCGCCCTTGGCGAGGCCGAAGGCCGCGAGCGCAAGAAGGTCGTCGAATGGAACGACATGGTCACCGCATCGCACCCGGAGTACGAGATCTAGGGGTCTGCGCCGAAACTCTCTAAGTGAGGTCACGGTAGCGTGGCCTCACTTTCGTCTGTCCAGTGCCCACCCTATCTCAGCTAAAGTCAGTGGAGACAGGGGGTAAAACGTGGACCAAATAGATATCTGGCTGCGGGCAGGACAGCTGCTCGTAGCTTTCCTGGGCTTCTCAGGACTAATTTTGACAATTCACCAAAAGACCGTGAGCGACGCTCGCGCCGAATGGTGGAAACGCTACACGTGGGCAACCGACCTGATTCGCGAGAAAGATGACCAATCGTTCCACTTAGGCATGTTCCATCTGAACATTTTGCTCGAGAGCCCGCTGACGACGCGCACGGAGAAGAAGATCATCCAGGAGCTAGCCATTGCCGGGTCAAACAACGATAATGGGGGCACCGACAAGGAGGCCGATGATGACTTCGAAAATGACTAAAGTAGATCGGCAGCGAGAGTGGGCGAAGCTCGCGGTTAAGGCGAGTCAGCAAACCGGCGAGCCTCTTCCCAGCGATTTTTACGAGCGTACGGGATTGCAAAATCCTGATCCGAAACCGGTTCGCAAGCGCGTCTCGCGCTCGTTCGCAAATCGGTCTCGCGCACGGTGAGTACCTTTGATCAGCGCCGGGTGTACCGTTGATCGACGCTGAGTTAGTGGTTTTCTGCCAACCGCATGCTTCGACGGTCCTACGCAGAGTTTGTCTCTCGCCAGCTGCGCAAAAGACGGTTCTTACGCGGGATCGCGCAAGCAGGCAACTAAACCAATCGAGGCAGGGCTGAGGCGGTGAAGTCACTCTATCCGTCCGCGGCGACTGGGGCCAAGTGCGTTGGATTCGTAGCCCGTCATCCCCAACGACGAAGGCCACGTGCTTACCGAGCCCGGCGGCGACATCGTCCCCGGCCTCTACGCCACCGGCTGGATCAAGCGCGGCCCTATCGGGCTGATCGGCAACACCAAGTCCGACGCCAAGGACACCACCACAATGCTTATCGACGACTTCCGCAACGGCTCCCTGGAACTGACCGACAAGCGCGACCCCCAGGACATCCTGGACCTGCTGGCCTCCAAGAACGTCAACGCGACCACCTGGGAAGGCTGGCACAACCTCGACGCCCACGAACGCGCCCTCGGCGAGGCCGAAGGCCGCGGGCGCAAGAAGGTCGTCGAATGGAACGACATGGTCACCGCCTCGCACCCGGAATACGAGATCTAAGTCCCTAGTGCACTAGGATCTAAAGCAAGGTCCCGGCAACTCGCCGGGACCTTTTTTCAGTAGACTTTTCTGTCCGACACGACCAGGAAAGCTAACCAGTTCGCCAGTAGCATTGCACTATGGGGAAAAACGCAGACCGTTCGGTCCGGTTGTGCTATTTAGACGAATCAGAGACTACAGATGACTCTTTCTACACTTTCGGCGCGCTGATGTGCAGTCCGGCGCAAGCCGTAAACGTTGAGGAAGAGATCAATCAGCTCGGCGACCAATTGCACAGCCGTTATTCAACCGTTCTTCCAAGTCAATCAGAATTTCACGCAGTAGAGATTTTTCACGGCAAAGGCCATTGGCGACAAATCGCCATGGCCGATCGTTTCGATCTCTTCTCCGAGATTGTTCAGGTCATCAAAAGGCAGAAGCCTATCTTTGTCACCCGCACGATTGACGAGAATCTCTACCGAGCACGGTATGGAACTAGGGCATTCCCACTTCATCAGCAGACCATGGGTTACATTCTCGAAGAAGTAGAGAAACAGATGCGCAAAAACTACTCCGATGAACGCGCTCTCATTTTCGCAGACGAGCACCACTCAGCTAATGACTCTCGTGCGAACCTACGAGCTGCGAGAGGAAAAGCACTCAAGGGTAAAATTAGTGTCGCCTTGGACCACATCTTTGATACCGCCTATTTTGGCCCATCCGACCACAGCCGCCTATTGCAAGCGGTCGACATATGTACATATTTTTACCAAAAGGGACGGTTCTCTGCCCCCATGAACAATGCTTGGGCAAGATCTCAAGTCGAACACATCTGCTCAGAAGTGGACAGTCTTCTGGAATATGAATATGTGTGGCCCAAGCAGTAGTGAAGGCCCGAGTCCAAGGCTTATGGCCTGCAGGACCTTGAATAATACCCCCGAAATGGGCCGGAGCCGTCCCCTTTCAGGGACGACTCCTGCATGCTCGCGACGTTACACAGGACGACGCCTTTAGTCAAGACTGACACGCCGCCGGCGCTTCAACCAGTGGTAGCCGACGGTGTGCCATAGAACCCGTGTCTGACTAGAACCCGAAGAAGCTGCGGATTCCGCGCCAGATGCGAGCGAAGACACCTTCGCTGCTGCTACTGCTGCTCTCGGAGCTGCGGTTCTTGCTCTTCTCAGCGGCCTTGTCCTCCTTGGACTGCTTCTCCTGCTGCTCAGGGTCGAAGAGCT
The DNA here is from genome assembly GCF_024454055.1 of Corynebacterium sp. CCUG 70398. Classification (NCBI taxonomy): domain Bacteria; kingdom Bacillati; phylum Actinomycetota; class Actinomycetes; order Mycobacteriales; family Corynebacteriaceae; genus Corynebacterium; species Corynebacterium sp. CCUG 70398. The sequence continues at coordinate 137,508 of NZ_JAGPYZ010000008.1, forward strand.
CGGACTCGGGCTGAACCTCAGGAGCACCGTTTTCCAACGGAGCTGCCTCCGGGGAGTTCGACGGCGCTTCCTCCGGTGCAGGTGCCGGCCGGACCGCACCATCCTCCACCTCGGGGGCATCAGCTTCCGGTGCGGGAGGAACTACTCCGCCCTCTACCTCAGGGGCATTTTCGGCCGGTGCCGGCGGCACTGTGCCAGCCTCGACCTCGGGTGCGTCTGCCTCGGGAGCCGGCGGGACAGCGCCCTTGTCGGTGTCGGTGGGCTGCTGAGCGGCTGCACCGATGTGCGGGGAGTAGTTGTAGTCGTGGAAGATGATCTCGTCGGCACCCGCGTTCTTGTGCTCGCTCCTGTTGGCGCCGCTGGTCCACAAGTTGATGCGCAGCTGCTGGGTGCCGGTGTCGCGGGGGACGCGGTGGGTGGAAGTGACGTCGGAAAGCACTTGGCCTTGCTTCGTCTTCGTGATCACGCGCAGGTAGTCCTTCTCCCACTCAGCAATGGTCTGCAGGGTCTGGTGACCGGCCGGGATGTCGAACTCAGCGGGCTTGATGCGGTCCGGGCGTTGAGCCGTGTCCGGGTAGTACGTCACGCCGCCGTGCGGAAGCGGGCGGTTGACCACGCCCCAGCGGCTGATCTCGATGAAGTCGATCTCAGTGGAGCCGTGGGAGTTCTTGTGCACCTCGTCGTACTTGTTCAGCTCGAGCTCCGCCATGTCATACGGGAAGATGCCCAGCACGTTGTGCGGATCCATCTCGTTGAAATCAGCGGAGTACTCAAACGTGTAGGTGCCGTAGCCGGTGGAGTCCACAGCGTTGATCTCCACGCCGCCACGGATGCCCTCGTTGCGAATCTTCAGGTCGCCGTTGGGCAAAGGCGTTGCGCCGTTGACCCACTTCGCGCGGTTGTCAGCGGGGTCCGCCGCCTGCGGGCCACCGAAGTTCAGCTTGCCCTCCGTCTGGCGGACGGCCCACTCGCAGCCGCTCCAGTCGAACGTGGGGAAATCATAGTCAGTGCTGAAACGCCCACCAGTGCGCTGAATGTGCACCGGCACGTCCGCCTGTGCCTGGGCGGGAATTACTGCCAGCGGCGCGACAAGCGCCGCCGCCACGGTCAGGGAAACTACCTGCTTTTTCATGTTCTCTTTCTTCACACGTCGTACCTTCGCACCCAGGAGAACTGGTTGAACTGTCCCCCTGCAGTGACCACCTTCGGGATGAAACCTTAATCCCTCTCAGGAATGGTATATGTTCTTCGCTGTTAGGTCCACTAAGTAGTTTGACCTTGCATAATATCTTGTTCCTACAGGTAGAACGTAGCGTCTTGATCTTCCGTGACGTTTCGCCGTCTGGCTAGAAACCGAAGTCGGCGCATGAAAAAGCGGGCTGATGCTTGATCGCATCAACCCGCTCTTAGTTTATGAGCGTTCAGCTCTTAGCCGATGAAGTCAGCGACATCGTCGCCCTTCTCAGTCGCACCAGACGGCACAGACTGGATCGGCTGGCGGCCCTCACCCGGCGCACCCGGCTTGACCGGCTGCTCGGGGGAACCAGGCTGGTTCGGCTCAGGCTTGTCACCCGGCTGTCCCGGTGTACCGGGCTGGCCCGGCTTAGGGTTGTCACCCGGCTGGCCCGGCTCACCGGGCTGGTTCGGCTCAGGCTTGTCGCCCGGCTGACCCGGAACCGGCGGGGTCGGGTTCGACGAGCCCGGGGTCTTATCGAACAGCCAGATCAGAGCAGGGACTACCGGAACCAGGAGCAGCAGCCACCACAGCTTGTTCTCGCCATCGGAGCTACCCGGCTTTTCAGGCTTGTCCTCCCCTGGCGTCTCCGGCTCGGTCGGCTCGGTCGGCTCGGTCGGCTCGGTCGGCTCGGTCGGCTCGGTCGGCTCGGTCGGCTCGGTCGGCT
>NZ_JAGPYZ010000009.1:0-55933 GCF_024454055.1 Corynebacterium sp. CCUG 70398
GGGGTTGATAGGCCAGATCTGGAAGCACCGTAATGTGCGAAGGTGACTGGTACTAATACACCAACAACAAAACAAAAACACCGTGCACAAACAAACAACACAAACAATTGCACACTGTTCGCGTCCACTATGCAGTATCTGACACACCACACACATGCCACAGATACAGATAACTAAACAACCGACCACACCACACACACAAGTGTGGTGGTCACCATGACACAGCCCTATTGGGTGTGTCGGTGGTTGATAGCGGTGGGGAAACGCCCGGTCCCATTCCGAACCCGGAAGCTAAGCCCACCCGCGCTGATGGTACTGCACCCGGGAGGGTGTGGGAGAGTAAGTTACCGCCGACCAACAACAACAAAAACAACTCAATACACAAGCACCCTGGACACCCACCGTGCCCAGGGTGCTTTTCGCACGCCCAAAGACGCCATAACGCCGCATACGGGATGAACCCCTCCCAACGCAATCACGCCGCTCAATTTCGCCGCATCTTCCCTGGTGACGTACGATGCAAGGGCTTGATAGTTTGCCTGCTGGGAGGTTTCCGTGGACGTTCTACCCTCGATTCTGCTGTTCTTCATGGGCATCATGGCGGGCATTATCAACTCCGCTGTGGGTTCGGGTTCGCTGCTCACGCTCCCGGTGCTTCTCGCCATGGGCGTGCCACCCGGTGTGGCGGTACGCACCAACACGATCGGCCTAATGTTCGCGTCTTTTGGTTCAGCGTGGGGCTTCCGCCACGAGACGAAGCGTGAGATGCCGTGGCTGCGTCCACTGATCATCATGACCATTATTGGTGCGGCGTCGGGCTCGTTGCTGTTATTGTTCACACCGACCCGTGCGCTCGACTTCGTTATTCCGATCCTCATCGTTGTGGCATTGCTGTTGGTGGTGTTCCAGCAGCGGATCGTCGACACGCTTGCGCGTGTGGGCAAGGATTCGGAGACCCGTAATGCCGAGGTGCAGGCGGAAAGCGACGAGCCTGTGGGGGAGGCGTACAAGAAGCCTGGCCTCGTCGGAGCGATGGGTCTAGCATCCGTCTACGGCGGGTTCTTCACCGCGGCTCAGGGCATCATCTACTTGGCTGTCATGGGCGTGGGCACTGGTAGGTCGTTCAAGGACGTCAACCCGGTGAAGAATTTCCTGTCCATGATCGTCAACACCGTCGCGGCACTGGTGTACCTCATCGCCTACCTCTTCTTTGGAGCTGAGGTTCTATGGCTCGGTGTTCTCATCCTCGCGGCCGGCGGTGTCATTGGCGGACTGGTCGGCGCCCGCATTGCTAAGCGGGTCTCCAACCGCTTCCTCAAGGGTGTCATCGTTGTTGTCGCGGTCATTGCGCTCATTCGCCAGTTCATCTAGAAGCGTGAGCAGATAGCAATGCGAAAAGCCGGGCTTATGCCCGGCTTTTCTTGTCTCACGCGGCTGGGTGATCAGCCACCTGCGAGCATTTACTCCTTAGTGATGCCGTAGGAGTTGTACAGCTTGACCTCGCGGTCCTCACCGTTGTGCAGGTCACCCTCGACCTGGTAGAAGTCGATCTTGAATTCCTTCTCGGTGACGGTGTAGACGGCGAAGCTCTGGATCGTCGACTGGCGGTAGTTGTCGTGCTTGTGGTCGAACTTCGGAGTCTTCTCCGGCTGCTCAGCGACATCGAAGAGATCGTTCCAGGTGTCGACGTCCTCCTCGGTCATCCAGTCGAGCTTCTCGCGGACCTTGTGAACGTGGTCAGCGCCCTTCTGGTAGATCGCGTCGTAGGTCTTGGTGCCCGAGGTGTTCGGGATGACGTAGGTGACACCGTCCGGGTTGACGTGGTGCTCAACGCCGTCGATCTCACGCTTTTCGGTGTCCTCGACTTCGCCGTAGGAGAAGTTGTCCGGGCTATACGTCAGGGACTTCGTGCGGGTCAGGTTGTGGTCGTGGCCCTGGAGAACCAGGTCGACGTCAAGCTCGTCAGCCATCTGGACGAACTCCTCACGGGTGACCTGGACGTCCTCGTCCTGCAGGGAGTGGTAGGACGCGGAGTAGACCGGCTTGTGGTAGGCCAGGATGATCCAGTTCGCACCGTTCTCGCGGGCCTTACGGATGTCCTCCTTCGCCCACTCCATCTGCTCGCGGCCGACTGCACCCTCGTCCGGGTTGTCGTCAGACTCCTTGTTGTCGTTGGTGTTCATCACCACGAAGTGTGCGCCGGAGTAGTCGAAGGAGTAGTAGGAGCCGCCATCGATCTTGTCATTGCTGACGGGCACGTTGGTGTGCTCGTTGAAGGCGGTCTCGTGAACGCCCTCTTCCCAACGCAGGTTGTACTCATCGTGGTTACCCGGCGTGTAGGCGTGCGGCAGCTTAATGTTGGCGTCGTGGGAAGCGTTGAGGTTATCGACCCACTCATCCTCGACGGCCGCGGTCTCAACGAAGTCACCGGTGTGGAGCGCGAAGTTGGCGTCCGGAGCGACCTCCATGGCCTTCTCCAAGGTGTTGGCGCCGTACGCCGCCTCGTTGTTCACATGCTCGTTCCAGTAGGCGTTCTGAGTGTCGGTGTAGTGGATGAATTGGAAGCTCTCCTCATCCGGGTTCGAGGTGGTGAACGTACCGGTCTCGGAGTACCCCTCAGACTCGGAACCGACCTGGAAGTAGTAGGTCTTGTTGGGCTCAAGGCCGGTGGCGGTCGCCTTGTTGGAGTGCTCCTTGACGTCGACAAGCGAAAGGTGCGCAAGCTTCGAACCGTCAGCAGTCCACTTCGTGTTTTCGCGGTCGATCTGCTCGTCGGTGAAGTAGCCCTCGACCTCCTCGGGGTTACCTTCATCGTCAACGAGCATGTCGCCCTCGTCGTCGAAGGTCACGGCGGAGTAGATGTAGTAGCCGTCCTTATCGCGCTCGGCGTAACGGTTGGTCACCTCGGTGGTCTCAGCGGGGAACTCCTTGGCGTCGGACATGTCCTCCTGCTCGGAGACGAGCAGCATGGAGTCATCGAGGTCATCCTTGGTGTACCAGTTGAAGCCCATCTCAGTGGAGGTGTCCTCCATGAGGTTCATGGCAATACGGTCAGGCTCATTATCAACCTCGACGTCTGCAACCTCGGGCTTGTCGTCCTGGAGTTCAATCAGGTCAAGACCGTTCTTTTCACCGTAGACCGGGTCAACTTCCTCGACATCGGTTTCGGTGGCGGTAGCGGTTTCTTCAGCTACGTTCTCGCCGTTCTCATTCTCCGCGGTGCACGCGGTGATGAACAGTGCGGAACCGGAAACGATCGCAATGGTTTTGAATTACTTGGATTTGGTGAACACGTGAAAACCTTCGGCATGTTGTTGTCAGAGTGGTCACTATCCACTGTGGGCATGCCGCCCTAACCCGAGGTTTCCCGAGCCTAAATTCAAAATGAACAATCTTGCAGGACTTTAGAGCTTTCCTGAAAGACGGGGTAGCGCTATCGCGGGGAAGTCAGAGAGTAAGCAGGTTATATGGGGTTTCCTTGGCCTCGTCGTAACGTTTCCGCGCCTTTTCCAGCTTCTGCCACTGTTCTTGTGGGATTGCTTCGCGCGCCTTATCCACGACCTCCGCATCCGGTGTCGCCCACGCGATCGGCATCGGCGTGACCTCTTGAAAGTGCTCCGTATCGCGGGAAGTGCGCCGCCCGCCGACAGCCACGGCCGGCAGTTTCATGCCCTTTTTGGGGGTATCCATCCCGGGGATCGAAGTCACGGTCCGCAGCGCAGCCGCGTACGTCGGCGGCCGGTTCTCGTCGACGTTGACATTCACGAGCGCCATAATGACACTATCGCGGGGGTTGACCTCCACTATGACCGCCGGTACGAGCGGATAGCGGTCATACAGGTCCTGGGCCGAGCCGACAGAACGGGGAACCAGAAAGGCCACAATGAGCATCATCACCCCGAACAGCACCAAGCCCACCCCGCCCACCCACCGCCACGGCGAAGCCGGATCCACCAAGAACCAGACGAGCAGGCCCGCGATAAGACAGATGACAAACAGTGAAACACCGGAGATGACTGCCTTGCGGGTGTCCCGGAGCATTTCGTTGTGCTGCTTGGCAAAGGCCTCGTCGACGTCGAAGTGGAAGTGCATTCTTCAAGGATAAACGGTCGCGCGATGTGTGCTGGTCAGAGGTCGGCGGCGTCGACAAGCCGGTAGGCGTAGCCCTGTTCCGCGAGGAATCGCTGGCGGCGCGCGGCGTACTCGGCATCGAGAGTGTCGCGCGCGACGATGGTGTAGAACAGCGCCTCTTTGCCGTCTTCTTTCGGCCGGAGCAGCCGCCCCAGCCGCTGCGCCTCTTCTTGGCGCGATCCGAAGGTGCCGGAGACTTGAATGCCCACGGCTGCTTCCGGCAAATCGATGGAGAAGTTCGCCACCTTCGAGACCACCAGCGTGCGCAGCTCGCCACTCCGGAACGCGTCGAAGAAGGATTCGCGTTGGGTGGTCGATGTTTTGCCGTCGATAAGCGGTGCGCCTGTGCGTGCGGCGATCTCTTCGAGCTGTTCGATGAACGCCCCAATAATGAGGATCTGCTCGCCATCGTGTTGCGCAAGAAGCTTATCGACGACACCCAGCTTCCCCTCACTACACGCCGCCACCCGGTACCTTTCGCGGGTCTCGGCGGTGGCGTACACCATCTTTTCCTCGGAGCTGAGTGCCGTGCGGACCTCGACGCATTCGGCGGTGGCAATGTAGCCGGCCATCTCGAGCTCTTTCCACGGGGCGTCGTACCGCTTCGGGCCGATGAGGGAGAACACGTCGTCCTCGCGGCCGTCCTCACGCACGAGCGTGGCGGTCAGGCCGAGCCTGCGGCGCGACTGGAGATCCGCCGCCATGCGGAAGACAGGGGCGGGGAGGAGGTGGACCTCGTCGTAGATGATCAGGCCCCAGTCGCGAGAGTCGAACAGCTCCAAAGCCTTGTACTCGCCCTGTGTTTTGCGTGTGACCACCTGGTATGTGGCAATGGTGACAGGGCGGATCTCCTTGCGCTCGCCGGAATACTCGCCGATCTCCTCTGGCGTGAGCGTGGTGCGGCGCAACAGTTCATCGCGCCACTGCCGTCCAGCGACCGTGTTGGTGACTAGGATTAACGTGGTTGTCTGCGCCTGCGCCATAGAAGCGGCACCGACGATCGTTTTGCCCGCTCCGCACGGTAGGACCACGACGCCGGAGCCGCCCTCCCAGAACGATTCCGTGGCGTACTGCTGGTAGTCGCGCAGCTCCCAGCCGTCGTGGTTGAGCTCGATTGGGTGGGATTCGCCGTCGACGTAGCCGGCGCGGTCGTCCACAGGCCAGCCGAGCTTGGTCAACTCCTGCTTGATCCGGCCGCGTTCGGAGGGGTGAACGGGAGCCGTCGTAGCGTCGATCGGAGCGCCCAGCATGGGTTTGATCTTCTTATTGCGCTGGATCTCGGTGAGGATCGTTTCCTCATCGGCTTCGAGGATGAGGCCGTGGGCCGGATGCTTGATCAAGCGGATGCGGCCGTAACGGGCCATGGTCTCGGCGACGTCGATAAGCAATGCCTGCGGAACCGGGAAGCGAGAGAAGCGCTCGAGGACGTCCACGGCCTGTTCTGCGTCGAACCCAGCGGCGCGGGCGTTCCACAGCGCCAACGGCGTAATGCGGTAAGTGTGCACGTGCTCCGGTGCGCGCTCCAGCTCCGCGTACGGCGCAATCGCCGCACGCGCCTGCGCAGCTTCCGGATGCGCGACGTCGAGGAGGACAGTCTTGTCGGACTGAACGATGAGCGGGCCGTCACCTAAAGGCATACGGGACATTATGCCTGCCTGGTACTAGCGTAGTGCTGGCAGGGTTAGGGGTCCCCGGCGGTAGACACGGAGCGGATACCTAAAATTGGTACTATTGGTGCATGGCTAAGAACACGTCCGTAACCCTTGGGCCGCACTATGAGGAATTCATCGCTCAGATGGTGGCAAGTGGACGCTATGCAACGTCCAGTGAAGTGATCCGCGCTGGCCTCCGCATGATTGAGGACTACGAGCAGCGGCTAGAGGTCCTGCGTCGTGAGATCCAGAAGGGGGAGGAGTCTGGTCTCGCAGAGGACTTTGATTTCAATAAGTTCATAGAAAAAATGAAGCGTGGCAATGACATACCGGCTTAAGGAAGAAGCCGTTGAGGACCTGCGGGGAATCTGGTCCTATTCCGAAACTCAATGGGGGCCAGCACAGGCGGAGCGCTATTTGCGAACCTTGGAAAGGCAATTTGCCTGGATTGCCGATCAACCGACTTCGGGGAAGCTAGTGCCGGGGATTTCTGGGTACCGTCAACGGGCCGCAGGCAGTCACATGATCATCTATCGTCTCGATGATCGAGGCGTGATTGTGATTCGCGTGCTCCATCAAAAAATGGACCCGTCCCGGCACCTCTAAGGCGCACGGAACAGATCCAGATAGGAAGCTAGCCCCGCAGTGCCTCCGACCACTTGGTGGTTTGGCCGTTGTTGAGGATGGTGCGGCGGTAAATGCGCGCGGCGATCCAGACGACGACCACGGTCGCTACGGCAGCCAGGGCGAGGGAGCCCGTGAGCTGAAGTGCGGTGAAGTCGCCGGCCGCGTACGACAGTGGTGCGGCGAAGATGGATACCGGCGGGATCCAGCTGGCCACCTGCATCCAGGTGGCGTCTGTGGCCATCCAGCCGAATGCCGGAATGTAGGCGCTGACAATGATCAGCAGCAGGACGGGCATCTGTGTGGACTGGAGGTCTTCAGTGCGCTGGACCATCGCGCCGGCAGCGGCGTAGAGGCCGGCGAAGAAGAGCATGGCCAGCAGGTAGGAGACGAGCATGATGGGCAGGATGGACCATTCGATGCTGATATCTTCCAGCAGACCTGTGAACTGCAGCGCGGCGAAACCACCGCCGAGCAAGATCGCGGTGGAGATGAAGCCGAAGACGAGGTTGCCCAGGATCTTCCCGGCCAGGAAGTCCAGCGGACGGACGGCAGCGAGGACGAGCTCGACGACGCGGGAGGACTTCTCCTCCGTCACGCGGCTGCCCACCTGCGCGGCGAAGGTGATCACCATGAACACGATGAGCATGAGCAAGATGAATGCGGTGAGCAGGCGTGCGAAGTCCTGTTCGGAAGCAGCATCGTCTTTGCCTTCGTCGATATTGGCAATGTTTACTGCTTCGACGTTGATCTCTGGGGAGGCGGACTGGAAGTCGGTGGGTGAAATGCCCAGCTGTTCCAGCGCGGCGGCTTGTGAATAGGACTCGGCGAGGGCATCCACGGTGGTCATCACGGAAGTGTCGGGAAGACCGTCGGAGATGACCTGCCAAGTGTCGTTTTCAGCGACGAGCGCGGCATCGACATCACCGTCACGCACGAGGTTCTCGGCTTCCGCGCGGTCGGCAACATCGCGGGCCTCAAGGCCGGACCCCTCGAGCGTCTGCTTATCGACGTTGACTACCGCCACCGGCGTGGCTTTGTCCTCTGGGTCCTTATCCTTCTGCCAGGACGCGAAACCGACGGCTGCGAGAATGGCCACGAGCATGATGACCAGGGTGATGATCACGGATTTCTTGCTGAACAGAATCTGGATCTCGCGCTTAGCGGTGGTGAGGACGGTGTGGAGCGGGGAATAGGTGCTCGTGGTCATTACTTCACAACCTCCTTGAACAGGTCGGTCAGGTCGGGGACGACACGGGTGAATTCATGGACATCGCCGGCGGCAAGGGCAGCGTGCAGGATGCGCTGGTCGTCGCCGGTGGAAGAGGTCTCGAGGATGACGTGGTTCGCGGCGTCGTCGATAAGCGTCGTGCCCTCCGGGAACCATCCGCGGGCCGTGGTGCCGACCTTGTAGCGGATCGGGCCGTGGGTGCGCAGCTCGTCGACTGTGCCTTCGGCGACCATGCGGCCGCGGGTGACGATGCCGACGCGGTCGCACAGGCGCTGGACGAGGTCGAGCTGGTGGGATGAGAAAACGACGGGGACACCATTGCGGGCGCGGTCGGTGAGCATGGTGCTCATGACGTCCACAGCGACGGGGTCGAGGCCGGAGAACGGCTCGTCGAGGATGAGGATGTCCGGGTCGTGGATCAAGCTTGCGGCGAGCTGGACGCGCTGCTGGTTGCCCAGCGAGAGATCGTCAAGCTTGTCGTTCACACGCTCGCCCAGGCCGAGCTCGCCTAGCAGGTCCTCGCCGCGCTTTTTCGCGGCGGCTCGGTCGACACCGTGGAGCTGAGCCAAAAAGACCAGCTGGTCGAGGACTTTCTCCTTGCCGTACAGGCCGCGCTCTTCGGGCATGTAGCCAATGCGGCGCCGCGTGGCGTCGTCAAGCGGGGTGCCGTCGAGGAGGACTTCACCGGAATCGGCCTCGAGCACGCCGAGCGCGATGCGCATTGTGGTGGACTTGCCGGCACCGTTGGAGCCGACGAAACCGTAAATCTCGCCGTCACCGACACCGAAAGTCATGCCGTCGAGCGCGGTGACGTCGCCATAGCTTTTGTGCAAGTCCTTTATCTCTAACGTGGTCATTATTCCTCCACTGGCTGGTCTTCAGGGTGATCGCGGTTGATGGTGGCAGCGAAACCGATCATCGGCAGGGTGGCCACGAACAGGTAGGTGAACACCATGTACAGGCCGGCCGTTTCGTAAGCGGCACTATTAGCAGAGTCAGCGATGAAGTTCGCATACAGGAGAAACCCAGCCCCGCCCACGAAAGTGAGCGCGGAATACGCCTTGAACGCGCGTTGACGCCATGTAGCGAAGATGTCGCGCTCGTATTCATCGAGCTGCGAATCTGGTAACCGGTCCTTGCTGTCGTTAGCCCCGCGGATATAGGTCCACGCGGCCATGGAGAGGAGCATGGCAACGATGTACGACAGCGAGAACGGCCACGAATCCAGTTCTGCGATCAGTGAGATGCCGAACAGTAGCGCCGCAACGATCAGGCCAGCGAAGTAAACCGCGATGAGAGCACGCGTCGCTTTCTGGTTGCGTACTCTTTTCGAGCCGGGAAGTGATGCTCGGTTCTGTCTTGATATGGAAGTCATCGCTGGTATAGCTCCTTCGACATAGGGGCGAATTCATTGCGCGAAAAAACCGCTTCGACCGGGAGCTCAAAGACCTCACAGATTCGGAATGCGAGGTCGAGGCTGGGGGAGTGGTCGCCGCGCTCCAAAGCGCCGATGGTCTGCGGGTTCACGTCGATGAGTTCCGCGAGTTGGTTGCGCGACATGTCGCGCTCAGTCCTCAGTACGCGAACCCGATTGAAAATCGGACTCTTCGGTTCTTTTCGTGCTGCCACACAATCAAGTGTTGTATAAACCCAACAATCTGTCAACGAATTGGAGGAAAAAAGTTTGGTGAACCCGATGGGGATAGCATGAAACTATGACTGCAACAATCACATCCCCTGCTGCGCATCTGGCCCGCGAATTAGGCTCCGATCAGACGATTTCCACCCGCCAGATCGATCGGATCAAGTACGCGCACGATGCATCGCACTTCCTGTACACCCCGCAGGTGGTCGCGGAAGCGCGCAACGCGAACGATGTCGCCGCGGCCTTCCGGGCATCGGCATCGTCCGGCACGCCAGTCGTGCTGCGTGCGGGCGGTACCTCGCTGTCCGGGCAGGCTGGGGGCGGGGGCATGCTTGTCGACGTCCGCAAGCACTTCCGCGGCGTCGAGGTCCTCGATGCCGGTAAACGTGTGCGCGTCCAACCCGGCTCGACGGTGCGGCAGGTCAACGCGCACCTCGCGCCCTACGGCCGGAAACTCGGTCCCGATCCTGCTTCCGAAGGTGCGGCCACGCTCGGCGGCGTGATTTCCAATAACTCCTCCGGTATGGCGTGCGGCACGCAGTACAACACCTACAACACGCTCGAATCCTTGACGTTCGTGCTGCCGTCCGGCACCGTCATCGACACCGCGCATGCGGATGCGGAGGCGCAGTTTGCACGGGAGGAACCGGAGCTCGCGGAAAAGCTCGAGCAATTGAAGCGTCGCGTTCGCGGCAATGCTGAATCCGTGAAGAAGATCGAGCAGCACTTCGCGCTGAAGAACACGATGGGCTACTCGCTCAACGCGTTCCTGGACTACGAGTCTCCGCTGGAGATCTTCACGCACCTGCTGGTCGCCTCGGAGGGCACCCTGGCGTTCATCGCTGAGGCGGTGCTGCGCACGGTCGAGGTGCCCAAGCTGAAAACCACCACGATCGCGGTGTACCCGACGATCGATGCGGCGACGCGCTCGTTGCCCGCGCTGTTCGATTCCAAGGCCGCGACGCTCGAGCTGATGGATTCGCGCTCCATCGCGGTCGGCCGCGGATTTGACTCGGTGCCGGAGCAGATCACCGGCTTCGAGCTGGACCAGCACGCCGCGCTGCTCATCGAGTACCACGCGAACGAGGAAGAGCAGCTGCGCGAGTACGAGCGCGCCGGCACGAAGCTCTTGGGCGAGCTGGATCTGGCCACGCCTGCGGAATTCTCCACCGACCCGAAACAAGCTGCGAAGGCGTGGGCTTTCCGCAAGGGCCTCTACGCCCAGGTCGCGGAGGCGCGCCCGTCCGGCACGACGGCGCTGCTGGAGGACATTGCCGTGCCGGTCGAGGATCTGGCCGACACCTGCGGCGGGCTGCAGGGGCTGTTTGACGAATACTCCTACGACGACGCTGTCATCTTTGGCCATGCCAAGGACGGCAATATCCACTTCCTCATCACCGACCGGTTCGAGGGCGATGAGAACTTGGGCCGCTACGACGGGTTCAACGAGGCGATGGTGGATCTCGTGCTCGGCGCGGGAGGAAACCTCAAGGCTGAGCACGGCACCGGCCGCGTTATGGCACCGTACGTGCGCCGCCAGTACGGCGACGAACTCTACGAGGTCATGGTGGAGCTCAAGCGCGCCGTCGACCCGCGCGGGGTGATGAACCCGGGGGTGATCATCACCGATGATGACCGCGAGCACATGAAGAACTTCAAGCTCAACCCACAGGTCGAAGACGAAATCGACTCGTGCGTGGAGTGCGGCTACTGCGAGCCGGTCTGCCCGTCGCGCGATCTCACCATGACGCCGCGCCAGCGCATCGTGGTCCGCCGCGCCCGCGCCAAGGCGATTCAGGAAGGCGATACTGAGCTGGTCAAGCACATTGACGCCGAGTACCAGTACGAGGGCATCGATACCTGCGCCGTCGACTCGATGTGCGTGACCGCCTGCCCGGTGGGCATCGACACCGGAAAATTCATTAAGTCGCTACGCCGCGGCCAGGCCGGTGCCGTCGAATCCGCCGGCTGGGCCGCCGCTGCGAAGGCATGGGGCCCGGGTAATAAGCTCGCGTCCACCGCGCTTACCGGCGCGTACTACCTGCCGTCTTCCCTCGTGGAGAAGATCACTGGCGTTGCCCGCGCACTCGTGGGTGAGGACACCGTGCCGTCGTACCGTCCGGAGCTGACAAAGGGGGGCGCATCCCGCGCCAAGGCGTTCGGCACGCACATCGGGGACCCGAACGCCGAACCCGTAGGCGTGTTCGTCCCCGCCTGCGTGAACTCCATGTTCGGCCCGCAAGGCGAGGGCATCGGTGCCTCCGCCGCATTCGCCAAACTGGTCGAGCGCGCCGGGCTGTCGCTCGTCGTGCCGGAAGGCATCGACGGCATGTGCTGCGGCACTCCGTGGGCGTCGAAAGGCATGGCCGCCGGACACGACATCATGCAGAGCCGCGTCAACGATGAGCTCATCGCCGCCACCGATGGCGGCCGCCTACCTGTCATCGTCGACGCCACCAGTTGCACACACGGCTTCCAGGACATGGCGGAGACCATCGGCATCACTGTGATCGATGCCGTCGCATTCGTGGGCGACAAGGTGGTGGACAAGCTCGACGTCACTGACAAGATCGATTCGATCACGCTGCACCCAACATGTTCGGCGGCGCACCTTTCGCTTATCGACGACCTCTCCCAGGTCGCCGCTGCCGCCGCCGAGACGGTCAACGTGCCGCCGGAGTGGAACTGCTGCGGCTACGCCGGCGACCGCGGCATGCTCCACCCGGAGTTGACCCAGGCTGCCACGAAGCGTGAGGCGGAGGAAGTCGCCGGATTCGACTCCCAATGCCACGCGTCCTCCAACCGCACCTGCGAGCTGGGCCTGACTGCCGCCACAGGCAAGGACTACGAGCACGTGCTGGAGGTGCTCGAGCGGGTGAGCCGCTAGGCCATCACGACCTTGGTGATGCGCGGCAACGCGATGCGCACCACCCTGTCAGTGGCGGCAACGTGCACGTCGACCTGCCCGGCAGACACGGACAGCGGTAGGACAGTAAGTGTCTGCCCTCGGCCGTTCTTGTCCACGTAGCCGAGCGTGACCTTGCGCTTGCCGCGCGCCGCCGCGCGGAGCACCTCGATGGTGTCGCCGGCGGGCGCTGGCGCGGGCACTGCACTGGTGCCCTTGGAACGCAGGCGCGCAATGATCTGCTCAGCCTGCTCGTCGGTGACGGTGGCCGGGCGCGGTAGGCGCGACGGGGTGGCCGGAACGAGCGCCGGCTCCGGCGCCATGTTCAGCTGTGCTCCGGTTTCGTCCTCCGCGGTGGGCTGGAGACCGGCCTTGCGCAGGGCGTGCATGAGCTTCGGCAGCGGAAGCTGCGAGACCGCGACGGTGGGCGCGAGCGGGCGGATGATTCCACTGAGCTTCACTGATGCCGTCGTGATCAGTGCAGGGTCCGCGCTGCGGAGATAGCTCATTGCGGCTCCCGCGCGGATGGAGCCGTGGGTCCGAGCGGTGTCGTCGATGAGGAATGTGATGCCCTGGGGGACCTCGCCCATGACATGGTCGTTCAGCCAGGAATGAATCTCGTCGGCGGTCAGCCCACTGTCCAGGCCGCGGCGGACGGATGCGTCGGTGATGCGCCAGACGCTGGCTACGCCAGGCGACTCGAGCTGCGCGATGTTCTCCAGGAATGCAACCATCTCCAGTTCCAGCGGGCCGGGGGCGAGCACCGTCATGTCCGCCTGTGCGATAAGCATGTCCACCGGGGCCGGTACGAGCGCGCGGGGGGCGGCGGCGATGTCCGCGTTTTCTAAGAGTGCTTTCAACGGTGTCGATGCGGCAGGCGTTGCATCCAAGGCGCCGACGAAACGGGCTTCTTCGACGGTGGTGTCGATGAATGACGGCGGAAACTGGGAGGCTGCCAGGGGAGCAAAGTAGAAGAGTCGCTGAGGATCGCCGTGGTGGTGCAGGATGGTCAGGCGTGCGCCGCGGGCGTCGGGGGAGTGCATCTCCGGCGAGAGGAGCTTTTCTTCCTTGTCCGTCCGCCACGGGGAAGCAGCCCATCCGGTGAGCAGGATCGCCCACTGGTCGGGCAGTGTGGCGTCCAGCCACGTCAGAGCGTCCTTCGTAGCAGCGAGTACATCGGTGTCGTCCACATTTCCGCGGCCGATCAGACCGGCAGATTCACCGATGGTGATCAATAACGCTGGGTCGAAGCCGAGTTCTTTGCCTACGTTCGTTCGGACGCGCACGCCGACGGAGCCGTCTTTGTTCAGTGGGACGGGCTCAGCGAGTAGTAGCGTGATCAACTGGCGCAATTGGCGCACGGCGTCGAGCCCCTGCGTCGCGGCGGCGGTGTCGACGCTGTCCTGGTCGATGCCCGGGGCAGACGGTTCCGTCATGGGGAAGGTCCGTGGCGGGTGGCCGCGCAGCACATCGCGGACAGGTCGGGGGAGCCGGACGGTGCTTGAATCGACGCGAACGAGGAGGCCCTTGGCGATGAGAGTGCCGATCGGCGTCGTCGGATCCGCGTCTGGGGCGGCGGCCTTGGTGGTTCCCACGCCGCCGTTGGTGGCGAGCCTTTCCAGCACCTTGCGCTCTGGTCCGGAGATTTCCGCCATCAGGTCGTCGAAGTCGTCCGGCACAAGATCGGTCACGCGCCAGCCGGCGGGCACTGCGCTCAACACCCCCGGTGCAATGCGGAGCTCATCGTCCTTACCGAAGACCAGCGCATGCGCGCGGAGATTATCGAGTGCTCCTTCTCCCGCCTCAGCAGTGGCATCGTACGGGTCGAATTCTGCCCCGGCATCGGCGAGGCGTTCCAGGAGTGCCAGGTCGGGGGCGGTCAAGCGTCGTAAAGCTCGTGCAATCGACCCTGGAAGCGCAAGGCGAGTTGCCAGCGAAGCGATCTGCGGTGGCGCGGGGAAGAACGCGTCCGGGCGGGCGGAGATGAGCCGGCGTAGCGCGCCGTCGTCGAGTTCGGTGAGCGAACGGGTGAAGGAAGTCATTGCGGGGGTGATTTTACGTGCGTTTTCCCTTCCGGCGTGAAAGAATGATGTCCATGGCTAAAGACGTTGACAACATCACCCAGATCAACCCGGCTTGGCCCGCCCACACCCCGGGCAACGGTCACCCGGTGACGGAGATTTCCTCCAAGCTCACAGGCGCATCCAGTCCCTACGGCGACGACCTGATCCTGCCCCGCCCGTGGGAGGAGACCGGGTACGTTCACCCGACGACGCGCATCAACATCGCGCAGTAGTCGCTGCCGACGTAGATCCGCACCGTGCAAAAACGCATGGTGCGGATCTTTTTCGCACGTGTGACTATACCGCTTGGTCTAGTTGAATGGGTAGAATTCTAGACAGATTGGTGCAGAACGGCTATTCTTTCACAGGTCAGCACTAGTTCCCTTTTATCGGGAGGTTTTCATGCTTGTGTCCGGATTAGCGGTGGGAGTTGCGCTCGGCGCTGTTATGCAGAGGGGTAGATTCTGCGTGACGGGCATGATGCGCGACGTGTTCCTACAGAAGAAGGGGCGTGGTCTAGTCGCCCTTTTCATCGTCATCGCTGTGCATGCGGTCGGCTTGGCGGCTCTGACATCCTTGGGCGTCATCGCGCCGGAGTACCGCACCTTCGCCCCGCTCGCCGTGATCGTGGGCGGCCTCATCTTCGGCCTATCCATTGTTCTTGCAGGCGGGTGTGCGTCGGGTACGTGGTACCGCTCGGCTGAGGGGCTCGTTGGCTCCTGGTTCGCGTTGGTGTTCTACGGTCTGTCCGCTGCCGCAATGAAGAACGGCGCGTTGTCGGGATTCAACGACTGGATGAAGCAATGGGATACCGGCTGGACCACTCTGCCAGAAACGTTCGGTGTGTCCGCTTGGTGGTTTGCCATCCCACTGGCGCTGGCCACCGCGTATGCCGCTCACTTTTACCTTGAGCAGGATGCCGCCGCCCCGAAGGTGACCCTCGACGCACCGTGGTACCGCAAGGCGTTGCACCCGTACGTTGCTGGAGCCATCATTGGCGTACTCGGTGTTGTCGCGTGGCCGCTGTCAGCCGCGACTGGGCGTAATGACGGCCTGGGGATCACCACCCCCACTTCCCATGTGACCTCCTACCTTGTCACTGGCGAAGCGGAGTATGTTAACTGGGGCACCCTGCTGGTGCTCGGCCTTTTCGTCGGAGCGTTCATTGCGGCGAAGGCCTCCGGCGAATTCCGAGTTCGGGTTCCGGACGCAGTCACGAGCGTGCGCGCCATCGTCGGGGGAATCGGCATGGGTGTCGGTGCCTCTCTGGCCGGCGGCTGCACCGTGGGCAACGGCATGGTTCAAACGTCCCTGTTTAGCTACCAGGGCTGGGTCGCACTCATCTTCATTGCGGCTGGTGTCTATATCGGTGCGAAGATCTGGCTAAAGCCCAGCAAGGCGGGAGTGTCCCCCGAGGACGCTGGAGACCTGTACACCACCGATGAGTCTGTCCGTTCCAGTCACGATGCTGTTCACGACAGTCAAGAGGCCACCCCGGCTTTCAGCTTCCCGGTCGCTAACGGCGCATTGGCAGTGCAGACGAAGCCGCAACAGGCCCGTAAGGCCCGCCCACTTGGCGGCGGTCGCTACAAACTGGACACTCTCGGCGCTGTGTGCCCATTCCCGCTCATCGAAGCGAAGGATGCGATCGCTGAGCTGGACAGCGGTGAGGCATTGGTGATCGATTTCGATTGCACGCAGGCTACAGAATCCATTCCCCAGTGGGCAGCCGACAACGGCCATTCCGTGAAGGACTTTGTGCAGAACCAGAATGCTGGCTGGCAGATCACAGTCGTTAAGGATGGCGCTTCCTAGGCTAAGCGCCGTCGCAGAAACGAAAAGGGCTTGATTCCGATCTCGTCGGAATCAAGCCCTTTGTGCTTGCTGTTTAGCTAGCGGCCTTAACGCGGCAGCCTAGCGTTGACGGCAGCGATGAAAGCCTGTGCGTCGCCGGACAGGAGAGCGTCGATCAGGTCCTTGTTGGCCTGGTAGAACGCGTTGTAGTCGTTGCGGTTGGCCTTGTATGTTGCCTCAACCTGCGGCGGGACATTCAGGCCGCGGTTGTTCAGCTCGCGGGTGAGGGACTTGTAGAGCTTGTCCACCTCGAGCTCGTTGTTCTTCTTCGGCTGCGGAGCTGCGGCTGGCTTCGGTGCCGGAGCCGGCTTCGCTGCCGGTGCGGTGCGCGGGGTCGGGGCGGAGTTCAGGCCCAGCTTGCGGGAGCATGCCGGCCATGCGCCCCAGCCCTGGCTTGCGAGGGTGCGCTCCGCGACAACAATCTGCTGCTCGCGGGTTGCCTGGTGTGCGTTCGGTGCGAACTCGCCGCCGCCGTATGCGCGCCAGGTGGAAGCGGAGAACTGCAGACCGCCGTAGTAGCCGTTACCGGTGTTGATGTGCCAGTTGCCGCCAGCCTCGCACTGAGCCAGGCGGTCCCAGTCGGAGTCCGGAGCTGCGGACGCGGTCGGCGCGACAAGTGCGGTGGTGGCGATGGCTGCGGTAGCGCCAGCCAGTGCCTTAGCGGACACGGCCTTGGAGTTCTGCTTGCGGTGACGTCCCATAGGGGTGTGTTTTCCTCTCTTGTTCTACGTCTGCGGGGTGAGCTGTCGGGTTCAGGCTGAGGGGGTTCAAGCGCCTGGCCGCGGTGCGCGGCTTCACCCCTAGCGGTCTCGAATATGAGGGTCCGCGTTGCGCCGGAAAATATTCCTGCGCGGGTGGGTCCCCCGCTTCTGTCCTGTTGAGTTATATCGGGCATCGAGCCGGACAAAATTGAACGTGGCTCGTAGCTTGAATTGCACGCCCGTCTGTGGGCATGAGCGTAACTCTAGCGGTTTATAACGATTCAGTCACGTTCCGGAAGCAAGTTGTTGTCAGTGTGACTGATGTGACTCAACTTGCGCACGTTTTGCCGGCGCTGCCTGCGGGAACATAGTAAATGTGACCTATCTAACATCAAGCTGAGTTGGCGTGTTGGCCGGGGTGGCGGGTTCGTCGTAAAGCATAAGCAAACGCGCATTTTCGTGCCGTCGGAGTCGGCTCCGCAAAGGCCCAGTTCGCGTGTGGCTGATGAGGTGTCAGTTACTTGACGTGTGGACGGCACGAAAGTGGGTTTGTCGCGCAGGGAATGTTTTGCCCTGCCGGTGGGTTGTTCTAAGCCAGTAACTAAGATGGATAGCCCTAGTGATTAACGGTGGTGAATGACTAATGCCAGTAGGAAAAGTGAAGTGGTTCGACGCGGAGAAGGGCTTCGGCTTCGTCTCCAACCCGGGGGACGAGGATGTCTACGTGGGCAAGAACGTGCTGCCCGACGGCGTTGAGGACCTGCACCCCGGTCAGCGCATTGAGTTCGATTTCGCAGCCGGTCGCCGTGGGCCGCAAGCACTGCGCGTGAAGCTTCTCGACGCTCCCCGCCGCCGCGCCGTCAACCGCCGCAAGCCCGAGGAACTTGCCAGCATGCTTGCGGATGTCATGTCGATGCTGGAAACCCAAGTTCAACCCGCCCTGGACGCTGGCCGCTACCCGGAGCGCAAGGAAGCCCGCCAGATCGCCGAGATCCTGCGCGCGGTGGCCAAGGAGCTCGACGCCTAGCCAGCCCCGCTATGAGGCTTATGACGCTTCGGTGGAGAAGGCCCAGGTGACCATGACCGGGGTTTCTTCACCTTGCGCATCGGCGCCGACCATGAGGGCGGAAATTTCGATCACCACGAGATTCGCATCCTCGGAGACGACGGGGACATCGACCTCGTCTGCCTCACCGGGGGTGAAGGTGCGCTCAGTGTTAGCGGCGGGGTCGTCGTAAATGCTCAGCAGGGACCACTGCAGTTGGGCCACGTCGTTCGGCACGCTGACGCGGACGTTTTCGGTGCCGGGCTCGACGGGGAGCAGCGCGACATCGCCCTCCGGGCACTCCTGACCGAACTCACAAATGGAGAAGGGCATCGTCGACACCTCGTCACCGGATTCGCCGGCGCTGGCCGTGACTTCGATCTCCTGTGGTGGGGTGCCGGGACGGTTGTTCTGCCAATCCATGTAAAAGTACAGCCCGGCCACAATAGCGACGATGACCACGGCAATGACCGCCAGCATGACGACGGACCGCTGGTTACGTGCAGTGCGTGTTGTGCGAGATTTCGTGCTGCCCATGCCTTTAACTCTACGGTCTACTGCGGGACGAACTTCACGCGGTACAGGTCGGGCCAGCGTTTGCCGGACAGGAGAAACTCCTGGCCGGCGCCAGACGTGTTGGGGAGGTAGGCGATCCCGTTGAGGACGTGATTGGGATCGGGGGTGGCGTTGTTTTGCAGAGGAGAGGCGTCGATAAGCGCTTCGACAGCACCCGTGTCCGCATTGATGCGCACGATGTCCGTAGTCATGAAGATATTGGCGTAGATGTCGTCGCCGACGCACTCGAGCTCGTTGAGTCCCTCGATGGGCTGCTCGTCCATAGTGACAGTGAAGCGTTCACGTTCGGCAAAGGTGTCAGGGTCGATGCGGCGCAGCTGGTCACTGCCGTCGCTGAAGATGACCTCCCCGCCGTCGTCGCGGTGGCAGATGCCCCAGCCATCGCCGTCGTAGTTCACCCGGTCGATCTCATCGAGCGTGTCCGCATCGCGCTTGATGGCAACCTCGTTTTGCCAGGTGAGTTGCCACAGATGATCGTCAACCTGCGTAATGCCCTCACCGAAGAACTCCCGGTCCAAATCCTGGCTTGCTAGTTCCTCGCCCTCGATCGTGGAGCGGTAGATGCGCGACTCGCCCTCCTGGCCGGTAGCCACGTAGAGCGTGCCGTCAGGAGCGACCTCTAGACCTTGGGTGAAACTGCTCTCGTCGAAGTCGTAGCGTTCGAGGACATCAACTGTCAGCTGCTCGACCTGGCTCGAATCCTGCTGCTCGCTAGAGCCCTCCGAGCTCGACGGGGCGCACGCGGTGAGACCGATAATGCTCACTGCTGTCACCGCAGACATAGCGATCTGGGGGAGCCGGACTCGATTCGGGGAGTGGACCATACGGTCTATCTTGCAACACGGTGCGCAATAATGGACATGTGCCACGAAGAAACTCGCGACGTCAACAAACCGGACCGCTGCTGAGCGCCTCCGCCGTGGATACTGCGCGGCGGGCTCTCGAAGAGCTCGACCAGGGGGACATCGGTGACCACATCGGCGTCCACGGCATGAGCGGCAACGTGGCGACGCACCGCTTCGAAGCGTCCGTGCCGGGCTACCCTGGCTGGGAATGGAATGCGGTCGTTGCCTGCGCTGATGGTGCTGACTATGTGACAGTGAACGAGGTCGCCCTCGTGCCCGCCCCCACCGGCGATGCCTTGCAGGCTCCCGACTGGGTGCCCTACAGCGAACGCGTCCGCCCCGGCGACCTGCGCCCGGGTGACCTCATGGAGCCCGCGCCTGACGACGAGCGCCTCACCGACGACTCCTTCGCCCCCGATGCCGTCACCTTCCCCGGCCGCGAAACCAACCAGTATCTGACCACCGCCGGGCTGCGCGCCGCCAAGGAGAGGTGGCGCCGCGGCGACTACGGCCCCAATTCGGCCCACGCCAGCCAAGCCGCTCTACAGTGCCGGACCTGCGCTTTTTACATTCCGGCCGCCGAGCCCCTGGGCAAGAACTTCGGTATCTGCTCCAACGAATACTCCGCTGACGGCCACGTTGTCGCCGCCGTCTACGGGTGCGGCGCCCACTCCGAAACCAAGGTGGCCTCCCACGAGCTCGAGGGTGCCGGGGAGCTTTACGACGACGAAAGCCCCGTCTTCTAGCCGCCGAAAGGGCGCACCCGTTTTGGAAAAATGCCCGTGTAGTGGGACGCTTATCGCGTCATTTTCCGTTTGCTTGTCATGAAAAGGGGACGCGCCCGTGAGCGATCAACCCGCATCGGCTGGATCCACCTCTGGATCGACCAAGGTCACAGCTGACGCAGCCGCCACTGAGACTGCCGACACTACCGGCACGAATACCACCCGCAGCGAACCGCAGTCCGGCCTGGACCGGTTCTTCCACATCTCCGAGCGCGGCTCGAGTGTGGGCACAGAGATTCGTGGCGGTGTGGTCACCTTCTTCGCGATGGCCTACATCGTGCTGCTCAACCCGCTGATCATCGGCACCGGTGAGGACGTCAACGGCACCATCCTTGGCGTGCCGCAGGTCGCGGCGGCGACCGCCCTGGTCGCCGGCGTCATGTGCATCCTCTTCGGTGTCGTGGCGAACTACCCGTTCGGTATCGCGGCCGGTCTCGGCCTGAACACGCTGGTCGCGGTGACCTTGGTCGGTACGGAGGGACTGACCTGGGCGGAAGCGATGGGCCTGGTGGTCATCGACGGTATCGTCATCGTGATCCTGGCCGTATCCGGATTCCGTACTGCAGTCTTCCGCGCGATCCCGGCATCGATGAAGGCGGCAATCGGCGTGGGCATCGGCCTGTTCATCGCCATGATCGGTTTCGTGGACGCCGGCTTCGTCCGCCGCATCCCGGACGCTGCGATGACCACCGTGCCGGTGCAGCTGGGCAACGGCGGTTCGATCGCCACGTGGCCGACGGTCGTGTTCATCCTCGGCCTGTTCATCTGCGGCTTCATGGTGACGCGCAAGATTCCGGGCGGCCTGTTCATCGGTATCGTCCTCAACACCATCATCGCTCTGATCGTCGAGGCGGTTGTCGGTGCAGGTTCCTCTGCAGAGGACCCGTCCGGTTGGTCCCTTGCTGTTCCGTCCCTGCCGGAGTCCCTCGGCGGCGTGCCGGACCTGTCCATCGTGGGCAATATTGACCTCATCGGCGCGTTCGCCCGCGTCGGCGGCATCACCGCGACGCTGCTGGTGTTCACCCTGGTGCTAGCGAACTTCTTCGACGCGATGGGCACCATGACGGCGCTCGGCCGGCAGGCAGGCCTCAACGACGAGCGCGGTGAATTGCCGAACATGAAGAAGGCCCTCGTTGTTGAGGGCTGCGGTGCTATCGCGGGTGGTCTCGGCTCCGCATCGTCGGCGACGGTCTACGTCGATTCGTCGGCAGGCATCGCGGACGGCGCACGCACCGGCCTGGCCAACATCGTCACCGGCCTGCTGTTTTTGGCCGCGATGTTCTTCACCCCGCTCTACGAGATGGTGCCCATTGAAGCCGCCGCTCCGGTGCTGGTCATTGTCGGAGCGCTGATGATGATGCAGATCACCGAAATCGACTGGGACAAGTTCCACATCGCGCTGCCGTCCTTCCTGACCATCGTGGTCATGCCGTTCACGTACTCCATTGCTAACGGCATCGGTGTCGGCTTCATCGCCTTCACCCTCATGTCGCTCTTCGCCGGCAAGGCGCGCGAGATTCACTGGATCATGTGGCTGATCTCGGCCCTGTTCGTGGTCTTCTTCACGGTTGATCCCATTTTGGCGGCGCTCGCTTAAATGGAACGCATCACCGACCCTGCCGACCCGCGTCTAGACGACGTCCGCGACCTCAAAAACACCGATAACTCCAAGCGTTACGTGTTCGGTGAGGGGCCGCTTGTGGCCGGCAGGGTCATTGATTCCCGCTTTCCGCTGCGCTGCGTTGTGGGCTTTGAGAAAAAGCTCGACACGTTCTTCGCCGATCGCGCGGAGCAGGGTCTTGCGCCTATCGACGCACCCGTTTACGTTGTCACCCGCGAACTCCTCGCCGAGGTCGCCGGGTACGACATGCATCGGGGTTTGATTGCGGTGGCGGACAGGGCGGAGGAGACGTCGATAAGCGAGATGCTGAACGCGCGCACGCTGATCGTGCTGGAAGGCGTCGGGGACCACGAGAACATTGGCGCGATCTTCCGCAACGCCGCGGGCATGGATGTCGACGGTGTGCTGCTCGGCGCAGGCACGGCTGATCCGCTGTATCGCCGCAGCGTGCGCGTGTCGATGGGGCATGTGCTGCGCCTGCCGTTCGCGCATTTAGATGGCACGTCGACGACATGGCAGCGCTCGCTGGACCAGCTGCGGGAGCAAGGTTTCCGCTTGGTGTCGCTGACCCCCGACTCGCGCGCGGTGCATCTCGCCGAAGCGCTTGTCGACGACACCGGCCACCCCTATAAGAAAGTCGCCCTCCTCGTCGGTGGCGAGGGACCTGGGCTGACGGAGCACGCAATGCGCGCGACCGATGTCCGTGCGCGCATTCCGATGGCGGCGGGCACTGATTCACTGAACGTGGCCACGTCCGCCGCGATTGCGTTCTACGAACGGCAGCGGTCCTTGCGGTAGCTGGCTGGCTAACCCCGGTCGGAGTGGCGCAGCTTCTCCTGCAGCGTCTCCTTGAGGTTGCGGAACCGGCGGGTCAGGCCGCGGGACACGCGGCGGGCGGCGGCTGCGGAGGCATCGGCGAACTCTGCGAACTCAGTGCCGCCGTCTTCCTCTGGCTCCTCATAGTCGTCGTAGGCATTGGCGGGCTCGGCGAACTTGGCGGCCACCTGATTGACGTTCTTCGGCCCGGGGGAGCGGGGCTCAATTTTCGGCTCCGGGCGGCCGTCGACTGCATAGGCGACAACGTTGACATCCGGGCCACTCGGGGAGATATCCACGCCCAGCAACTCGCGCTGCGCGGTCGCCGCGAGGTCGGCCGGTTCGAACGGCAAGGTAATGCCTCCGAGTTGCTCGGTCGTTTTGCCCGCCCAGAAGTCAGCCTCGAACCACTCGGGGATTCCACTGTCTTCGACGAGCTCCCGGCGCGTTCCACACAGGGAGCGCTTGAGGGTGTCGCCGCTGAAGTGAGCGTAACCGGCGTAACCTGCGCCGTCTGCACCTACGCCTTCGGCGATGACGAATACGTCAGCGGCGGGGACTGCCCGGCGTAGGTGCGCCGGGATCTCCGAAAGCTTCGCACAGTGTGGAAGGAATGTTTGCAGGACGGCCACGCCGGGGTAGCCCGCAATGTAGAACTCGTCCCGCGAGGCCTTTGACGAGCGGTTCAAGGGGAACTGGCCGATCGGGGTGATCGGCCACGCCGGGTTGAGCTGTGCCAGAAGCTTACGGCCGAAACCGCGGTCTGCCTTCGGCTCCGAGTTCAATACAGCCGCCGGATCAGCCGCGTTGACATACCAAATAGTGACCGCCGCAGGGTAACTCATCTGCCGTGACCTACTTCGGGCGCTTCGTGTTTGTCCGCACGCCCAACAACACATCTTCCCAGTGCGGGGTCACAGCCTTGCGGCGGCGCTTCTGCGGCTTGTCCCGCGGGTCTGGTTGCTGGAGGACCTCGCCCTCACTGAAAAGGTTGGGCTGGGTGCGGCTGTTCGGGTGGTCAGCCCCTGGGGGCTGCGCGTTGTGCTCGTCGTACTCGTTGTAGACGTTGTACTCGCCGTGCGGTTGTGGGACCGTCTCGGGGCCGAGGTCGGCCTGGTGGGCGTAGTCGTCGTAGTCTCTGTGGTCGCGGTAGCCGCGTGGATCCACCGTCGGCTCTGTGAGGTCGGCCGGGGCGTTGTACACCGGGTGGCCCACAGAGGAAAGGGAACGGACTGGCTGCGCAAAGGATGGGTCGATCAGGTCGGCGGCGACTGCGTCACGCGGTTCCGTCGTCGCGCCGCTGGCCATGGAGCGACGGAAGTACCATTCGGCCTGGTGCTCTTGGAGGCCAGCCTGCCACGCCACACGCACGACCCACGGTTCGCCAGCTTCGCGGACTGCATCCCAGTGAGCTTCGGCCAAAGCGTGGCCACGGGAGGCGAAGGTGAGCGCGAGCACCTCGAAAAGAGTCTCCGACGCCGGGCCGTCCTCACGAACCGGGTGGGACTGGCGGGCAGCCTCGGCGACCTGGGCCCTCTCAAGCAAAACCGGGTGCGCGTAGGGTTCCACGCGGCTGACTGCCACGCCCATTTCCTCAGCGAGTTCCTCCGTTGTAGCGCCTGCCCGAATGCGCGCTTGAATATCTTTCGGCCGTAGCGACAGGGGAGTAGAGAGTGGATCAGGCTCGGCGGGGGTGCGTTGTGACTCTTCTGGTTCCGCCGGCTCGGCCGGTTGAGCAGGTTCGACAGATCCGGCCTGCTTGACCGGATCCGCTGGCTGCGCATCCGCTGGCTCCACGATGGAATCGGCGGAGTACACCGTGAAGGTGGGGCGGGTGAATTCGGGTTCGGGGGAGTCGGCGGGTTCGTCGACAAGCTCTGCCTCGACTACCTCATAGTTCTCGCTGTCGTCGTCGAAACCGCTGTCGAAGCCTTCGGTCACTGGTTGGGAGGGGATAGCTAGCGGGACCAGTTCCTCGCGCGGAATGCAGAACCGTTCCCCCTCGTGGGTGCTCAACACCCACAGGGTCTCAGTCGATTCTTCAGCGACAACGAAAAGCTCGCGCATCAGGTCTCCTTACACCGATGTCAATCGAGACACCAGCTTAACTGACACGCGAGTGAAAATTGTGGTACTAAGCGCCGTCGGAGCGTTGCACAGTCGCCCGACGGCGCTCCCAAAGAGACTACTTGACGCCGACGCCCTGCTCGAGCAAGAAGTCGATGGCGCTGGTCAGCTTCTCCACGTCGGCGGTGTCCACAGCCGGGAACATGCCGATGCGCAGCTGGTTGCGGCCCAGCTTGCGGTATGGCTCCGTGTCGATGACACCGTTGGCGCGCAGAGCCTTGGCCAGCTCGGCAGCATCGATAGAGTCATCAAAGTCGATCGTGCCCACGACGTAGGAGCGCTTCTCGGTTTCGGTGACGAACGGTGTGGCGTGCGCGTGATTCTCAGCCCAGGAGTACAGGGCCTGGGAGTTGGCCTTGGTGCGCTCCACCATGCCGTCCAAGCCGCCGTTGTCATTCATCCACTTGACCTGGTCGGCCATCATCAACAGCGTGGCCACAGCCGGGGTGTTGTACGTCTGGTTCTTCCGCGAATTGTCCACGGCTGTCTGCAGGTCCAGGAAGGCCGGGATGAAGCGGCCGGACTCCTTGATCTTCGCGATGCGCTCAAGTGCTGCGGGACTCATTGCGGCGAACCACAGGCCACCGTCGGACGCGAAGCACTTCTGGGGGGAGAAGTAGTAGGCGTCAGCGTTGGTCATGTCGACGGGGAGGCCGCCGGAGCCGGACGTGGCGTCGATAAGCACCAGCGCGTCAGTGTTGGGGCGGGTGACGGGCACCATGGCGCCTGTCGACGTCTCATTGTGCGCCCACGCAACAACATCTGCGTCGATGCCGTCCAGCGCGGACGGGTCCGGAGCGCTGCCTGGCTCGGCCTCAATGACCGCCGGCTCCTCCAGCCACGGAGCCTGCTTGGAGGCCTTGGCGAACTTCGAGGAGAACTCGCCGTAGCTCAGGTGAGCGGACTTGTTCTCGATCAGACCGAAAGTAGCTGCATCCCAAAAGGCGGTCGCGCCACCGAGCGACAGCACGATCTCGTAGCCCTCCGGCAGGGAAAACAGCTGGGACAGTCCCTCGCGCACCTCACCAACCACGTCCTTCACGCCCGGCTGGCGGTGGGAGGTGCCAATGATGTGGGCGCCGTCCGCAATCGCATCGAGCTGAGTTCGGCGCACCTTCGAAGGGCCGCATCCGAAACGGCCGTCCTCCGGCACAAGGTCCGCGGGAAGTGTTGGGTAATCGGTCATGGGTGCCCCTTTTAAGATTCAAACTGGAAACTGCACTCACAACAATACTGTGGTGCGCTCTATCGAACCGAAACGGTGTCTGCATGGTCACATCTGCTGATAGAGTTAGCTCATGTCAATTTCGGTGTGATCCGATGTGCACCGTCTGTCGGGGAGAACCTGCAGGCCAGCGCGGGGGCACACCGCCCAACGACTCTTTTGAAAGGTTCGACACGTGGCTACTGACAACAACAAGGCAGTGCTTCACTACCCCGGGGGCGAGTATGAGATGGACCTCATGCCCGCAACCGAGGGCAACGACGGCTTCGTCCTAGGCAACCTCCTGGGCGAAACGGGACTAGTGACCTTCGATCCGGGCTACGTCTCCACCGGCTCGACCGAGTCCAAGATCACCTACATCGACGGTGATGCCGGCATTCTGCGTTACCGCGGCTACGACATCGCTGACCTGGCCAATAACGCCACCTTCAACGAGGTGTCTTACCTGCTGATCAACGGTGAGCTGCCGACGCAGGACGAGCTCGACGCATTCAGCGACGACATCCGCCACCATACGCTGCTCGACGAGGACTTCAAGGCCGCGTTCAACGTCTTCCCGCGCAACGCTCACCCGATGGCTGTGCTGGCGTCTTCGGTGAACATTCTCTCCGCTTACTACCAGGACCAGCTCGACCCGCTGAACGAAGAGCAGCTGAACAAGGCCACGGTCCGCCTGATGGCGAAGGTGCCGATGCTGGCTGCATACGCCTACCGCGCATCCCAGGGTAAGCCGTACATGTACCCGAACAACGCCCTGAACCCGCGCGAGAACTTCCTGCGCATGATGTTCGGTTACCCGACCGAGCCATATGAGGTTGACCCGGTCGTCGTCGACGCACTGGACAAGCTGCTCATCCTCCACGCCGACCACGAGCAGAACTGCTCCACCTCCACGGTCCGCATGATCGGTTCTGCGCAGGCCAACATGTTCGTGTCTATCGCCGGCGGCATCAACGCCCTGGCTGGCCCGCTGCACGGCGGCGCTAACCAGGCTGTCCTGGAGATGCTCGAGGACATCGAGAAGAACAACGGCGGCGACGCAACCGAATTCATGAACCGCGTGAAGAACAAGGAAAAAGGCGTCCGCCTCATGGGCTTCGGCCACCGCGTGTACAAGAACTACGACCCGCGCGCAGCCATCGTCAAGGAATCCGCACACGAGGTGCTCAACCACCTCGGCGGCGACCACCTGCTGGACCTGGCTATGGAGCTCGAAGAGATCGCCCTGAAGGATGACTACTTCGTCGAGCGCAAGCTGTACCCGAACGTCGACTTCTACACCGGCCTGATTTACCGCGCCATGGGCTTCCCGACGGACTTCTTCACCGTCCTGTTCGCCATCGGCCGCCTGCCGGGCTGGATTGCCCACTACCGTGAGCAGTTGGCGATGAACACGAAGATCAACCGCCCGCGCCAGATCTACACCGGTGAGACCCAGCGCGAGTTCGTACCGCGCGACCAGCGCTAAGGAGCGATTTTTCCATGGAGAAGCCCACCATCGACATCCCTGCCGAGCCGGCACCGGTCGACCTGGTCATTGAGGACCTGGTCTCCGGCGAGGGCGAGGAAGCTCAAGCAGGCGGCATGGTCAAGGTCCACTACTTGGGCGTTGACTACGAGACAGGAGAGGAGTTCGACTCGTCTTGGGACCGCGGCGAAGCCGCTGAGTTCCCGCTGACCGGCCTGATCGAGGGATGGCAAGAAGGTATCCCGGGCATGAAGGTTGGCGGCCGCCGCGAACTGACCATCCCGCCGGAGAAGGCCTACGGGCCTGCCGGCGGCGGACACCCGCTGTCGGGCCGCACACTCATCTTCGTCATCGATCTCCTCGAGGCGAATTAATACCCAACGCTCACCCCGGTGAGCGTGCACAATAGGGGGCTATGGAACATTCCGTAGCCCCCTTCGCCACGCTTAACGACGGTTCATCTCTCCCCCTCATCGGCCTCGGCACCTATAAACTGACCGGGCCGGACGCGGCACCCATCATCCGCCGCGCCATCGAGCTGGGGTACCGCCACTTCGACACAGCATCGATGTACGGCAACGAGGACATCCTCGGCCAGACGCTCCGTGAAGCCATTGCGGCCGGTGATGTCACCCGCGAAGAACTCTTTGTCACCTCCAAGGTATGGAACGATGACCAGCACCGAGCCGGTGAAGCTCTAGAGGAGTCGCTGACGCGGAGCGGTCTCGACTACTTCGACCTGTTCCTGGTGCACTGGCCGTGGCCGCAGAACGAAACGTTCATTACCGCGTACGAACAGCTGCTCAGCGCCCGTGAAGCTGGCACGATCCGTTCGGTCGGGGTGGCGAACTTCTACGAAGAAGTGCTGGCCGAGCTGATCGACGCCACCGGTGTCGCCCCCGCCGTCAACCAGGTGGAGATGCACACCGGATTCACCCAGCCTGATCTGCGTGCCTTCCACGATCGCCACGGCATTATTACGGAGGCATGGGCACCGTTGGGTAGGGGAGAGGTGCTTGGTGGGGAAGTGGTGCGGCGAGTCGTCGATAAGCATGCGGACAGCGGGGCAACAGCCGCGCAGGTCGCGCTCGCGCACCTCATGGCGCACGGCGTGTCGGTGATTCCAAAAACCTCGGATCCGCAGCGCTTGGAGGAAAACCTCGGGGCGGTGCACCTCGAGCTCGACAGTGACGATGTGCGTTCTTTAGATGGTGTCGTCGGGGCGCGCCAGTCCAACGATCCGCGTGTTTTCCCTGGCTGAAAGTACTTGCAGTAACTACCTATCGTTGTGGGGGTGGAAGCTCCACAATAGTTTTCGCACGTAAACATGTTTTGCGGGGGTAACCGGGGATGCATGGACGGTTAGATCGTTCAATTCGCCCACGGTTTTGTGTGCTTTAAGTTACATTCGTTGCAGGTTGTAATCACCTCAACTGATGAAAGGACACGGCCATGGCCAATGGTTCGACAGCGGTGTCGCAGCGCAGGGAGCCCACCCCGCAGGACTTCGTGAACATGCAGCAAAGCGAGCAGTTCCAGAAGCTCCGGGGCACCTACCGCACGTTCACCTTCCCGGTCTCTATCGCCTTCTTTGTCTGGTACATCTTCTACGTCGTGTTCGCGACGTTCTGGCCGGACGTCATGGCACAGCCCTTCCTTGGCCTGAACGTGGGCCTGTGGCTGGGTATTGCACAGTTCGTGACCACGTTTGCCATCACCTGGGCATACGTCGTCTACGCGAACAAGAACATCGAGCCGCAGGCAGCGGCGATCCGTGAAGAGATGGAGGGCTAACCCATGAACCCCGACGTTTTTCACCTCGCCCAGGACGCTGCTCCAGAGGGCGCGGGCAACCCGATCCTCAACATTGTCGTCTTCGGTCTGTTCATCGTGATCACCATGGGGATCGTGACAAAGGCCGGCAAGACCACTTCCGAGGCATCCGACTTCTACACCGGCGGCGCACAGTTCTCCGGTACTCAAAACGGTCTGGCCATCGCCGGCGACTACCTCTCTGCCGCGTCCTTCCTCGGCATTGTCGGCGCGATTGCTTTGAGCGGTTACGACGGCTTCTTGTACTCCATCGGCTTCTTCGTCGCATGGTTGGTCGCCCTGCTGCTGGTTGCCGAGCCGCTGCGCAACGTCGGCCGCTTCACCATGGCTGACGTGCTGTCCTTCCGCCTGCGTCAGAAGCCGGTTCGTGTGGCAGCTGCCTTCGGCACCCTGTTCGTGTCGCTGTTCTACCTCATCGCCCAGATGGCCGGTGCCGGCTCGCTGGTCTCGGTGCTGCTGAACCTGCACAGCTTCAGTGCGCAGGCCATCTGCGTCGCCATCGTCGGCGTCATCATGATCGCCTACGTCCTCATCGGCGGTATGAAGGGCACCACCTACGTGCAGATGATCAAGGCCGTCCTTCTGGTCGGCGCCGTGGCCATCATGACGATCCTCTGCTTCGTTGCCGTCAAGGGCGGCATGAACGCGCTGTTCGACCGCGCCATCGACATGCACGCCGGTTCCGAGTACATCAAGGAACAAGGCTACGAAGCATCAGAGATTCTCGCACCGGGTCTGAAATATGGCGGTTCCGTGACCAGCCAGCTCGACTTCATCTCTCTGGGTCTCTCGCTGGTCCTGGGTACCGCTGGCCTGCCGCACGTGCTCATGCGCTTCTATACCGTCCCGACGGCCACCGAAGCACGTAAGTCCGTGACCTGGGCCATCGTCCTCATTGGCTCGTTCTACCTAATGACCCTCGTCCTCGGTTACGCCGCCGGTGCCCTCGTCGGCCCGGACAACATCAACGCTGCGCCCGGTAAGGCGAACTCCGCGGCGCCGCTGCTGGCCTTCGAGCTCGGTGGCTCCATCTTCATGGCGGTCGTCTCCGCCGTCGCGTTCGCGACAGTGCTCGCGGTCGTCGCCGGCCTGGCCATTACGGCATCTGCGTCTGTCGCGCACGACATTTACGACGCCGTGCTTCGCGACGGCCAAGCCTCCGAAGAAGAGCAGGTCCGCGTCTCCCGCATCACCGTGGTCGTCATCGGTATCGTCGCCATCGTCCTGGGCATCCTGGCCATGAAGCAGAACGTGGCCTTCCTGGTCTCCCTAGCATTCGCGATCGCCGCTTCGGCGAACCTGCCGACCATTCTGTTCTCCCTGTACTGGAAGCGCTTCAACACCACCGGTGCTGTTGCCTCCATGTACACCGGTCTGGTCGTCGCGCTGGTGCTCATCTTCTTCTCCCCGGCAGTATCCGGGGCAGAGACCGCAATGTTCGCTAACGCAGACTGGGCATGGTTCCCGCTGACCAGCCCGGGCATTGTCTCCATCCCGGCGGCCTTCCTGGCCGGCATCATCGGCACCTTCGTGGGCAAGCCGGACAACCTGGATGAACTCCAGGCTGAGATGGAAGTCCGCTCGCTGACCGGTGTTGGTGTGGAGGCCCCGGTCGACCACTAGAGCGTTCGCCGGCACGCGTTCACTAGCGAAAAGAAGAGAGGCTGCCCCGTCGTGGGGCAGCCTCTCCGCGTTGCCGGATCCGGGCCAGATTTAGATTGCATCCTTGCCACGTCACGCGAAAACGACCTGGGGTTTTGACGCTGGAAGAAGGTGCCGATGTCATCTATATCTTGGCGGTCCTGCGGCGTCGCCCGCCGCGGCCTAGTTGATGAACTGCTTGGCGAAGTTCACCGCGTTCTCAATATCCTGCGGTTTGACGTTCTGCGCGAAACGCTGCGCCTCCGAGGACATGCCCTGCGGAGTCGGATCGGAGGAGAAGTCTGGCAGGGACGAGTTATCCGGGATGCCCGGAATGCCCTGTGCTGGCTGAGGTACGGGGGCAGGCTTCGCAGGAGCCGGAGCTGGTGCGCGGTTGTTGTTCGCTGCGACCGGTTGCCATTGGCCCCAGTCGGCGGCGTAGACGTTGTTGATGTCGCAGAGGTGGCCGTCGATATGCGTTTGCCACTTGGCTTTCTGGTGAATGGTCGCCCGCGGGTGGAGCTTTCCGCCGGAGCCCCAGTCGTGCTGCCAGTAGTAGGTGCCGATGCCATCTTTGATGCACCACTCAATGGTGTTGTAGTTGCCGTAGACACCGGTGCGCAGGCCCGCCGTGGCAAGTGCTGCCTGGAACGCACGCAGGTACGGGCGGATCTGGTTCTCGTACTGAGCGCGGGAGGGATTGTCATCAATGGCGACGTAGATGGGCTTGTTGTTCGGGCCGCCCGCCGCACGGTGCAGGTTGATGGCCTGCGGAGCGTGGGTGGCTGCAGCGCCCGCGCCGCCGAGCCAGTCAGCGGTCTCTGCACGACCGAACTGGTAGACCGAGGCGGTCCACAGCCCGTTGGCGGCGAAGTCGCGGGTCTCCTTCAATGAGACCGGCTTGCCCAGCATCCAGTCGGCGCCGGGGCGGCGCTGGGACACGTAGCGCACCGCGCCCAAATGGCCGGCCGCACGCACAGAGCGTCCCGACGGAACACCAGCGGCGTAGTCCACCACCGTTCCTACAGGGCGGCGGCCCTGGGCGTCGGCGGACGGGAGGCGGGAGACTCCGGCGGCGCCGAGCAGGGCGAGGGCGGATGCTCGGCTCAGGAAGCGGCGGCGGGAGAAATCGTTAGTAGTCACAATCAAAACATTAGCAACATGAATAACAAGTAGCCAGCGCAAACGTCGAAGCCTCAATTTTCCACTTGTTTTCTAGTCTGGAAAGTGTCATGCTTTCTTATGTGGAAAACAAGGGAGATGCAATGAATGTGACAGAGGTGAATAAATCGCTCGCGGCCGTCCGCGATATTGAGGCGCGCGCCGCGCAGGTGCCGATCCCGTGGGGCATGGTGACTGCCGCGGGGCTGACCTTCGGTCTCGGTGTCGGCATCATGGTGGCCGGATACGTGTGGGGACTGCTTGTCTTTCTCGTTTCGCTAGTTCTCATGATCGTGCTTGATTTTGGCAGCAAGCGGACTGTCCGCACAGCAATGAAGCAGGACGTGCAGTCGGAAGAGAACACATGGAGCTGGAAGCGCTTCTTCACGTTCATCGTGCTCTACACGATCGCGTATATCGGGATGCAGGTCTATGCCGACCATTACCCGGACGGAAACACGGCGGTCGGCATCGTCGTGGGAATCATTGCCGCCGCAGCGATGATTGCGGGTTACGGCCTGACGTGGAGGAAATACCATTGATCGACCCAGTTATTCATCCCCTCAACCGGCTGAAGATCTGCGCGGCACTGCGCGCTGGAGGTGCGACGGAGGGCACGACGCGCCGCGAAATGAAGTTCTCGCGGCTGCGGGATATCACTGATCTGTCGGACGCGACTTTGTCCAAGCAGCTCAGTGTCTTAGAGGAGCACGGCTACGTCTCCAGGTTCCGCGAATACGGGTCAACCCGTGCGAAGGACACCGTGTGGGTGACACTCACCAAGGCAGGGGAAAAGGCCCTCGAAGGCCACCTCGACGCACTCAACCGATACGCTGAGCCGCATGACAACTCTGACTAGGACTCCGCAGGAGCTTGAGCAAGCGCTTATCGACGCCCCCGGGGTCTCCCTCGTACCCACCATGGGTGCGCTGCACAGCGGCCATATCTCGCTCGTCCGGGAGGCTCAGAAGCTGGGCAACCCCGTGGTGGTGAGCATCTTCGTCAACCCCCTGCAGTTCGCGCCGGGGGAGGACCTGGACGCGTACCCGCGCACGCTCGAGGAGGACATCGCGAAGCTCGAGGCGGAAGGCGTTGACGCGGTTTTCGCGCCGAGCGTATCGACGATGTACCCCCACGGTCCCCGCACCACGATCCACCCGGGGCCGCTCGGATCGGTGCTGGAAGGAACAACCCGCCCGACGCATTTCGCTGGTGTGCTCACTGTGGTGGCCAAACTGTTCTGTCTCACCGGTGCCAGCGACGCGTTCTTCGGTGAGAAGGACTACCAGCAGCTGGCTCTCATCCGCCAGATGGTCGAAGACCTGCACCTGCCGGTGCGCGTGCACGGCTGCCCAATCATCCGCGAGGACAGCGGACTGGCATTGTCGTCGCGCAACCGCTACCTGAGCGAGGACGAGCACCGCACTGCGCTGACGTTGTCGCGCGCCCTGGCGGCGGGCAGCTATGACGGGGCCCTGGCGGTTCTCGAGTCCGCCGACGACGTCGACCTCGACTACCTCGCCGTGGCCACGCCGGAACTGGAAGAACTGCCCGATGGTTACACCGGCCCCGCACGCCTGCTCGTCGCCGCCAAGGTGGGGCAGACCCGCCTCATCGACAACGCTGAAATTCAGAGGTCTAGGCGCTAAAAGGTGTGTTCGTCCGCGGGGAATTCGCCCTCGTGGACGGCGCGCTTGTAATCTGCCGCGGCTGCGCCGAGCGCCTCGCCGACCGCACCGAACTGGCGCACGAAACGCGCGCGGTGGCCGCGTGCTGGGAAATCGGCCAAATCGTGCCAGACCAGCACTTGCGCATCCGTGTCCGGGCCAGCGCCGATGCCGATGGTGGGAACGGGGCAATTGGCGGTGATCTCCTCGGCCAGCTCAGCCGGGACCATCTCGAAAACGACCATGTCCGCGCCCGCTTCGACGACCGCGTTGGTGTCGGCCCAGAGCTGGTCGGCGCTGTCATCGCGGCCCTGGACCTTGAAGCCGCTCAAATTGTCCACGGACTGAGGGGTGAAGCCCACATGGGCGCACACTGCGAGACCGGCGTCCTTGAGCGCCTTGATGCGCGGCGCGATGCGGACACCGCCCTCGAGTTTGACCATGTGGGCGCCGCTGCGGCGGATCATCTCGGTGGCGGTGCGCACGGCTTGCTCGTCGGAAGCTTCATAGCTGCCGAAGGGGAGGTCGGCCACAACGAGCGCGTTACCGGCGCCGCGCACGACGGCTGCGGCTAGGTAGGTCATCTCGTTGACCGAGACTTGGTTGGTGGTCTCGTAGCCGTAGACGACATTGGCGGCGGAGTCGCCGACGAGCATGCATTCGATGCCGGCTTCCGCGAAGACGCGGGCGGTGGAGTAGTCGTAGGCGGTGAGCATCGCCCACTTCTCGCCGTCGAGCTTCTTCTGCCTCAGGTCCGCGACCCGAGCTTTCTTGGTGGGGGCCAGGTATCCAGTCATGCAGACAGTCTAGGCACGCGCCGAGGTGATGGCGTCGATAACGTCGGGATCCGCGTCTTCCACATTCACCGCGATGGGGCCCATCGGGCCGGCGTCGGTCGGTGTTTCGTGGCGGGGGAGACGCAGTACTGGGCAGACGATCGGCACGCCGGCGTCGTTGATGATGCGGGCGGAAATGCCGTAAACGCGCTCGAGAAGCTCGGGGGTGAGCACTTCTGCCGGGGTGCCCTTGGCGATGGCGTGCCCGTCCTTGATCACCAGTAGCTCGTCGCAGAAGCGGGCCGCCAGGTTCAGGTCGTGGAGCGCCACGAGCGCCTGGCGGTCGTCGCCGCGGACCTCGTCCTGGATGATCTGCAGCAGTTCCACCTGGTGGCGCAGGTCGAGGGCGGAGGTGGGCTCGTCGAGAAGCATGATGCGCGGTGAGCGCACGAGCATCTGCGCGACGGCGACGAGCTGGCGCTGGCCGCCGGACATGTCGGAAATCATGCGGTCGGACAGCTTCGTGATACCCAGGCGGTGCATGACCGCCGCCGTGTTCTCCAGTGCGTTGTTGGTGCCTTCGCCGCGGCGTCGCGCGGAGACCATGACGGACTCGAAAGCGGTGAGTGTTGCGCGCGAGAGCATGTCCTGCGGCACGTAGCCGACGGCTTGGACGCGCTCCTTGGCGCTCAACGTGCGGCCGTCAACGACGATGTCCGCGCTGCCCTCGGACGGCTTGTTGATGCCGGCGAGCGTTTTCACGAGCGTCGATTTGCCGGCGCCGTTCGGGCCGATGAGGCCGGTGATCTTGCCGTCGTCGAGCGGGCCGAACGTCATGTCGTCGATGATCGTCGTCCGGCCGTACCGCACGGTGAGATTTGTTGCGCTGATGGCCATGGGGGCTTAAGCACTCCTTCCACGCGAGCGGGTGAAGATCAGGAACACGAAGAACGGTACGCCGACGAGCGAGGTAAT
The DNA here is from genome assembly GCF_024454055.1 of Corynebacterium sp. CCUG 70398. Lineage (NCBI taxonomy): Bacteria > Bacillati > Actinomycetota > Actinomycetes > Mycobacteriales > Corynebacteriaceae > Corynebacterium > Corynebacterium sp. CCUG 70398. The sequence continues at coordinate 35,368 of NZ_JAGPYZ010000009.1, forward strand.
GATTCCCAGTGGAATGGCCACGCCGGGAATGATCGAGAGCGACACTGCGTACGCGAGGCTCATGAGCATGGCGCCGGCAGCGGTCGCGCCGGGGAGGAAGAATTTCTGGTCTTCGCCGACGATCATGCGTGCGATGTGCGGGCCGACCAGGCCGATGAAACCGATGATGCCGGTGAACGCCACAGACGCGGACGCCAGCAGCGAAGCGACGATCAGGGTGGTCACGCGCAGGCGCTGCACGTTGATGCCGAGCGCCGCCGCACGGTCGTCGCCAAGCCGCAGCGCGGTGAGCCGCCACGAGTTGACCACACAGAAGGGGATCGCCAGAGCGAGCACGACGGCGATCACGATATTCGCCGTCCACGACGCGCGCTGCATCGAGCCCATCGTCCAGAACACGATCTGCTGGAGCGCCTCATTGGAAGCCACGTATTGCAGCAGGGAGAGCACCGCCTGGAAGAAGAAGGACAGGGCGATGCCGAGCAGAATCATCGATTCCGCGTTCGCACCGCGCCAGATCGCCGCGCCCGCGATGATCAGCACCGCGAAGAGAGCGGAGAGCGCCGCGGTGAGCGCGAGGTTGAGCTGCGCGTTCAGGATGAGCGTCCAGCCCATCACGATGGACACCGCCGCGCCGAGAGCAGCCGCGGCTGAGATGCCGAGGGTGAACGGCTCCGCCAACGGGTTGTCCAGGATCGTCTGCATTTGCGCGCCGGACAGCCCCAACGACGCGCCGACGAGCACCGCCATCACCGCCGCCGGGAGGCGGAGAGTGCGCACGACGGTCTCAGTCTGCTGGTCGACGGAATCGGGGTCAAAGACGGCGCGGAAGACGTCGCTAAGCGAAAGATCGATGGGCCCAACGACAACCGCGACGAGGAAGCTCGCGATCGCACCGAGGATCAGGAGAGCAATTGCGATTGCTTTACGACGGCCGCGGCGACGGTAACTTTCAATCCCACGGTCCGGCGAATCCTTCTCTTGCTCGGTGTCGGGCGCTACGCGTGTGGTCATTGAGCTCTTTTCTTATCGCTTATTTGGCTTCGTATCCGTCGAGGAAGAAGGTGCCGCTGTAATCGATCGGCATCCACTCGGCGTGGAAGTCCTCGAAGTCCTTCGCCGGGTCCAGGTCCCCGAATTCCTCCGGGTGGAGCCACTTGGCGAATGCCTCGAGAGCGAACACGTTGTACGGGCTGTCGTAGAACTGATGGTAGACGGCGAAGAAATCGCCCTCCTTAGGGGCCGTCAGTTGTTCCATACCCGGGCCGTGGAGCGGGCCGCCGAAGGACTCGCGTGCCGCTGCCTCGTCGGCCTGGTAGCCCAGCTCGACATGGCTGAACGCGTCGGTCTTCTGCGGGTCGGGCGCCCACTCGCCGCCGGAAACGACGAGCTTGTCCGGGTTGACCTCGACGAGCTTCTCCGGGGTGATCTCCGTTTCATCGGTGCCCAGAATCTCCGGGCCGACATTGTGGCCTCCCGCCGCATCGACGAGCTTGCCCAGGTTGGCGTCGCCCGCGATGGCGCAGCAGTCCTTGAAGCCGGCTGCCATCCACACAACGGTCTTGGGCTTCTCCGTCGTTGTGTCGACGCGCTCGGTGATATCGCTGACTTTCTCGGACCAGAACTTGTTGTAGCTTGCCGCGCGGTCGGACTTGCCGAAGAGATCGCCGAAGAGCTTCATGGACACCTCGGTGTTATTCAGCGGATCCTGGCGGAAGTCGGTGAAGACGTACTTCAGGCCGACCGCGTCCATGTCGGTGAGGAAGCCGTTCTGCTCGGCGACCGTCTTCTGGTCCAGCGTCATGACAACGACATCCGGCTTCTGTGCCAGGAGGTTCTCCACGGTCACATCGCCCTTCTGCAGGGAACCGATCTGCGGCAGCTCCTTGGCCTCCGGGAACTTCTCCAGGATCTTGTCGCGCATGGCCGGCGCCGCCTTTTCAAAGTCGTCGCCGTATGCCACGACCTTCTCAAACGGATTGTCCTGCAAGATAGAGGTGGCGAAGATGCCGCGGCCTTCAGCCAGCAGGATGCGCTCCGGCTGCTTGTCGAAATCGACCGTGCGGCCCGCCGCGTCGGTGACGGTCAGAACTGCCTCGCCGTTTTTCTCGTCCCCGTTGGAACCTGCGGCGTCACTGCCGCTGGAATCGGAGGCGCAGCCGGCGAGACCGAGCACTGCGATGAACGAAAACAGCAGCGCTGCGAGTGTGCGTGGAAACTTCACGATCCACCTTTCGATATAAGTAAGCCTATGCTTAGTTTCGGGTAACCCTTAAAAGGCTAAGGCATGCCTAATTAGAAAACAAGATTGTGCCCTAATGCGGATTTCAGGGTGAGATCCTCGGCCAATGCGGTTCCCTGCACCTACCATTGGGCGCATGATGCCTAGGAGCCTGTCCCCATCTCGCACGCTGAAAGCTCTCGGAGCCGCCGCACTGCTCATGTCTGTTGCTGGTTGCAGTTCAAGCGACGAGACTGCCCAGCAGCAGGAGCGCCAGGCAGACGGCATTAGCGCCAAGAGCGAGCAAGCATGAACGTCGATAACTTCACGATGGCGGACCTTGATATCGACAGCTTCACACTCATAGCTGAGGCATCGGATATTGCCGACTACCGAATCTTCGATGACGGGGTGGATAAGGATAAGTGCAGCTCGTACACCTACGAGGCGCACGGAGTAACTCAAGAAATCACACAGAAAGAGCTCCCATTCAACGCCGATGCCGAGAAGGGCGCTGCGACGCTCCAGCATTCAGTCTTCGATGACGGAATGGAGTTCCCGCTGTACAGCTTGGCTGCTGTTAAGAACGGAGCCTTCATTTCCATCGCTTTGAAAGACGACTCTGAAGAGTCCATCCAAGCCGCCAACGAGACACTCGACCAGGTACTGGCGAGACTGTAGTTTTTCGCGGCCGGTCAAAGGCAATCCGGGCCGCTTCTTTCGTGGCGAGAAGTCGGTGCGGTAACGTAGCTTCTCGTTGCCTCAGTAGCTCAGTGGATAGAGCACGGCTCTCCTAAAGCCGGTGTCGGAAGTTCGATTCTTCTCTGGGGCGCAACTTTTCTGGGGGGTTTCGGTTAACTTTTCCGTTCAATTCAGGAAACTCCTTCCAGGTTAAACCCAGTTTTCGAAATTGGGTAACTTTTGAAGAAACTATCTCCGACAACGCGAAAACCGGCCGGTTTTTCAGCCTCAAAGGGCTTTGCCGGCCGGTTTTTGCTTAGAAAGTCGGTGTCGTTCCACGACCTGTAGGCCACTCAGCGTGAAGGCCTTGAAATTCAAGGTCTTAGCCGGTGGCCTTTTGGCTTATGCCGCCTTCGGTGGCGCGTTGTCGCCCAACTTCCACTGCTCAATGTCGTTAGCGTCAGGCTGGCGGCCGCCCCGCGGCGGTGGCGGAGTCGGCTTCTGGCCCGTGTGTGGACGCGACCAGGCAGCAGCGTCGAGCATGGCGAGGTTTACGCCTACCGCGGCCATGGCCATGCACAGCATTTGCGCTGCCCAGCCACGCATAAGACGGGTCGTCACGTCGCCGGCGCCCTGGTAGGAGCCGTTCTTGAGCATGGCGTTGCGCGACTCAATGGTGTTGCGGCGGCCGTACTCTTTACGCCACTCGGCGGTCATAAAAGCCGGACCGTGTTGAAGGAACTTCGCACCGTCCTCGGCGGTGTTCTTCAGCGTCACGGTGCGCTGTTGACACACCTTGGGGCATGCGGCCTTCGAGGGCACCTCGGAGTCGGTCAGCTCGTCTTTTTGGAAGCCGGCCTTCTTCTTGCCTTCCTCGGCAGGCGGGACCAGCGGACAGGTAATTTCCGCGCCCTCTGCGCGGGCAGGACAGCCCAGGCGCACGTCGCCCTTCTTGTTCGGCTTCGCGCCATAACGGGCGAGCGCGAGACGCTTGCGAGCCTGAAGCAGGTTTGAGAACTGCTGGTCGGTCAGTTGGCCCTTTTCCCAAGCGGTATACGGGTCGAGCAGGCGCGGCATGTTGAGAATTGCAGGACAGTACGCAGTACCGTCCACAATGGGCGCACCAGACGTCGTAGTAGTCTGCACACCACGGGTGTCACGGCGCATGTCAGCGACGAACCCGTAGCCCAGTTTGCGCATAGGCATTTGAAACTTCACCGGGTTCTGGCCCGGAGAGTAGAGACGGTCAGCAATGAAGTGTCGGCGCGGGAGTTCCGGGCGGTCGGTCAAGTTCTTCAGCGACTCGAAGACGCGCTGCGAGGGCGCTACAGCCGGCACCCCGCCAGTCACGCCAAGAATGAGTCCAGGCGCGCCACCCGGTTCGGCAAAACCCTCACCGCACATGGCGACGACGGTGGCCTCAAGACCCCAAGTGTGCGTCGCGGTCTTCTTCGTGTTCTCGCCGTCGTGGTCGCCTTCCTTGGCGTGCCAGCCGAGCGTCGGAGTCGAAGCGACAAGACGGTGCTTATTCGCCTTACCGGCGAGCATATCCTTCTTGCTTGGGTTGCCGTTTTTCGACACCGGAATAATGGTGCCGTCAACGGCAATGTCGCCGTTCCACTTGGCGAAGGCCTCGGGGTCCATGAGTTCCACAGTCGCCCACACAAGGCGGTTGGTGAGCTCGACGCCACGGGCCTTTCGCTCCTCGACGCGGGCGAGGACTTCCTTCTTGCCCTTCTCTTCGTCGTAGTACGCAATGAAGGGCACCCACTCCTCGACGGTGTAGCGCTTCTTCTTGCTCACTTCCGGGAAGGGCTCAATGGTCGCGCGAACGCGGTCGAGGCAGGCAGCAATGCGCTTGTACCAGGTCATGTAGGTGTCGAAATGCGCCTTCGGGTCGGCTTCGTCCCAGTCGAATGGGGTGAGCCCCAGAAGTTCCCAGCCCTTGCCCTCTAAGCCGAAGGCGACGGCCTTTGCCATGTGGGCAATGAGCTGTGGCGACTGCGTGACTGCCTGGTAGGTCCACAGCGTCAGCGCCGCGCGGGTGTCCACCTCAGGCGGGCGGCCGCCCTTGTCGGTTTTCAGCCCGTCAGCGACGCGCCAGGAGTCCACGAGACCAACCGCGCCGGAGGTGTCAACAATGCGCTGGGCCAACTGCAAATTGGCGTAGGACACGCGGCGCTCCTCCACCAGGCGAATGTTGTGGCGGTGGCCTTTCTTCGCGGGTGCGTATTTGCGTGTGCGAAGTCCCTTCGACATTGTTGCCACCTCCTTTTCAAGTGGTCTGTTTTTGGCAATAGAAAACTCACCCTGGGTCACGACCAGGTGTTTTATGGGGTTAAAAGTTTGTGTGGAAAGCGCCTACGCGCTGCCGTGAATAAGCGTCAGCCCTCGCTTCGGCGTCTCGTGCAACGTCCCGGACAGCAGGCTTCTCGCCTCGCGCGCCGAAACGTGTGTCGGTTCGACCAAGAACTGCCGGTAGTGCTGCAAGTCGGAAAGCCCCGCGGCCTCGATGACGGCGGTCTCCGGCACGCCCTTTTTGATCTGGTTGACAAGCCAGGTTGTCCGTGCCCGTGCCATGTCGAGCACCGTGCCCCGGTGCGGAGAGCGTTTCGTAAACGTCGCAACGGTGCCCGAGTCGGCGGTCGTCCGAAGTGGTCGAAACAGCCACTCCGTCGTGCTTGCTGCATTCTCGACGGCCTGGGCGACAACACCTGTCCACTCGCGCTCGACAGGCACGAACCGTTTGTCCGCCCCTCGGTAGCCCCACGGGTAGACGACGGTGCCTTCTGCGTCGGTCTCCACGTCGCCGGCCGTGAGGTTTGCGACCTCGCCGGAGCGAAGCCCTGCGCCAAGTGTGAGTGCGAGCAGCAGGTTCGCCTGCTGGCGGCGAGACTCGGTGTGCTCAGCGTCAGCCCAGGTCTTTACGCCAAGCACTTCTGCTTCGGTGTACGGTGCGGCCTTCGACTCGTTGCCGTACTCGGGACGCTGACGCGGTCCGTCGAAGTTCGGGTTGACCTGCTTGGCAATGCGGCGCAGCGTCGCCCGTGACGTGCCACGGACGTGCGTTGCCGCGGTGTCGAGCTCCTGGTGGCAAAATGCATTGATAGCACCCTCGCTGAACACGGCTGCAACGCTGACGTCTCGCCCAGCGTTGAACACATGCACTGCGAGACGGGTCACGAGTCGAAGGGCGTTTCGGCACTGGTCAGCCGACCAGTCAGCACTGGCGACAGCAGCGACGTGCTCGCGCACAAACGGTGCGACAACGTCCCATTCGTGGGGTTCGACAACTTTCGGGGTGTAGGCCGCAATGACCTGGTGGACGTCCTTGCGGGTGGTTGTGGTGGTCATATTCGTTTGTCCTTGTCCGCCCACACACAAGGTGGTGGTGGCGTGGGCTACTCCTATGGTGGAAAGAGTTAGCCCCAGTGTGTGCAAATTTGCACACGACGTCAAGGTCCACAGCGTGCAAACATGCACACGAATACGGCGTGTTCCCGAATGTTCTGCCTGGACAAACACCGCAATTTCGCAGGTCAACATGTCTACCATCCACGACGTTCCGTACCGGGGTTCGGTCCGCGGGCAAAGTCAGTAAGACGACCCTCTTCGGGGGCAGGCAGTTTGCTCGAAATTGAGCGGGGTGCCTGCTTTGGGCGGTGCGCGTCGAGGTCGGCGACGGCGGTCTGTGGCTCTGGTGTCTCGGTTTCACGCTCCGGTTCGGCCTCGTCCGTGTTGTTGCTGGCCGTGCCGGGAAGCGTCACGACCACTGCGTCGGAGACCGGGGCGGAACCGGTGCCTTCCTCCACGTCAGCCACAGGTGCGGCCTCAGACAACCGCAGCGCCGGCCAGTCACGAAGCGGGTCTGCCAACACGTCGAGCCTGTCGGCAAGCGTGTCGGGTGTGGCCGGGTCAAGACGCGCGGTTTTCTCAAGGCGACGAAAGTTGATGAGGTCAGTGCCCACCGCGGCCGCCGCAGTCTCGCGCGGTAAGTGGCGCACCACCGAGCGCACCCACGTCGCACGCAACCTGTCGAGTTCGACCCTGAACGAACGGTTTAGGTTCAACCGTTTCGTAATTTCTCGAACGTCGCTCTCTGCGCCACCGAGCAGCAACTCGTCGGGCTCACGCTCTTGCACCACTTCCCACACACTTCGAGCCAGTGCCGCCGCCACAGGAATGGCGGGCGCCGCGCCCTCAGCGACACGATGCGGCACAGCAACCCACACCACGCCGTTCGCGTCGAGCGTCACGTCACGAGCTTTCACGAGAGCGACTTCTGGGCCAATGCCGGCACCCAGGCCAAGACCGACAATGACCGCCGCACGCTCGCGACGAAGCGTGGTGGACTGTGAAACGACCCAGTGGTGCAGGCGCTGCCAGTCGTTCGGCTCGTACGGCTGTGCCGGCGGCTTTTCGATGTCCCGTCGGTGGTACAACGACAACTCCTGGCCGTTGATTGCCTCGCGCAGGAGCCGGTAGAGGTAGCCGTCGCGAGTGACCGAGTTCCTCGACTCCAAACCCGCAAGCACTGCGTTCACGTTCGCTTCACTAAGCACCGTGTCAACGGCGAGCACACGCCCGGAGTTGAACGCCCTCGCGGAGGCTCGGGTCAGCACACGCAGTACACCACGCACGTCAACGCTCGACTTCGCGTCCGCAACGAATGCCTTTGACCCGGTTGCCGACTCGACAGTAGCCTTCTTCGCAGTCTCACGGACGAAATGAGCAATGTGTTCCCAAGCGCCGTCGTCGGTGCCTTGAGGGGCGTAGTTTTCAATACGGCGCACAACTTCTTCGCGCTGCTGGTTGGTGAGCGTCATGCTGCACCGCCTCGGGTCACGAAGCGGAACTCGTAACGGGTGAACGAGACGGGGTGCGCGGCGGAAATGGGCGTGACACCGAAGCCAGTACCCCCATTGCTTGTTTGCGCTTCGGTTCGCACTACCCACGCGGTAGCGTGGCAGGTATGGCCCAGTTCCCACCACCCAGGCGCGCATACGAGACGTGGCCCGACGTGGACGTCGAGACGGTGCCAGAGGTCTACCGCAAAGCCTGGGCATTGCGGGACAACCTCGTGAAAACGGTCGAGTACTACGTTGCCGAAGGCTGGGCGAAAAACCGGTCGGACTTCGCCCGCAGGTGCGGGTTGCACCCCTCGGTGCTCTCGCGCTGGGTCACAGGTGACGTGTGGCCGTCTGCCGACACTGTCGCCGCCGTCGAGGCCGCGGTCCACATGCCAATGTGGCCGTACCAGAAGGCTCCGTCGAGGCGAGGCCTGAAGTCCAAGGGCGGGTACGACTACCCGTAAGCCGTGCGGGTGTGTGCTGGTGAAAGTTTCGTTGTTTCGCATAGCTAAAACGCTCGCACACTCGCAAAAGTACACCCCCTGGCAGGCGCAAGTCGTTCCGATTCGATGTGTCGACGCGGGTGGCCGGAACGACGTCGACAGGAGTGGCGGACGTGTGTGCATGTTTGCACGCTCGGATGACCCCGTCCGGGGGTATTTGATTGACCTATTCCGGGGGTAACTGGCGATTTTGGCCGACTCCGGGGAACTCAACAAAAATAGCGGCTTCGGCGCACTGAACGTCTCGGAGACGGCTTCAATCGAACATGGGGTACGCAAGGCGTTTGGTAGAGTGAGTTTTGGGCCGATACCGCACGGGTTTCTTGCAATTCCAGGGGAACTGTATATTGCTTACGGCGTGACCCCCCTAGTCCGGCATGAGGCCGTCCTCCCGGAGTGAGCGAACGTGGCGCTTCATCGTGGCCTCCGAGAGGCCCGTCTCGCGCATAATCTCCCGGCGCTTGGGTATCTTCCCGGTGTCGGCGAAGGCCTCGCCGATGAACAGTTGCACCCGTGCGCGCGTGGTCTGCCCCTGCATCTTCTTGCGCCGGTGTGTTTTCTTCATCGTGGCGCGCTGTCGTTGGGCGTAGTCGCCCTCGGGGTCGGTCTCCCATCGCTGTGCGGCCTTCTGCCCGCCTCTACGGCCCATCGTGGCCAATGCCTTACGTTCGGACGTTGTGGCCCTCCCAGCTACGGGCTCAGCTACCGCGATCTGGAAGAAATGATGACCGAACGCGGCGTACCGGTCGATCACAGCACCATCTACCGCTGGGTCCAGAAATATGCTCCTGAGCTGGACAAGCAGACCCGGTGGTACCGACAAGTCCCGGATTGGCAGGCCCGGTCCTGGCGGGTGGACGAGACCTATATCCGGGTCGGGGGAAAGTGGTGCTACCTCTATCGGGCCATCACCGCGGGCGGGCATACCCTGGATTTTTACCTGTCCCCAAAGCGTAACGTCGCCGCAGCGAAGCGTTTCCTGGCCAAGACCCTGAGGTCGAACACGATAACCGGGTTCCCGCGGGTGATCAACACCGATAAAGCACCCTCCCTGGCCAGGGCAATCGCCGAGTTGAAGTCAGAGGGAATCTGCCCGCAGACCGTGGAACACCGGCAGGTGAAATACCTCAATAACGTCATTGAAGGAGATCATGGGCGACTGAAACGGATCCTCGGACCGAAGGGAGCGTTCAAAAACCGAATTTCCGCCTACCGGACGTTGAAAGGGATGGAAGCGATGCACTCATTACGGAAAGGCCAGGGCGCGATGTTTGCCTACGGGCAACCGAACCCGGATGCGGTGATCGTCAGCCGGGTGTTCGAGGCTGCCTGAGAACGCCGACCCGCAGCGAGCATCAGAGGATGAAGACTGGGACGTCACGGCTCTCCACCTGAAGTTTGCAACAGCACCGTGTGATCGACTGGCACACCCCGCTCGGTCATCATCTCTTCGAGATCGCGGTAGCTCACGCCGTAGCGGCAGTACCACCGCACCGCCCACAGGATGATGTCACGGGGGAAATGCCGACCGGAGAAGATGCCAATGGCCGTGATTATTTCACGTCAATCTTCCTACTGCCCCAACTTTGCAACAGCACCCTGCCGTGTACCGCATCAGTTCCGCTGCTTCACGGTCACCACGCCAGGCCCCAGGCCTGGCCTCGTGCAACCGGATCAGCAGGGCACGCAAGCCCTCTGGCGTCTCGAACCCGTGGCGCGGCGAGCCATCCGGGGCTGGGGCATCGTCGCCTGTCGTGGGTGGGGTGTGTTCGGTCACGGTGGCACCTCCCGTGAAGGAGGTGCGCCACCGGAACCCACGCCAGAACGCGCACCATCGCATCCCTACAAAGGCGACCCGTCAGCAGACGCGCCGCTCACCCTGCGCCGCGCATAGAGCTGTTGATGCGGATACGCGTTGTGCGTCGATACGGGCGACTGATGTGCGCCGGGGATTACACCCCGGTACGGCTGGCCGAGCACTTGGGCGTCAAATGGACGAGGGCACCCGGCGCTCAGTCACACTTCGAGTTGCTGGCGGTAGGGAAGTCCTGGCTGCTCCGTTGACTCCACTGCGCACAACCTGGATGGAGTAGACACTCTGTGAGCACCTCGACCCGCACCAGCTGGAATAGCTCGACACATGCGTATTGCCCTACGTCGTGAGGACGACTTTGCCGAGTAGACCGCCTACCTCGGCGCTTCTATGTGCCTGCTCGATCAGAGCAAGCGGGTACTGTTCGGCGACGCGCAGTGTGAGCTTGCCCGAGTCCACAAGGTCAGAGAGTTGTCGGAGCCGTTGCGAGTCGTGCTGGACGTAGTTATGCACCGCGATCACTGCACGTTGTTCAAGAGTTTCGGGGATGGTGTCGTCGCTGATGGTGACGAGCCTGCCTCCCTCGCGCAGCAGGTGAGGGTGGTCGAAGATGCCTGCGGTATCGAAGATTGCATCGAACGCACTCATGCTCGTCGGGTTCGAGTGCGCGGATGCGGCCCCGAGTTCGAGGACTGCCGCCTCGTGTTCCGGACGTGAGACCAGCCCCGCAATCGTGAACCCTGCGCGTGCGGCGAGCTGCACCGCCATGCCACCGACACCGCCTGCGGCACCTGTGATAAGCAGCCGCTCACCGTCTTTGAGGTCGAGCCGTTGCAGCGCTTGGTCGGCGGTCAACGCAGCAAGCGGTAAGGTCGCCGCCGTTGGCAGATCGACGGACTCCGGCGCAGGCGCGAGGAACTGGGCGGGGATCGTGACGTACTGCTGCCAGCTTCCCGACCCGTCCGGCCGGGGTGGGTGCATGGCAATGACCCGATCGCCCGGCGACCAGCCCGACTCGATGGGCGCGGTAATGACGATGCCCGCCAATTCCCAGCCGAGCACCGCCGGGAAGCGGCCAGCCTGTTGCGGTGTGCCAGGCGTGCGGGTCTTCACGTCAACCGGGTTGATCGTGGAGGCGATCACTGCGACCAGAGCTTCGCCCGTGCCGGGTTCCGGGATCGGCGCGTCCTGGACGGTCAGGACTTCGGGGCCGCCGTAGCTGGTGATGGGTGCGATCTTCATGCGTGTGTCTCCTCGGTCGCGGAATCAGTGGGGGTCGTGTCAGGTCGTGGCTTAGCGCGGAGTGCAACGGTCGCGAGGATCAGGCCGAGGATGGCGAAACCGGCCCCGCCGAAGCCGCCCCATTGCAAGAGCCCTGCGGCGACACCGACGCCGCCGAGGGCGGAGCCGATCGCGATGGCGAGGTTGTACGCGCCGACGTTGACCGCCAGCGACAGGGTTGGCGCGGCTCCCGCGTGGCGGAGGACGAGCGACTGCAAGGGGGCGATTGTCGCGGTGGAGAGCAAGCCCAGGATCAGCACGAGTCCGATCATCGGCACCCGGTATCCCGCGAGCAGTGGGAACGCGGCCAGTGTGACGACGAGGGCGAGGAACACCCCGACGAGTGTCTTGCCGAGCGAGAGGTCGGCGAGGCGACCGGCGATGAGGTTCCCGATGAAGCCGCCGATGCCGTATGCGAGCAGCAGTGCGGGGATCACTCCTGCTGCGATGCCGGTCACGTCGGTCAGCAGCGGCACGAGGTAGGTGAAGACCACGCTGACTCCGGCGAAACCGATCACCGTGGTCGCCACGGCCAGGAGTACCGGGCCGCGCAGCAGGGCGCGGATCTCATCGCGCACGCCGGTGGTCGGCGCGGGAGTGCGAGGCATCGTCCATACGAGCAGCAGGGTGCCGAGGATCGCGGCGGCGGCGATCACCGCGAACGGGAGCCTCCAGTTCGTGCCGCCACCCAGGAATGCCCCGAGGGGCACGCCCAGCACGGTAGCGACCGTGAGCCCGGAGGTGACGATCGCGATCGCCCGGCCCTGTTTCTCCGCTCCGAGCAGGGCGGTCGCAGTCGTGAGACTGATGGCGAATAGCGTGGCCTGGCTGCACGCGGAGACCACGCGGCCGACGATGATCCACGCTAACGATGGCGCGAGAACGGTCAGCACCGTGCCCGCGATGAACAGCACCCCGAGCCCGATGGCGAGCCCCTTGCGCGGCAGCTTCGCGGTCAGCACGGTCACGATCGGCCCGCCGATGGCAACACCGAGCGCGTAGGCGGTCACGGTCTGGCCCGCTGCTGCGATGGAGACCGAGACATCGGCCGCGAGCTGCGGGAGGACTCCCGCGACGAGGTATTCGGCGCTGGCGGTGCAGAACACCAGCAGCACAAACCCCGCCAGCGCGAGGCCAGGACGTACAGGATGGGAGTGGACAGAGGTTTCGGTTCTGGTCATGTTCATTTCGTGCGGGCTCAGAGGCTGGAGCCGCCGGTGGCGTCGATCGTCTGCCCGGTGACCCAGCGCCCGCGATCGCTGGCGAGGAAACTGATGATGTCGGCGACGTCCTTGGGGGTGCCGATCCTGCCGAACGCGGAGACCTGCGCGGCGCCGTCGCGGGCGAGCGCTGCTGCGGTGGCAGCGCCGATGCCTCGGTATGCGCCGGTGATGAGAGCTGTGGATCGGGTCATGATTCCTCCGTAGTGATTGTTACGTAATCGGGCTTAGGGTATCATAGCAGTCACTATGGAAACCATGCGCAAGGCAGGACGCCCACGGACGTTCGACCCAGAGCAGGCACTCCACCGTGCCCTCATGGTGTTCTGGGAACGGGGCTACGAGGGTGCGAGCATGACCGCGTTACAGGAGGCGACCGGGCTGACAGCACCGCAGCTCTACCGGGCGTTCGACTCCAAGGAACGCCTCTTCAAACGTGCGGTGCGGCTCTACCAGGAGGAGTACGGCTTCGGCATCCGACCGGACATCCCCCTCGCCGACGCTGTCATCGAGTACCTCGACCGAGCCGCCCGCGAGTTCACGACCGAGCCCGGCCTTGGATGCCTGGTGTCAACCGGGCTGCTCGCCACGGGGCAGGACGCCGAGGCCGCCGCAGCAATCTGCCGAGCAGAACGAGACCAAGCCCTCACCGGCCTCCGCCAGCGCATGACCGACGCCATCGCTGACGGTGAACTCCCTGAGACGACCGATGTCACAGGACTCGCTCGCACTATCGGAGCCCTGATTCAGGGCATGTCCGTCCAGGCCAGAGACGGGGCCGCATACGAAGACCTGGCACACCTCGTCACCGTTGCACGGACGCTGCTCGCCACATCCAAGGGAACGTCAAAGCCTTAGCGCCCAGGCACCACCACGAGCCGCGTTTCTCCACTCCGTCCGTCTGACAGCCGCGCGCCCCACTGCAAGTACCCGCGTCGCAGACTCGCCTTACGAGTCTCCGACCTGCTGCGTCTCGCCCTTTCCACCTGCTGACGCCTAACTACTGGATGCACGTATGCCACGGCGGGGCCGTGGTGCGCACCTCCCTCATGAGACGACTCATGAGGAGGCCAGAATGAAGGGCGGGGTGATCTTGTTCCGCGGCTCTGGTGCTGCCGCGCGCCGCTATGTCGAGGCCGACCGCTCCCGCGCCGATAAGTACTACCTCGGCGCGGACGACGCCGTGGCCGAATACACGGTGCTCGATGCCAGCGGCGAGGTCACCGCCGCCCGTTCCCTGACAGCGGATGAGTACGAGGGCTGGGTGGACTGGATCAACCCGATCACGGGCGAGTCGATGGGTACCCCACGTGCGGCCGCTGAGGGGACGAACGGGTCGCCGTTGTTCGCGGAGATGACGATCAACGCCCCCCAAGAGGGTGCTGTTGCAAAGTTGGGGCAGTAGGAAGATTGACGTGAAATAATCACGGCCATGGGCATCTTCTCCGGTCGGCATTTCCCCCGTGACATCATCCTGTGGGCGGTGCGGTGGTACTGCCGCTACGGCGTGAGCTACCGCGATCTCGAAGAGATGATGACCGAGCGGGGTGTGCCAGTCGATCACACCACGATCTACCGCTGGGTGCAGAAATACGCCCCTGAGCTGGATAAGCACACTCGGTGGTACCGGCAGGTACCCGACTGGCAGGCCCGGTCCTGGCGGGTGGATGAGACCTATATTCGGGTCGGCGGCACGTGGTGCTATCTCTACCGGGCTATTACCGTCGGTGGGCAGACCCTGGACTTTTATCTCTCTCCGAAGCGCAATGTCGCGGCGGCCAAGCGTTTCCTGGCCAAGACCCTGCGATCGAATACGACAGCCGGGTCCCCGCGGGTCATCAACACCGACAAGGCACCAGCTCTGGCCAAGGCAATATTCGAGCTGAAGGCGGAGGGAATCTGCCCTCAGACGGTGGAGCACCGGCAGGTGAAATACCTGAACAACGTTCTCGAGGGAGATCATGGCCGGTTGAAACGAATCCTGGGACCGAAGGGGACGTTCAAAAATCGGACGTCTGCCTACCGGACGTTGAAAGGGATGGAAGCGATGCATTCATTACGGAAAGGCCAGGGCACGATGTTTGCTTATGGGCACCCCAATCCGGACGCGGTGATCGTCAACCGGGTCTTCGAGACGGCCTGAGAACGCCCACACGCAGCGGCCATCAGGAAATGAGAAACTGGGTCGTCTCGGCTCTCCGCCCAACTTTGCAACAGCACCCTCTCTTTTGCTGGAATAAGCGTATCGAACCGTCTCGGAAAACGAGTCGAGTGTCGCTTTTTAGCCTGGCAGAGTCGACGGGGTGTTCGAAAGAAAACGAGGCGCGTCGGGGTGCTCGCTACGCTTAACGTGTCGATTCCCGTTTCGAAGGAGGATGATGCTCGGCTACAGAAATTTTGCCCTGCTTGAACTGGACGTTAACCAAGGACACCAACGATTTGAGTTTGCTGACGATAGCGCACAGTCGGGTGCTATCACCTGCCCGGTGTGCGGAGCAGGAAAAACGGTCAACATCGCCTGGGCCACCGACAGGCGCGACTTCGTTGAAACCGGGTACCGCTGGATGGTCTGCCAAGATTGCTGCGGAGCTTCAATCAGCATTTTTCGGGAGGGTGGTGGCGAGGAGATCTACCCGCCGCGGACACAACAGCAACCTATCGACAACCTACCTGGCGACGTTGCAGAGATGTGGGAGGAAGCGAACCTCACATACTCTGTTGGCGCCTACACCAGCGCGGTGCTTATGTGCCGCAAGATAGTCTTCGCTGCTGCTGTTCGTTGCGGTCTACCAGAGAAAAACGACAGGGGCTGGGCACCAAAGTTCGAAGAGTGCGTGAATTTTTTGGTGAATGAGGGAATTCTCACTAAGCGCATCAAGGACAGTTGGGCTGACAGCATTCGACTCTGGGGCAATGCAGCCACTCACGAGCTGAAATCGGTGAGGCAATCTACCGCGTTGAAAGCCATCGAGTTTACCCAGATGATTCTTCGCATGGCCTTTGAGTTTGAGGGAAACGCAAACGCCGAAAACGAGTCTTGAGGGGTGGTCCCCCCGAAACGACACCCGCCCCGCTAACCGCTGCGCAACCCGTTCCGACCGGCGACAATAACCCCATGCCAGCCGCGAAAGAACTCACCCCGCGCCAACGCACCGTCCTGCAATGGGTCGTTGACGGGTGTCCCACCGACCCTGAGGTGCCTTCGACGTACAAAACCACCGCCCGCACACTTGAAGGCCATGAGCTCGTCAAGGTCAAAGGCCACGGCAAGACCTGGCAAGCAACAGCCACCGAGCGCGGCAAGCGGGTGCTGGCAGGGAAAGAACCGCTCCGGAGACCGAAACGAAAACGCGGTACGGCACCCGGGGCGGTGGTCGCCTCGCCGATTTATGCTCCACCAGAGCCACCACCTGCGAGCGAAGTAGCACTGGACGCGCGGGTGACCGACTTGCTCGAAGACTTGGTCGCCTCTCAGCGTGGGTGGGTTGTCAGGCGCGTAGAAAACCGCGACGTGGCACGAGCCGACTGGGACCCCGTCGAAAAGTGGGTCAAAGGACCGCGGAAAGACCTTGTCCCAGACGGCAAAGAGTTCATGCTCGAATGGCGCTCCGACTCGTGGCACTTCGACTCTCCCGTGACGGTGACCGCTGCGTTGCTCGACACGGACGAGTGGGTGTCACCAGACCCAGGACCTGTCCTGCGGGGAGAAGTTGAGGTTCGCAAATTCCACCCGGCTATCAACCGGCTTCTGCGAACCTCTAAGTGGTACAGCGCAGAGACGAAGCAGCGTGCGAAGTTGCTCCTGCATGTCGTTGTTGCCGAGGCACAAGCCCGCGGGTGGAGCGTGACGGCACACGACACCGAGGACTACAAGGGCAAGAAGGTGCTGGAGAAAGTCACGCTCGACACCGACCACCGCTCATATGAAGTGTGGGCCAGCGAGCGCGAAAACAACGTCGAGCGGCCGCCGACGAAGAAGGAGGTCAAAGCCTACGAGGACTCGCTGCGCTGGTCGTACAACAAGGGCAAAGAAATGCCGAAGTACTACGTCAAAGAAGGCACAGGCCTGGTGTCTCTCACTGTCGGTTTCACCAGGCGTAACGACACCCCTGCGAAGCCGACGCGGCTAAATTCGGTGCTCGGAGACTTCTTTGCTGACGTCCACCGCAGAGAGCAGTGGTACGCAGTGGTGGAAGAGCGAGATCGACTTGAGGCTGAGCGCCGGCAGCGCCGACTCGACAAGGCAACGGAGCTCGCCCGTGTCCACCACCGGGAAGGTGAGCGTCACAAGGTACTTCTCAGGCGCGTTGAGGTCTGGAAAGAGCGGCGGGAAATTGAGGAGTACCTCGACGCGCTCGAAGGCGTTCCAGAGGCCGAAGAGTGGCTCAACTGGTGCAGGGAACGACTGACCAAGACCAGCGCTTTGGGCGAAACCGACTTGCCCATGGCCGTCCCCTTTGACGAGCACGAGAACCGTGGGCTGATTGCAGCGTTCGAGCAGCGGTTGCCAGAGGACGAGAGCCAGTGGTGAGACGCGGCTGTCGCAAGGCTGGGTTCCGGGGGCGGCAGTCGTTTCGGGAGTCGTGGCGGGGCTCGGTGCGGGAGGCCGCCAGGGGCTGGAAGTGGGGCGTTGGCCTGGAGGGGCGCGTCAATCGTGGCAGCGGAGTCCCGAATTGGGTCAAGGTGCGAACCCCCGCTGTAGCGGTTCGCCTCGTTCGACGACACAATGCCCGTCCATGACTGAACAACGACACGACAGTGACGGTGGTGTGCCTGGCTCGACGTGGCCGCAGGAGGCCGCGCCGGACACGTTCTACGCCAAGAAAATGCGCTCTCTTTCCGACCCGTACCCATACTCCGCGGTCCGAGTCGAGGCGCGAGACGGGGACTTTCGGCTTCTGTCCGCCCACTGGTCGGCAGAGCTAGCTCTCAAGGAGGTCGGCGAGCGTCTTGCCCGCGGTGAACAGGCCGCGGCGTACCTCGTGCGCTGGGACCGCATTGAGTCCGAGAGCGACCCGCGGTTGAAAGAGACGTCCTAACCTGCACCTAACTGCCTGCCCCTGGGTTAGTGGACGGCTTTTCGAGGTAAGGCAGGCTACTTTCTATGACCCACCACAACTCGAACGCAGCGCCACCACACCGCTGCACCGAAGAAAAGAAAACCACGACCCCACGCACAAACAAGGAGGTGTTGCTCTCGCTTGACGTGTTCTTCAACCGGGACGAGCTGGTCACAATGAACCGGTTCCTCCGCCGTCACGCCGACAGCGTCCGCGTTGTCGGAGCTGACGGTGAGCACGTTCACCTCGACGTGTTCCAGGCAATGAAGTTTCTGACCACGCTGGTCAAATACTCCGACCAGGACAACGGCATGATCACGCTGGAGGCCGACGCAAACCCGCGCCACCTGACGTACTACGAACGGGACAACCTCGTGGCCGCCGACCAGTTCGACCCGAAAGAGCTGGAGGCAGGCGACGCGCCGAAAGAGGACGCGCCCCGCGAGCTCCTGGACGCAATGTTCTGCCAGGACACCTGGGAAGTCTGGACCGCAGAAGCCATAGACTTCCTGGCTCGTTGCAACGACTTTGAGGAGGCTCGTCGCATTACCCAGTCGTTCCGGGACGAGGGTGTGCCGGCGCAGTTGAGTAGGACAATTCGTACGGTCTACCCCGTGTAGAAATGCAGAGAGAAACCCGCCACGGTGAGCGAAGGGTCACCGTGGCGGGTTTCGACAGACCGACCCTGTCGGTGACCGCCAGCGATTAGAACATGTAGTCGATACTTCCGTACCCGCGTCGAGCCCGTCGCTACCCTCGGTGTTGTCCCCTCTCCAAAACACCACAGCCAAGGAGCACACAATGTCTTTCCCCGCCCCCGGCACCATTATTCGGGACTGGCTGAACGAGCGTGCCGAAGCAGGCGTTGTCCGCGCCAAGGTCGTCACCGACGTCGCCTACAGCGACGGGGTGCTGACGGTGACAATCGAGCCGGAGAAGTTCGTTGACTTGAGCGCCTGGAACTCGCTGAACGAGGGCTACTCCGACTCGCTCGGCGACTTCTACGCCACGGAACTCGGTTGGACGAATAAGCAGTCCGTCTACCTGCGCGAAATGGTCACCGAATTGCGCGTCGTGACGGCAGACGGCTCGGTGCTCGAAACGGTGGACACTGCCGCCTACCAGCGGAAGAAGAACCCGCAGTTCTAGTAGTCTGACACGGACAGGCGTTTAAGCTTTACTGCTTTCTCCACACCGGAAGCTGCTCAACTCCTGCCTGGTTCAAGCAGTCCCGCACCAGCGACCTCGCGGTGTCAATGAGCGGAGCGTTCGCGGTAACACTTACCTCCGCCTCCACCGGGCTAAAGGACTCTAACGGCAGTGGGTCTTCAGAGAAGTACCTCGGATCTTTCGGCTGCCACAACACCAGCGGCTTGTCTTGGTCCCACTCGACGTTGCAACGCACGGTGTAGTCGGTGTTGCCGGTGACACCTCCGTAGTGGCGAATGAGTGCCAAGAGGTCACCCACCAAGCACGCAAACGCATGCGTGGGCACTATCTGGTCCCCCGTCGAGAACGTCTCCCTGTCCAGCCGCGACAGGACGGTGACAACCCCGTTTTCGTGCAGCTCGACATACGCGAGCAATTCTTGCGTGTCGTACTGCTTTCCCGAAAACGTCCAACACTTCAAACCCCTGCGGTAATTCGAGGCAGTCGCCGGAGACACCGCCCCGTTGTATTCCAGGCGCAGCGGGTCGTCATAAGCGGCAAACCTTGCCATAATCGCGTCACGCTCAGTAACGTCGTCCTTTCTTGCCGGGTACGTCGGCACCGCAACACCGACACCCCAAAAGCCGTCACTAGACCGCTTCGCGGCCACCTTGCTATACACCTCGTCTACTTCACGGGACGAGGCTTCTTCCCGTTGAAACCGCAGCCTGTACAGGTTCGAAATCTCAGGCTCACTCAACCACTCTGAGTGACTCCCGTTACGAGTCGGCGCAGCGAGCACCGTGGCGTTTTTCTTTTCGGCGAAGTACATATGCGGCACTTGCTGACTCGCCGGCACCACGACGACGAATGCTTCGTGTTCGGGGTGTTCGACCCGGTGGAACTCCACACCCCGCAGCGGCGGCGAAATGTAGGCGGTGGCAACGGTCAAATACGACTGTTCCAGTCCAGAGGAGTACTCGCCGGCACTGACCCTTTTACCGGCGTGGTCTTTCATGTCGGGAAGCTCACCCACGCCGTAGACAATGACCCCACCACCGCTGTTCGCCATAGCGCACAGGTCTTTCTTCACGTCGCTCTCAGGCCGAGTCGGCTTGCTGTCGATCTTCTCTTTGAAGTCGAGGTCTTGCCGCTCCGCAGTGCGCTCCTCGACCAGTCGGTCGAGCATCTCGTTTGTGAATTCGTCGGTGGGCGCAATTCCAAGGGCGGAGTGCAAAGCGGTGAACATAGGTGTCATTGTACGAAGCGGTTTCGGCGGTTCTGGCTCACATACAACGGTCACGCAGCACGTTCAACGTCCCCGCTCCGTACCCCGCTTCCGTGTCGGCAACCGCTCCGGCTAACGTGTCGGACTCCGAAGCGTGAGGACGTGCCCGAAACGGCACCCGGGTCGAAAACCGCAACGACGCCCGAAGCGAACCCCAGCGGGCACCGAGACGGGCCTCGGGGCGGTGGACGCGACGCGCCCCGTAACGACTCGCCCGCCCGGTCCGGCAAACGAGACGGGGCTCGGGTCGGGAGTCCGCGGGAAAAGCGGTGAGCGGGACGTCTGATGGGCTACAGCGAACCAGTCGCAGGGTTGGCGGCACGGGTTTTCGTGGCGGGGTTTTTCGGGGCGGGGGTCGGTTCGGTTGTCGAGGCGGTGGGCGGCGCGAGGGTCGGTACGGGTTTCGCTTCGAGACTCGGGACGTGAAGCGTCCTGGTTTTCGTTCCGCTTATTGAACGCCCAACGGCTGGGCGTGTGATTGTTGATAGTAGGCGTCTTCC